>NZ_JBIPPD010000003.1:0-47310 GCF_044368625.1 Flavobacterium sp. | reverse complement strand
ACGAGTTTGTTTATAAGCTAAATCGCAGATATTTTGGTGAGAAAATCTTCGATAGACTAGTGATAGCAAGTATTACAGGAGTATGATTAAAAACGGATATGCATTAATATGATTAAAGGGAATAAGTAAAACCTAACGTAAACTGTCTTGTCCTCAAGGAGAATTGATTACTATTTACAAAATTAGACATGCTATTTGTGGTTGTAAAAAATGGTGTGTCAAAAATGTTGAGCAAAGATGCATTTAAATTTATTTTTTTTGATACTTTATAAAAATAAGAAGTACTAAATAAAGTATTTTCAGCAATGTTATTATTGGTTGAAACAGTAGTTCGAGACGACTCTATTCCAAAATTTAATCTTGAAGATTTAGTTGTATAAAAATCTATTGACGCGGTTTGAAATAGTAATGAATTTTTGATTTGATTATCTTCAAATTTTGATGATCCAAAGTTTAGTCTGCAATCATATTCCACACTAAACCACTTTCCACTGTCCCAGATTAACTTTAAGCTTAGACTTTGACGGCGATTGATTGCAGTGATAAATTGATTATTGAAAAATAAGTCATTCAGTGATGCAAAATAAGAATAGGTTAATGTTGAATTGAAAGAACCTAAAAATCCTTTTTTGATACTAGTAGAAAGGCTATAGTTTTTTAACGTGTTGGGCTGTTTGATTATTTCAGTTATCATAAAACCTTCATCGTTTAACTGACTGGAAAAAGTTACTCCTGAAATTGCATTATTCAAATTACCGTTCACACTTAAAAAAAAACTTTTTAATATATTGCTGTAAGTTAAAAACGGCGCAAATGTTTGTGTTTTGATAGTGTTGATAAACAGGGGATTTTGAGCCACCGTATTGTAAGTCGTTAATAGAATGGGAGTATAAAGTTCTGAAAAATTAGAAATAGTATTGTTATTAGCATAAGAAGTGCCCAAAATCAGTTTAGAGTTGATAGTATAGATTGCAGTAAGATTGGGTTGCATAAAGAAAAAAGAATCATTTAAAGTCAAACTTAAATCGTTGTTTTCTTTAGTGTTTATCGAAACAAAATCTGCTGACAAACTTCCATAAATTTTTATTTTTCCGAAAATAAATTTACAATTAAGATTTGTGCTGGTTGCTATTTTATTGAAATCAAAATTACTTGAAAAGGGAAAATTTTGTTGCTGCAATTCTGGCACTTGATTTAAACTACTTTCAAAATTAAAATCATTGTAACTTATATTCTGCCTTAAATTCCAGTCTGATTTCATAATCTTAAAAGCATAATCAGAAAAACCTCCTATATTTAATCTTTTTACATAAACATCTTGTATTGTAGCATCTTTATTGGAGTTGTTTTCAGTTAAGTTTTGAAAAACTGGAGGCACAACATTCAAGTTTTCCGACTTTTGTTCTAATTCTGCAATTATTCCTCCCTGAATTATACGGTCATTACCGAGTAGCGTTTTGAAATTTGTCGCATTATTAAAGTGAATCTCATTTTTGTTAAACAAGGATACTATTTTGTTATTGTTGAGTATGATATTTTCTATACCAGCATTTTTAAAACCACTAAAATTGGTACTATTTCTTAAGTACAAGTTGCGTTTATTAATTTCTTGAGTCACACCTGCATTAAAGTTTTGTGTCCTCAACTGATTTCTTGTTTGATTTACAATAGCGCTTGTTGCGTTGTTAGTTAGAAACTCAGTGGTAGATTTGGACTCAATGCCACCAAGCTCATTGTTATAATTGATATTCCATTTTATCAAATTTGTTTCACTTATTTTATGCAGACCGTCATCAGTAATAGTATAAGAATCATTGTCAAGCCAATATTTACTTGATAGACCCACACCATTTATATTTGGTTCTTTAAGTACTGGTATTTTCTCCAATTGTAGGTTTGCGAAATTTACATTCCCTGTTGTCAAATCATTACCAATATCTCGAAGGGTTTTTCCATTGTTATTTAATTTAAAACTGTTAATATTTTGAAATTGGTTTTTGATATAAATTGGCGTTGCATCTAATTGTCCAGTTAGAAAAGGCAAACCAGCATCTGCTTTCATGCTGCCAAAAATTAAACCTGCATCTTTTTTTATTTTTAAGTTAAATGCAACTTTGTCACTTTCAGTTCTTCCAATATCAATGCGATTGTGATTATGCTTTTGCATTACATCAATTTTTTCAACAGCATCGGCCGGTATTCCCCTTGTTGCAATGTTATAGCGACCTTCGAGCAAGTCAGAACCATTGATGTACAAATGACTTATTGGTTTGTCAAGATATTTTATCTGACCATTTTCAGCAATTGTTACTCCGGGTATCCTATTAATAACCTCTTCTATGGTATAGTCTTTTTTGGATTTTAATCCCTGAACATCATAGGTTATAGTGTCGCCTTTTACATTAACTATTTTTTGACTTTTAATAAAAACTTGTTCAAGCTGTTCGACTTTTAAATCAAGATTAAAGTCTTTGCTGATACTTTTCATAGGTACTTTTACACGAATAATTTCATAAGAAATATGCCGAACTATCAACCATAAGCTGTCTAATTTGAGATCGTTTTTAAAAATTAATTTATAATTGCCATTGTTATCTGAACTCTTATAGGCCAAAATATTTGCCTCATTTTCAGTATCACTAGCAAGAATTACAGCATTTGATATTGATTTTTGTTCTGAATCCCTAATCAATCCTTGAATTTCATACTGCTGAGCCGAAGCAAAAAAAGGCACTCCGAGAAAGAGTGCCAAAAAAAATAATATGTTAATTTGTAGCAATTTTTTCACTAGTATTGATAACGTTCAATAAAACTTTTATCTTTAGGTTTGGCGTTTGTCCTTACTTTTTCACCATTTATTCCTGTTACTATAAAACCTGTAGGCACAGCATCGCTTCCACGATTCATATATTGTAATTTTTCATTCAAACTTAATTGATAAAACTTTATCCTCGTTTCATAAAACGCATCGGGTTTTATCGTTTCAAAAGGTTTACCTTCTTCGTTTATAAAATAATTTTCAGTTTTTGGATTAATAGCAAAAGTACCTGTTTTTATTTCATTTATAGAGAACTTAAAAAAACCTCCGGTATCTCTAATATCCAGTATTAATCCGGGGAGTCCGTTAAATTTGTACGGCCCAGCGGATACTGGTATTTTTGAAGTGTACCACGCAATCCACTCTCTACCAAAATGGTTGAGAACCGCTTTTTTGCAGGAATATCCTTTAATTAATGTATCTTGATTGATTAATTTCCAATCATAATCAAGTTTCTCCTCAAATTTATAAGAATCACTACCAATCGCTTCATAATGTTCAGTAATATTACCATTAATCTTTATGAGACAATCAAAAGGTGATATGTTTAGTAGAACGTCCGCCTCGGTAAGTGCTCTTTCTTGCTGAATTTTATCAAGGTTCATCATTGGTTCAAAAGTAAATAATGAACCTTGATTGTTAATAATCAAAATAGTATTAACCGTATGTGTTGTTTCCGAAGATACAAACTTTTTGTAGTCCATTTGATAGGACATCCAAAAATCTGCATTTTTTTTAGTCTTTTCTTGAGAAAAGCTTGAGAATCCAACTGTGATTACTAAAAATAATACTATCTTTTTCATAAATCTTTAACATATGGCTTGTGAAATTGATACGAGTTCTCTTAAAGAGGGTTTTCTCCTCATAGTATTATTACTACTAATCATATTCCTAATGTCAACTTCAAGAATTCCTGTCGTCGGTATCATAACAGATACACAAGTCTGTCCACATTCGGTGGTCAGTAAAGTAGATTGTTCATCACACTGTGCAAATGATGTTGCACTAAAAGCAATCATTGCGATTGCACTAAAAAATAAATTTTTCATAATAAATAAGTTTTAAATTATACATTGTTTATAATAGCATATGCATCTGCTGATTATAACCCAAAGCTAGGCCGATTGATTATTATAAAAAAATACTTTTTTAACAAAATAATTACTTTTAATGCCAAATTTATTACTTTTGCAATAAAACGTTAATTATGGTTGATAAAATCCTTACAAATATAAAAGAATTTCGTAATAAAAAGGGATTTACAAATGAAGTTATGGTGTCAGAATTAAATATTTCTGTAGCTGCTTATAGAAAAATTGAGTTCAATCAGACGAAACTGACAGTTGAAAAATTATTAAAAATTGCACAAATTTTGGAAGTTGATACTGCTACGTTATTAGATATAAAGTCTAAAATTGAGTTGCATCAAACCATTAAAGACCATGCGACGGGTTATCTTCAACAAATTGAAAACTTTCATCAAGAAAATAAAGAGACTAATGCAATACTAATAGAAGCATTACAATCTGAAATTATATTTTTAAGAGAACAGCTTTTGAGAAAATAAATTTATAAAAAAACCCATTTAAAAATTTTTAAATGGGTTTTTTAGTGGTTTATGGTTGGTTGGTATTAATACTTACTCAATTTGGCCTTTAGCATGAATTCCTCTGCTTTTTCGACCATATTGTAACTTCCACAGAAAAAAGGAACACGTTGGTGCAACTCAGTAGGCACAATTTCCATAATCCGATCTACGCCATCGGATGCTTTTCCACCGGCTTGTTCGGCAATGAACGCCATCGGATTGCATTCGTACAATAATCGTAATTTTCCCTTTGGCGCTTTGGCACTTGTAGGATAAATGTAAATTCCGCCTTTAATCATGTTTCTGTGAATATCCGACACGAGACTTCCAATGTAACGGGATGTGTACGGACGATCGCCATCATCTGTTTGGCAATATTTGATGTAATCCTTTACGCCTTGCGGAAAATGGGTATAATTTCCTTCGTTAATACTATATATATGACCGTCTTTTGCAAATTTCATATTCGGGTGCGAAAGATAAAAAGTACCAATGGCTGGATTCAACGTAAAACCATTTACCCCATGACCTGTGGTATAGACAAGCATTGTGGAAGTGCCATAAATTACGTAACCTGCAGCTACTTGATTGATTCCGGGTTGTAAAAAATCGTCAATAGTAACCGGTGTTCCAATTGGCGTTACGCGTCTATAAACCGAAAAAATAGTTCCTACCGACACATTCACATCGATGTTGGACGAACCGTCCAAAGGGTCCATCAACACGACATATTTATTGTTATGTCCGTTATCATTGCCTTGCACTGTAATGAAATCATCATTTTCTTCCGAAGCAATGCCGCAAACAATCTCACGATTAATTAGCGTTTGAATAAAAATCTCATTGGCATACACATCCAACTTTTGCTGGTCTTCTCCTTGAATGTTTTGTTCTCCAGCGGCACCAACAATATCCACCAAGCCCGCTTTATTTACTTTATAATTTACAACTTTGGCCGCCAATCGAATAGAGTTGATAATTCGAGATAATTCTCCCGACGAATACTTGAATTCTTCCTGCTTTTCAATAATAAATTCCCCTAAAGTCTTGTTGCGTTCTTCCATATCGAAATCGTTGTAGTTGTTCCGTGCAAATATCGTATTTTTTGTCAAAAAAAAGCATTTTTTGTAAGATAGTTGCTTTCAGAATTTCAAGAACTTATTTTACAAAAAAAAGGGAGATCAAATCCTGTTAAATTGATGGACCTATTGTAGCAAATACTTCCCGCCTCTACCAACTTTATAACAAATAATCTTCAAATTAGTCGATAAGAGCCATTGACTGTTTTATTGCTACAATTGATTGCCCTTTTGTGATTACACAATGCTTTTTGTTAGATAGTTTTTACGATTTGTATATTTGCATAAAATTTCCTCTATGAAAATCAGAAATGCTGTTGTTGAAGACCTTCCTCATGTATTGGAATTAATACTTGAATTGGCCGTTTTTGAAAAACAGCCCGATGCGGTTCAAGTTACGGTGGCTGATTTAGAAAGAGACGGTTTTGGTTTGCATCCTTTATTTCGGATTTTAGTGGCAGAAGTGGACGGTAAAATCCGTGGAATGGCGTTTTTTTACAACCGTTATTCGACTTGGAAAGGAAAAACAATTCATTTGGAAGATTTGATTGTTTCTGAATCGTATCGAGGCTCCGGGATTGGGATGCAATTGTATCAAGCGGTTATGGAAGAGGCGGTAAAACAAAATGTTCGTCGGGTAGAATGGAACGTTTTAGACTGGAACACACCTGCAATTTCGTTTTATGAAAAAACAGGAGCCGTGGTTTTCAACGATTGGCTCGTTGCCCAAATGGACGAAAAAGGATTGCATGTTTTTTTAGACAGGAAATGCTAAATTTGGAATAAAAAAGTATGTTCTGTTTGAGTTGATTGTTTCGGGAAGTGCAGGAATGGGTTTGCGTGAGGGATGAAAGTGGAGCTCTTTTTTGAGACCGACCTGAAAGGCGGGCTCAAAAAAAGCGGGAACGGACAGCCCGACCCCGATTTTTCATCGGGGTCACGCCCAAATAAAAAAGTTGTAGCAAATAAAATAAATTGAATTGTAAGATGAGAGTATTTAAATTTGGAGGAGCGTCCGTGAAAGATGCTGATGGCGTTCGAAACGTGCATGCCGTTTTGCAAAAAGTAGGTTTTGATGATGTATTGATCGTGGTTTCGGCGATGGGAAAAACGACTAACGCGCTGGAACTCGTTATTAAAAACTATTTTGACAAAGCAAAAACCCTCCAAGCTTCTGTTCAGGAAGTTAAAAAATACCATAATCAGATAATCATTGATTTATTTGACGATGAAAGCCATCCTGTTTTTGAGAGTGTAAACAAACTTTTCCGAGAGTTGGATTATTTTTTGAGTCATAATAAATCGCCCAATTACAGCTTTGTGTACGATCAAATAGTTTCGATGGGCGAACTCATTTCGAGTACGATTTTGAGTCACTATTTTGCTCATCAAAACATTCCAAACAACTGGGTCGATGTGCGAAATTTTGTCAAAACCGACAGTAATTACCGCGATGCAGGCGTGAATTGGGAAGTTACTCAAAAAAATATTTCCAAAGGGATTAAAAAAAACATACTCAACATCACACAAGGATTTATTGGTGCTGATGACAATAATTTTACTACTACATTAGGTCGTGAAGGATCTGATTATTCGGCAGCTATTTTTGCCTATTGCCTCAATGCCGAGAGTGTAACGATTTGGAAAGACGTTCCTGGAGTGATGAATGCCGATCCCAGATTCTTTGAAAATGCTACATTGCTCAACCAAATTTCGTATCGGGAAGCGATTGAATTAGCGTTTTATGGTGCAACGGTAATCCACCCGAAAACGTTGCAACCTTTGCAGAAAAAAGAAATTCCGCTTTTGGTAAAATCTTTTATAAACCCGATTTTACCCGGAACAAAAGTTTCTAAAGGGGCAGATTTAGAGCCGCACTTGCCGTGTTTTATCATCAAACGGGAACAATTATTATTGTCTCTTTCTTCGATTGATTTTTCTTTTATTATGGAAGAAAACATCAGCGAAATTTTTAAATTACTCCACGAGTTTAAAATGAAAGTAAGTTTGATTCAAAACTCGGCTATCAGTTTTTCGGTTTGTATAGAAGACAAATACAAGAATTTTGAGGCTTTAAAAACCATTTTGGCCAAGAAATTTAAAGTTTCGTACAACGAAAATGTTTCGCTGTACACCATTCGCCATTTTGACGAAAAGTCGAAAACGGCCATCGAAAAAAATAAAAATGTTTTGCTAAAGCAAATAAGCCGCGAAACGCTGCAAATGGTTACGAAAGAAATTGACGGGTAACGACGGCGGTAGTTGATTTAAAACACACTACTTTTGAAGTCTGAGCGTTATAAAGTGTATGATTAAAAAGGTATTGATTGGTTTGATGATGATTTGGTTTTCGGGAGTACACGCCCAGGAAATTGAGTCGCTGTACAAAACAAAGAAAACCGTGGTTTTGCGCGACACCATTTTAATCGATTCGGTAAGTATCAATCCTACTTTTTTTAAAATTTTAGATCGCAATAATCAAGTTGTCGACCCAAGTTTTTACAAAATTGATTTTCAGAAATCGGCTTTACTTTTTGCGCCAAATTATAACGCACCCGATACGCTGACGATTCGCTACTTTGCGCTTCCGAAATTTCTAACGCAGGAATATTCCATTTACGATAAAAAAAGAGTGGTTTCTAATGAAAAAGGCGCTCTTTTTAAAGTGGAGCAAGCCGATAAAAAGAGCTTTGTTCCTTTTGATGGCTTGTCGACTTCAGGAAGCATCACGCGAGGAATTACAGTGGGAAATAATCAAAATGCGGTTGTAAATTCGAATCTAGATTTACAAATTACCGGAAAGATATCCGATAAAGTGAGTCTTCGGGCTTCTATTCAAGACAGTAACATTCCGTTGCAAGAAGGCGGTTATTCGCAAAAACTCGATGAATTTGACCAAATATTTATCGAACTCTTCAGTACCAATTGGAATGTTCGAGCAGGCGATTTGTTTTTGGAAAACCGAACTTCTAAATTTTTGAATTTCAACAAAAAGGTGCAAGGAATTTCGACGCAATTTCAGTTTGGTACCGAGTCGGCCAAAACCAATATTTTTGCAGCAGCAGCCTTAGTTCGCGGACAATATACCAAAAGTACGTTTGTGGGCGAAGAAGGCAATCAAGGCCCTTACAAACTTCGAGGGCCCAATAATGAATTGTTTGTATTGGTAATTTCAGGTTCCGAACGCGTTTACGTCAACGGCGTGTTGCTGAAACGAGGTGAAAACAATGATTATACGATTGATTACAATGCGGGCGAAATTGTTTTTACATCGCTATTTCCGATTACTTCAGAGATGCGAATCAACATCGAATACCAATATTCGGATCGCAATTACACTCGATTTGTAACCTATGCGGGAGCCAACCACGAAACGGACAAATGGAGTATCGGCGGCTATTTGTATTCGGAAAACGACGTAAAAAATCAGCCTTTGCAACAATCCATTTCCGAAGAGCAAACACAAATTTTGGCCAATGCCGGAGACAATCGGGCGTTGATGAATGCTCCATCGGCTTTCATTGATTCTTTTTCAGAAAATAAAATTTTATACAAGAAAGTTATTGAAAACGGCGTAGAAATTTTCGTGCAATCCAACAATCCCGACGACGTATTGTACAATGTGCGGTTTAGTTTGGTGGGCAACTTACAAGGCAATTATATCTTGAAAAACGCCGCTGCAGTGGGAAAAATTTACGAATATATTGCTCCTGAAAATGGCGAAAAAAGAGGGAATTACGACCCAATAGTTCCGTTGATTCCGCCTACAAAAATTCAGATTGCGGCCGTGACGGGAACATTTAATCCTTCCGAAAAAACCAATATTGACTTTGAACTTGGCTTGAGCAACAACGACTTGAATTTGTTTTCATCTATTGACGACGATGATAATCAAGGACTTGCCGGAAAAATCAACTTGAAACAACGGCTTTATGCTAAAAAATGGAATATCGATTTTTTTTCGAATTATCAATTCATCCAAAATGAATTTCGCACCATAGAACGCCTTTTTACCATCGAATTTGATCGGGATTGGAACTTGACCAACCCGGTTGGCAATCAAAGTTTGCTGATTTCGGGAATGACCTTCCAACTGCCACAAAAAGGAATTTTGACGTATCAATTTGAGCATTTGAATTTCAGCGAATCATTTGCCGGAAACCGCCACGTTGTTAACGCCTTTTTCAATTTAAAAAATTGGACAATTCAAAGCAACAGTAGTTTTCTCAAAAGCGATGGGAGTGTTTCTTCTTCGCAATTTATCCGGAATAACAGCAAAGCGAAATACCACTGGAATAAAAATTGGGTAGGAAGTTCGCTTCAAATCGAAGACAATCAGGAAAAAACAAAAAGCACCGGCTTGCTTTCGGCTTTGAGTCAACGATTTACAGAATATGGTGCATTTGTTGGAAGAGGCGATTCGACAAAAGTGTATGCTGAAATGGGTTATTTGAATCGGGTGAACGACAGTTTGCAAAACGGAATTTTACAAAAAGTGAATACCTCGCATTCGTATTATTTGAAGTCAAAATTAGTGCAAAACGAACGAACCGACCTGGGCGTTTACATCAATTACAGGACTCTTTTTTTCGAAGAAAACACGAGAGAAAATGAACCTTCGCTCAATTCACGATTGCTTTACAACACCCGTTTTTTTGACCAACTCATTCAATTTTCGACGAGTTATGAAAACACTTCGGGATCGATTGCTCGACAGGAATTTACCTATTTAGAAGTCGAACCCGGGCAAGGCGTTTACATGTGGAACGACTATAATTTAAACGGAATTCAGGATTTAGAAGAATTTGAAGTGGCGCCTTTTCCCGATCAGGCCAAGTTTCTTAGGGTGTTTTTGCCCAATCAGGTTTTTGAGCGAACACACCAAAATAGGTTTTCGCAATCCATCACTTTAAACCCAGTGTCGTGGCAAAAAGATTCGGGTTTGAAAAAAATATTGTCCTATTTTTACAACCAAACTTCCTATTTAACCGAACGAAAAATTCGGCGGAGCGGTGGCAATTTCGACTTAAATCCGTTTTCGTCGAGCGATGAAAATTTGTTGGGACTGAATACCAATTTTCGAAACAGTTTGTTTTACAACCGCGGCAAACAGAAACATTCGGTTACCTATACTTATTTAAACAGCCGTATTAAAAATTTGTTATCCGTAGGTTCTCAAGAAAATAAAAACAACTCGCATCAGTTGCAGTATTTGCATTTGTACGGAAAAAGCTGGCTTCTAAATTTGGCTGGAAAAACAATTGCAACATCGTTGGCTTCCGAGAGTTTTGCCGCTAAGAATTATGAAATTGACGGATTTCAAATTGTCCCTAAACTGACTTATTTGTTTTCAAAAAGCACGAGTTGGGACGTGTTTTATGAATATCAGAGTAAGAACAACACCCTTGAAACGCGCGCTTCCTTAGAGCAAAATCGGTTTGGAAGTTCGTTTACCTATTCGGGGAAAAAGCAGTTTACGATGAATGGCGAAATTTCGTTGTTCCAAAATAAATTTGAAGGAAACGAACTGTCGCCTGTGGCCTTTCAGATGTTGGAAGGCTTGCAAGTAGGCGAAAATTTGACCTGGCGCTTACTGATTCAGAAGAATTTGACCCAATTTCTTGATATCAACTTAAATTACCAAGGTCGAAAAAGCGAAACCAGTCCGGCAATTCATACAGGAAGTATCCAATTAAGAGCTTATTTTTAAAATTTGCATCAGTAAAGATAAGTATTACGAAATCAACAATTAACAATGAATTTTTTTTGGTATTGATTATAATTCTATATTTTTACGGTCTATGAAAATTGATATGAAGAAGTTTTTTTTGGTTTTACTATTAAGCTTGTTTTGCATAATTCCAGCATTTGCTCAAGGACCACCAGCACCACCTTGCGATTGTTGTGTTGGATTGGAGCCACAAGAAGGCCAACAACCAAGTGAAGCATATACAAATTGCATCAATGAATGTCTCGCTGGAGAAGACCCGTGTGTACCCATTAATGCTTCGATAACGTTGTTACTCATTGCCGGAATTTCTTTAGGCTTGTATGTTGTTAAAAATAAAAAAGCCACTAACAAAAATAACGTCTTTATTTAAATGACTTTTTTCTTCTTTTTTTCTCGACCGTTTTTCTCGGAATCTAACTTTTGGAGTCAGCTATCTTTTCGAATGTCTTTTCTATTTATTGGAACTGCCAACGGTATTTATTGCTTTTTAGTCAAAAAACTGACCAATTGCCCGTCGCGATTGTAAACATCGTTATAAAAATTGAGATTCCCATTTCGATCCATCCAAGCGGTAAAATAACCAATGTAAACCGGAATTTCATTTTTAATCGTGTACCACGTTTCTGAGCCTTTGTTCATTGCCCAGTCAATTTTCTCGGAATTCCATTTCGGATCGTTTGCTAAAATTGCTTGTGCCAATTCTTTCGGTTTTGCCACACGGATACAACCGTGACTAAAGGCACGGCTTTCTCGTTGAAATAAACTTTTGGAAGGCGTATCGTGTAAATAAATATTGTTGCTATTTGGGAATAAAAATTTTACCAAACCCAAAGAATTGCGAACGCCGGGTTTCTGCCGAACAAGACCTTTGTTCCATTCCATATTGTGATTTGCCAAATAATTGCTGTTTTTTTGGATTCCTGGAATTACCTCTTTTTTAATGATACTTTGCGGAATATTCCAGTACGGACTAAACACAATGTACTTCATTTTACCGCTAAAAATAACCGTTTGGTTTATCGTGGTTCCCACCACAACATCGGATTGTAAGGCAATCGAATCGTTTTTAATATATGTAAGTTTGTAGGCAGGAATATTTACTACAATGTACTCTTTTTCCTTAGAAACATTTGGCGAAATCCAACGGCATCGTTCCATATTGATCATTATTGTTTTAATCCGATCGGCGACCGAAACATTCATCGCACCAATGGTTTTTTTGCCAATGGCTTGATCCACAATAAAACCATGTCGTTGTTGAAAGACAGAAATTCCCTTACTCAGACTTTCGTCAAAAACAGAGCTGCCCGAATCTTCCTTCAAATCACCTGTTATAAAAAGCCGTTTTCGAATCGCTAGAATCAACTCCGAACTGTCTCTTGGTTTCAAACTCTTAAAGTTTTCGGGTAGTGGAATTGAATCCCATCCTCCAAGACCAGCAATATCTTGGTATTTTTTCAACGCATTTTTTAGTAAATAATATTGTTTGTTTAACTGCGTTTCTATGTTTACCAGTCCCGGATTGGCCAAAAGCGTATCCAAATAACTGACATACGAACTCGATTCGCGTTCTAAAAACCAACCCATTTCTTCCCGCTTCTTTTGGTCAATTCCGGCTAAAACTTTATCCGTATAAAAAAAATAAAGCGAGGTAAGCATCAATTCCTTGGTTAAATCTGTTGCTAAACTTTCAGCTAAAAGTGCGTCAAATTCGAGTTTATAGGGTACTTCTTGAAAAATTCCCTCCGCCGAAATAGAGTTGATTCGACTGTACAAAACCTCAGCAGTTTCTTTTCGGCCTTTGCTATCGTGCCACAAATAATTGAATTTATGGTTGCGATACACCAACATCACATCCTCTTTATAATCATTGAGTTCTTTATGTTTTTCAAAAAAAGGAGCCACCAATGTACTGTCAAATGGTTTTAAGGCAGGATCGGGTTGGTCCAATTTCAGTTCGAGGTCAACCACAACAGGCATTCGCTTTGCTTTGCATTGTAAAGCAACCAACAAAGTTAGTACAACAAATACGGCAACACCAATGATTATATATTTTCGCTTCATCTTTTCGCTTTTCTTTTGCTATGTAAAATTACTACATTTACAGAACCATTTCTAATTTTCTGAAATATATGAAGCCTCCCTACTTTTTAGTACTAATTGTATTGACCACCTTTTCGAGTCCAGCTCAAAAAAAAGCTGCCGCCGAATTGGAAATCAATAAAGTGATGGACGCGTGGCATGCAGCTGCAGCAACTGCTAACTATCAAAACTATTTCGATTTAATGGCGGACGAGTCCATTTTTATAGGAACAGACGCAAGTGAAAATTGGAACAAAAAAGAATTTCAAGCCTACGCCAAACCGCATTTTGACAAAGGAAAAGCGTGGAGTTTTAAAGCGTTGCAACGTAACATTTATTTCTCTGCCGATCAGAAAACCGCTTGGTTTGACGAGCTTCTCGAAACCCAAATGAAAGTTTGTCGCGGATCAGGTGTTTTAACAAAAGTGGAAAATAAGTGGAAAATTACACATTATGTATTATCCATGACCATCCCAAATGATTTATCAAAAGAGGTCATTGAGCTGAAAAAAACTACGGATGACAAGTTGATGAATCAACTGCGAAAGTAATTTTAGTAACTATTCAGGTTTTCGATTGTCGGAAAACCTCTGATAAAACGCACGAATGATCTCAAGAATCGCGATGTAATATACTTCTATCCATATCGGCACTACAACTCCTGCAAGGTTTTAGAAACCTTGCAGGAGTTGTGATTTTAAAGCAATACCCACAAGGTCAAAAAAGGCCTTGTGGGACAACTAACTTATGTACATTTTTAAAAGTTGGATTTGTACAGCAAATTATTTAAAACTCTTCTAAATAACTGTAAAAATAACATTTCTAGAAAACTTTATAAAACCAAGATGTAAAACACACCGTATATCAGATTATAAAACCAATTTACAAACAAAATACATAAAATTATGAAATGAGCATGACCTAAAATTGGTCGCAAACACCAATGAAGATATGCGACCCGAGTCCCGATAATTATCGTGACGAATAGGCGAAGCAATTACTCCCGATAGCTATCGGGAGACCAATAAAAAAACAATAAATATCTACATATGAAAGTAAATAAGAACGTAAAAATCGCTCTTGGCAGCATTTTAGGGATTTTTTTAGTGCTATTTATAGTATTAGTGGTTCATATTGCAACCGCAAAACCGGTGGAATATGACAATGCCACATTACAAATCAGTCGGATTGATTTTAAAGAACCCATTGACAGTGTTATGGCAAAACAAATAAATCGTGACATGAAAAGTATTGCTGGAGTAAAAAACCCAGCCGTTTTTGCTGAAAAAAAAGTTGTCGTGTATTACCATGACATCAAAATTGCAAATTCAGAACAAGTGTACAATCAACTTATAGCCAAAGGAAATTACAAAGCAGAACGTTATTTAGTTCCCGCTGCACTTGCCTCAAATTCTGTTTGTCCAGTAATGGATGAAGACAGTTTCAGCTTCAAATTTTCAAGAGGAATCCAACGAATTTTTAATTAACTATAAATACTTTTATTATGACTAAGTTTTCAAAAATCGCACTTTGTGCACTGATTATTGGTTCTAGTGCGTTCTTCACATCGTGTAAGGATGACGATGCAGCCCCAGTACAACCACAAACCCTTTACCAAAAATTGGGTGGAACAACGATGGTTACTGATCCAAACGATTCCTCTAAAATGATTGAGCAAGGTCGTTTGAGTTTTCGATCTGTTGTGGATTCCACAGTGGTACTTATTGTTGCAGATATTGTAGCAGGAAATGAAGGAAATCTTGGAGCACATTTTGCACCTTTAGCCGGAGAGGTTTTTGGAACTCCTGCAAATGCAACAAATGTGGCCGTTCTAAGTAAAAACCTAACGGATTTCTTTGCTGCTAATACAGGCGGTGGAGCAACAAACACTTACTCCGGATTAGGAATGGTTGCCGCTCATGATCCAGCTCAAAACCCAAGAATGGGTGCAAAATCTACTGATGCTGATTACGACCGTTTTATTGGTTTCGTGGGAGCTGCAGCAGGAAAAAATGGTGTAACGGATCAAGCACTCATCGGTGAGGTAGTTGCTGTTTTGGAATCGTTAAGAGCTCCAATTGTTCAAGATCCGCAATAATATTTAAAAAAAGCCATCCAGATTTAATTTATAAATGCCATTCATTTGAGTTTGAATGGCATTTTTTTTATTTGTTAGAAAGATGCTCGAGCATGTCAACCGTCATTTTTTCTAAATTAAATTGATGGTTCCAACCCCAATCAGCCCGTGCTGCACTATCATCAATACTTGCCGGCCAACTGTCGGCTATTTTTTGTCTAAAATCAGGATTATAAGTTATTTCAAATTCTGGAATGTGCTTTTTAATTTCATCAGCAATTACTTTTGGCGTAAAACTCATCGCAGCTAAATTATAAGAAGACCTGATTTTAATTTCCTCCTTTGGCGCCTGCATAATTTGAATGGTAGCTTTTATCGCATCATCCATATACATCATCGGCATTTTTGTTTCTTCTGATAAAAAACATTCGTATTTTTTATCACTCAACGCTTTGTAATAAATATCCACTGCATAATCCGTTGTTCCACCACCTGGAGGCGACGACCAACTGATCAAACCAGGATAACGAATACTTCTCACATCAACACCGTAAATATTGTGGTAGTATTCGCACCATCTTTCGCCCGATTGTTTGCTAATGCCATACACCGTTGAAGGTTCCATAATGGTATATTGGGGCGTTTGTTCTTTTGGTGTTGTAGGTCCAAAAACAGCTATACTCGAAGGCCAAAAGATTTTTTTTATTTTTCCGGCTTTCGCCAAATTTAGCACGTGAAACAAGCTGTTCATGTTCAAATCCCAAGCAAATGCCGGATTTTTCTCAGCAGTTGCCGAAAGTAAAGCCGCCATCAAATATACCTCATCAATCTGATGCACCTCGATTAAATGTTCAATTTGATTGTAATCCAAAGCATTTATCACTTCAAATGGTCCCGAATTCACAACGTCGATGTTTAATTTTCGAATATCCGAAGCAATGACATTCTCAGTTCCATATTCCTGACGGAGTTTTTGGGTAAGTTCCGTTCCAATTTGGCCACAAGCTCCAATAATTAATATTTTAGTTGACATATAGCAGGTGTGTTATTTTTTCGCAACAAATATAACGTTTTCGTACACAAAAAACAGAAACTGTAAATAGTTAATAATTCACAATTCATAACTACTAATTAATATATCCTATTTAACTTTGTATTCTAAATTTTTTCGAATGAAATTCAAGTTTTTACTTTTTTTAGTACCGCTAACGGTCTTGTTATCTTGTCAAGACGAAGATGCCATTCGGGAAAAAGAACGGCTGAAAAACGTCGAAAAATCCGAGGTCTTATTTGAAAAAATCAATAAAAGTTGGAATTTTAATGCCTTTTCCGGTAGTGAAGAGGTACGAAGTATTTTAAAAAATTGGAACGAATGGAATGATTTTTCTCGCGAACTGTCGCAAAAACCAAAATCGTCCATTAATGCTTTTCGCAAAAAAGCAATTGCTCTTTCAAAAAAAGCAGAGGCATTGAATAATAATGTTCCTGAGAAATTCAACAATCCGCAAGTAAAAAGTAGAATTTCAATTATTGTTTCGCAAGTACACTCGTTGGATTTATACATCAACTTAGACAAAATTCCGGCAGAAAAAGTGGTCGGAATTATTCCAAACATCAATAAAGGTATGCAATCTTTAGAAGCACAGTTTCAAGAAATTTTGCGAAAAGAAAAAATTCCATTAGAACAAGGAGAATCCGATATGATCAAAATGCTGGATACCTCACGAGCCATTCCTTCGTCCAAACCTATATTACCTGTCAATTGAGTAAGAAAATAAGTTCCGTACAAAACCGCTACGAAAAGTCGGCCAAAATCAATCAGATTGCACAAGCCCTTAACGTTGCCGAAACAAAAATCCATATCAAGGGATTGGTGGGCTCGTCGTTGTCCTTTGTCACGCAAGCCCTTTTTTCTAAAACCGAACAGCCTATGCTGTTGATTTTGGACGACAAAGAAGCTTCGGCTTATTATCTTAATGATTTAGAGCAACTCATCAACGACCAGGACGTACTTTTTTATCCAGGTTCCTACCGAAATCCGTATCAAATTGAAGATACCGATAATGCCAATATTTTGCTTCGAGCGGAAGTTTTAAACCGAATCAATTCCCGCAAAAAACCCGCTTTAATAGTTACCTATCCTGAAGCACTTTTTGAAAAAGTGGTTACCAAAAAAGAACTGGACAAAAACACGTTGAAAGTATCCGTAGGCGACCAAATTTCGATTGATTTTATCAACGAAGTTTTGTTCGAGTACGAATTTAAGCGGGTAGACTTTATTACCGAACCCGGAGAATTTTCGGTTCGTGGCGGAATTATAGATGTTTTTTCTTTTTCAAATGATTATCCGTATCGAATAGAATTTTTTGGTAACGAAGTCGAAAGCATTCGAAGTTTTGATGTGGAAACCCAACTTTCGGTCGAAAAACAAAAGAAAATCAACATCATTCCCAATGTTGAAAATAAATTTTTTGCCGAAAACAGGGAAAGTTTTTTGGATTATATCAACCCAAAAACCACCATTTTTATTCATAATACGGAAGGTTTGTTTAGCAAACTGGATAAATTTTTTGAAAAAGCAGGCGTGGCATTCGAAAAACTTTCAAAAGAAATTAAGCATGCTCAACCCGAAGACCTGTATTTAAACCAAGCTTCTTTTATTAAAAAAGCGCTGGATTTTACAATGGTGGAATTGGGAAACAAAGCGATTTTTAGAACACAAAAAACCTTTGAATTTCACATCCAACCGCAACCGTCGTTCAATAAACAATTTGATTTGCTTTATAATAACCTCAACGAAAATCATTCAAACGGTATAAAAAATTATCTTTTAAGTTCTAATTTGCAACAAGCCAATCGCTTTCAAGATATTTTTGCAGCTTTAAATGAAGATGAATTTAAAGACGCAACGCAAAGTTATGACAACATTGTTTTCCCGTTGTACGAAGGCTTTATCGACGAAGAGTTGCAAATTGCCTGTTATACCGATCACCAGATTTTCGAACGTTACCATAAATTTCACATCAAAAATGGCTATGCCAAAAAGCAAACCATTACATTAAAAGAACTCAATACCTTGTCGGTGGGCGATTATGTAACCCACATCGATCACGGAATTGGAAAATTTGGTGGATTGCAAAAAATTCAAGTCGAAGGCAAAACACAAGAAGCCATTAAATTGGTGTATGCTGATAACGACATTGTTTACGTCAGTATTCATTCGTTGCACAAGATTTCTAAATTCAACGGAAAAGACGGAACGCCACCCAAAATTTACAAATTAGGTTCGAATGCTTGGAAGGTTTTAAAACAAAAAACCAAAGCTCGGGTCAAACATATTGCATTCAATTTGATTCAATTGTATGCCAAACGCCGCTTGGAAAAAGGATTTCAATACAATCCGGACAGTTATTTACAGATGGAACTTGAAAGTTCGTTCATGTACGAAGACACGCCCGACCAAGGAAAAGCCACTCAAGATGTAAAAAATGATATGGAAAGCGACCGCCCGATGGACCGTCTGGTTTGTGGCGATGTGGGTTTTGGAAAAACAGAAGTGGCGATTCGCGCGGCGTTTAAAGCGGTCGATAATGGAAAACAAGTCGCTGTTTTGGTTCCAACTACAATTTTGGCGTACCAACATTTCCGCACTTTTTCGGAACGATTGAAAGACATGCCTGTGACGGTAGGTTACCTCAACCGGTTCAGAACTGCAAAAGAAAAAGCACAAACGCTTAAAGATTTAACCGAAGGAAGATTGGATATCGTTATTGGAACCCATCAATTGGTGAATAAAAACGTGGCTTTTAAAAATCTCGGTTTGCTAATTGTAGATGAGGAACAGAAATTTGGCGTAAACGTAAAAGACAAACTCAAAACCATTTCGGCCAATATTGACACACTCACTTTAACGGCAACGCCCATTCCGAGAACCTTACAATTTTCATTGATGGCAGCTCGTGATTTATCCGTAATTACCACTCCTCCGCCCAATCGCTATCCGATTGAAACCAATGTGGTGGGATTTTCTGAAGAACTGATTCGGGATGCAGTCTCCTACGAAATTCAACGAAACGGACAAGTTTATTTTGTAAACAATCGGATTGAAAACATCAAAGAAGTCGCGGGAATGATCCAGCGATTGGTTCCCGGAGCACGTGTGGGAATTGGTCACGGACAGATGGACGGCAAGAAACTCGAAGAATTGATGTTGGTTTTCATGAACGGCGATTTTGACGTTTTGGTCGCTACGACTATTATCGAAAGTGGCTTGGACGTCCCTAATGCGAATACCATTTTCATCAACAATGCGAATAATTTTGGACTTTCTGATTTGCACCAAATGCGGGGTCGTGTAGGTCGAAGTAACAAAAAAGCGTTTTGCTATTTTATTTGTCCGCCTTATTCTGCAATGACCGATGAAGCCCGAAAACGAATTCAAGCTTTGGAGCAATTTAGCGAATTGGGAAGCGGATTTAATATCGCGATGAAAGATTTAGAAATTCGAGGAGCTGGCGATTTATTGGGCGGAGAACAAAGTGGTTTTATTAATGAAATTGGTTTTGAAACCTACCAAAAAATCATGAACGAAGCCATCGAAGAATTGAAAGAAAATGAGTTTAAGGACTTGTATCCCGAAGATGAAAACGCTCCTCCAAAACCGTTTGTGAAAGACATACAAATTGACACTGATTTTGAATTGTTGTTTCCGGACGACTACATCAACAACATTTCTGAGCGATTGAATTTGTACAACGAGTTGAGTTTGATTAAAAACGAGGACGAATTATTGGCTTTCGAGATCAAGCTGGTAGACCGATTTGGTCCATTGCCGAAACAGGCACTTTCGTTGATGAGTAGTCTTAAAATCAAGTGGATTGCAACGCAGTTTGGCATCGAAAAATTAGTAATGAAGCAAGGTAAAATGATTGCCTATTTTGTTTCCGACCATCAATCGGCTTATTACCAATCGAGTCAATTTACAAAGGTGTTACAATTTGTTCAAACCAACCCAAAAATAGCTCGGATCAAAGAAAAAGAAACGCCAAAAGGATTGAAGTTGTTATTGACTTTTGACAATGTAAAATCTGTGAGACGGGCGTTGGAGTTGCTGCAGATGTTGTAGAAAAATTCATTATATTTGTCTTTTATTTACAACAAATGAGTGTTCAAACGGAAAAGTCGATAGTAATTGATTTACTTAAAAACATCAATGATATTTCACTACTAAAAAAAGTGAAGTCTTTTGTATTGACGGAATTAAATCCTTCAGATTTAACACAAGAACAAAAGAGTGAGTTAGACAAAAGACTTCAAGCTCATCAAAATCGAGAAGATTCCGATTTGGACGCTTTTGTTTTTTTAGATGAAATAAAGTCTAAATATGAGCTTTAAAAAACTTGTTATTAAATCTACGGCAGCAATTGAAATAGAAGAAACTGTTGTCTATTATTTAGAAATCAACAAAAACTTAGCTATAAACCTTGAGAAAGAGATAAGAAATTGTTTTTTAAAAATTGCTAAAAATCCTGAGAGTTTTCAGTTTCGACACAAAACTATTCGTGTTATTTGGCTTAAAAAATTCCCGTACGGCATTTATTATTTGTTTGATTCTGATGAAGTTTACATAATCGCTTTTTGGAGTTCAAGAGTAGATATTGATTCAGAAATAACGCATTTATAAGAAAATCAGCTTATTATCAATCGAAAGAATTTACGAAAGTATTGCAATTTGTACAGACCAACCCAAAAATAGCCCGAGTCAAAGAAAAAGAAACCCCAAAAGGTTTGAAATTGTTATTGACCTTTGACAATGTAAAATCGGTAAGACGGGCTTTGGAGTTGATGCAGATGTTGTAGGAAAATTGAGTATATTTGTTTTCAATTTACTGAAAATCAATTACTTTTTGTAGATTACACCTAACTCCATAAACATAAAAATAATCCTTAATTTTATTTTATAATCAGCGGTAAATGTAAAATATTTTATAGTTACCGCTAATTATAATTAAATTACAGTTACGGTAAGCTTATTTTTATGATGCAAATGTTTACAAAATATTCGCAATTTTACTCCCATTTTTCGAAATTAATGACATAATATGTATCTTTAGCTCAACTAATTAAGCCTTTTAATTATTGGGCACCAAATGAAAAGATACGTACTAATTGTGTTCTTGCTGTTGACCTCCATCGCTCTCAAAGCGCAGGGAGAAGCGACCAATTGGTATTTTGGCCAAAATGCGGGCTTGAAATTTATGCCTGATGGTTCGGTTGTTCCGCTTTCGGATGGATAACTCGTTACCAACGAAGGTTGCAGTTCCATTTCGGACATCAACGGTAATTTACTTTTATACACCGATGGCAAAACGGTTTGGGATCGAAATCATCTGATCATGCCCAACGGCATCAACTTATTTGGCGATCCTTCGAGCACACAATCGGGAATTATTATCCCCAAACCCAACAGTAGCACGATTTTTTACATTTTTACGGTGGACGAACCGCATCAAGAAAATGCAGCCGTGTATCCCAATGGATTTGTAGGAACTTATGAAGACCAAAACAGCCTCAACGTTCCGCTTGGCGATGACGGTTTCAACAACGGATTCAACTATTCGATTGTCGATTTGTCGGTAATTGGCTCCAACGGAAGTATTGGCGATGTGGTAAGTAAAAACAACCATTTGGTTACTTATAATCCCGACCCCAACGGTTCGGAAATAAAATATAAATGTTCGGAAAAAATAACTGCCGTAAGTGATTCGAGCACCAACAGTGTTTGGGTGATTACACATTTTACCAACAAATTTTATGCGTTTAAAGTCGATGCAACGGGTGTAACTGCGAGTCCCGTAGTTTCAACCATTGGCCCTAATATTGGTGTAGCTGGTTACCGACGAAATTCGATCGGTTATTTAAAAGCCTCTCCCAACGGAACTAAATTGGCAGTCGCACACAATCAAAATGGAAGTGAAGCTGGTGGATCAGCTTTTGCAACAGGAAGTATTGAACTTTATGATTTTGATGTGGCTTCAGGAGTAGTTTCGAATGCGGTTGTTGTTCTTCCCAATGTTCAACCCTATGGTGTAGAATTTTCGTCTTCGTCTGAAAAACTCTATGCCACCTATCGTGTGGCTACGGAAAGCAATCTCGAGCTTTCGCAATTTGATTTATTGAGTTCCAATGTATCTAATTCTAAAACGGTTATTTACAATGTGGTTTCGACTTTATTTGCATTACAGCTTGCGCCAAACAATAAAATTTATTGCAGCACAACTAGCAGTGCTCTAGGAGTTATCAATGATCCCGAAGCCAATGGCGTTTTATGTAATTATGTGCATACCGGACAACCTTTGGCATTTGGAACTTTAGCCCGACAAGCCCTTCAACCTTTTATAACTTCCTTTTTCTTTACACCTGCTATTCAATTAGAAAATGCTTGTGTAGGACAAAATACAACGTTTCAATTCAACTCAAGTCAGAATATCACGAGTGCTACTTGGGATTTTGGCGATGGTCAAAGCGCGACGGAATTGAGTCCAACACACGTTTATGCTGCAGCCGGAAATTACACCGTTACCGTAACGGTTATTGGAACCAATGGCTCGGGAATCAACAGCCGTGACATTACCATTCATCCGCTTCCCGTGTTGAATAACGCTACAATCAACCTTAAACAATGCGACGACAACAATGATGGTTTTAGTGCATTCAATTTGAACGAAGTAAAAACTTTATTGGTGACTGACCCAACCGATTTGATTTTTACGTTTCATCAAACACTTGCAGAGGCAGAAAATAATGAAAATGCAATCATAGAAAACACCAACTACACGAATCAAACGGTGAGTTCTGAATCCTTATTTGCACGAGTAGAAAACGTATTTGGTTGTTTTTCGACTGCTCCATTTACCATTCAAGTTTCTACCACACTGATTCCCGCTTCTTTTCAGAAAGTTTTTAAGGTTTGTGACGACAGTGTTTCAGGAAGTAATGCAGACGGAATTGCTACATTTAACTTTAGCAGTGTAACGGCCGAAATTGAAGATTTGTATCCTCCAGGACAATTACTGGACATTACGTATTATCGAAATCTGGCCGATGCATTGGCAGAACAAAATGCCATTGCCGACATTTCGAATTATACCAACACAAGTTATCCTGAAACGCAAAATATTTACGTTCGGGTGGACAGTCAAGTGAAAAATGAATGTTTGGGATTGGGCCACCATATAACTTTAAATGTCGAACCGCTTCCCGTTGTATTGCCACAAACGCTAAATGATTGTGACGATAACCACGATGGAATATTAGCATTTGACACTACCAATTTAGAATCCCAATTATTAAACGGATTGACGGACGTGAGTGTTTTCTATTTTGACGAAAATGATGCTCCACTGCCGAGTCCGTTGCCAAATCCTTTTACAACTGCTTCTCAAACCATCAATGTTAAGGTCAAAAATAATTTTGGGAAACAATGCGATTATGCCACCGCTATTTCATTTACCGTAGATGATTTGCCTGAAGCTTTTGCGATTCCGGTAAATTTAACTTCACTTTGCGATGATGAAATCGATCCCCAACAGCAAAATGGACAAATTCCTTTTGACACCAGTCAATTTGAAACTGAAATTTTAGGAGGACAAACAGGGATGACCGTTAGTTATTTTGACCAAAATAATACACCATTACCAAGTCCGCTACCGAATCCGTATGCAAGTGGCACCCAAACGCTTCGTGCCGAGGCGTCTAATCCTTTGAACACCAATTGCATGGCAGAGGTTTTTATTCCGTTAATTGTACTCCAAAATCCCGTGATTCATTTAACCGAAAACGAGCTGATTTGTACCGATGATTTACGCTTTTCGATAGTTATTGATGCGGGTTTGATTGATCCATCTTCCCAAAATGATTACACGTACACTTGGTTTTTCAACAATATGGTTTTGTCTGACGAAACGAGTTATACTCTTACCGTAAATCAGGAAGGGATTTATACGGTATCAGTGGAAAATCAAAACGGTTGCAACACTATTCGAACAATTACGGTAACGGCGTCGAATGCTGCAACGATTGAAAATATCGTAGTTACGGATTTGTCCGAAAACAATTCGATTGAAATTTTCGTTACTGGTTTAGGAACTTACGAATACAGCCTTAACGATGGCGCTTTCCAGTCGTCACCGCTTTTTTCGGGATTAGCGCCTGGGATTTACCATATTACCGTACAAGATGTAAAGGGATGTTCGACCGCAGAAGAAACCGTTTACATCCTAGGAGCTCCCAAATATTTCACTCCAAATGGCGACAGCTACAATGATTTCTGGAACATTCAATTCTTGGATCCGACTTTAAATCTAAAAATCAGCATTTTTGACCGATTCGGAAAATTGCTTAAATTGTTTAATCCCAAAGACGCCGGTTGGGACGGCACCTACAACGGAAATCCACTTCCGGCAACGGATTATTGGTACGTGATTGAATTTGAAAGCGGACGGTTTGTACGAGGGCATTTTAGTTTGGTGAGGTAATATAAAAATTGGTTTATAAACATGTAGTAATGCATTTGTAGCTGCTTTTTTGATGGAATGGAAAAGAGCGAGAGGATTGGGTTAGTGAAGAGAAAATCACACATAAAACCAGCAGCACCCACATTTTGAAAAACACAATCTAAAAAACGCTATTATTAAAATCCACTTAAAAGAGCGGATTTATTTTCGAAAGTACCCTACTTTTGTCAACAGAACATTACGTATACTTGTTTTTTCAAAACATTATGAAGCACCTTGTCTATTTGGTCTTCTTCCTCACATGTACCGTCCAAGCTCAATTTGAGATCACTGGCCGAATTGTCGATGCTATTACAAAAAAACCATTGCCATTTGCATCTATTACTACACCCAATTCGTTTACCATTGCTGATTTAGACGGAAATTTTACGGTAAACAACATGCACCTCAACGACTCCATTACCGTTTCGTATGTGGGATACGAAGCCAAAAAGTGGACGACCAATACGCCCAAAAATCTTCTGATTAAACTGAATCCGATTCCCGAAAAATTGGAAACAGTTTCCGTTGCTAAAAATGCCGCAGTAGGTATCATCAAAAAAGTACTTCAAAATAAAAAAGCCAACGACCCCGAACGAAAGCTGAACTTTTTTCAATTTAAAGCCTACAATAAATTAATCATCACAGCCAACCCCGACTCAATCAACGGAACATTGGACTCAATTTTTGAAACCAAACGCGGCGTTCAAAAGTTTGTAAAAATAGATTCAACTGATTATATTTTCAAAAAAATCATCAGCAAGCAGCACATTTACCAAACCGAGAAAATTTCCAAATACCAGTTTGATGGACTGCATTTTAAAGAAACGGTCGAGGCAATCAAAATGGCTGGCTTCAAAAAACCTATTTACGAATTGATCGGCCTGAAATTACAGTCGTTTTCGGTGTATGAAAATCAGTATGATTTACTAGAGAACACGTACAATGGCCCTTTGGGAAACACTGCTTTGCAGGATTATTCTTTTAAAATTTTGGACACCCTTTACATCCAAAATCGAGAAGTACTCATGCTGCTTTTTTCCAATAAAAAGCAAAAAAAAGAAAATGGATTACACGGAATTTTATACATCGATACGCAAAATTATGCTGTTGCAAAAGCAGTTTTGCGGATAAAAAATTTAATTGATGTCAGCGCCACCCACGACTATATTTTTTTTCCGGAAGAACAGCTGTGGTTTCCCAATGCCCGAACATTTAAAATCGTGAAGGGAAATAACGACGAAAATATTAAAATTTTAGGGGGACAAATTCAATTTCAAGGCGATGATTTTGAAGACTTTCAAAACGCCCGTGCTAAGGTTACTTCGGATTTCGTGGAACTCGTTTCGAAATCAGTTTATTACGAACATACATTTAACCAACCCATTCGCATCTCCCGACCCTCAATTGCCATACAAGTTAAAGACGATGCCATTAGCAAAGACAGTATTTTTTGGCAAAAAAACCGCAAAGACACACTCGATTTTAGAGGTATTGAAACCTATAAATCCTTAGACAGCCTTGCTATTTCGAAAGGAATTGAACGAAAATTGAGCATCGGTCGCCGAATTTTAGACGGCTATCTTCCTGTGAGTTATTTGGATATTGATTTGCGGTATTTAGTCAAATACAACAATTTCGAAGGTTTCCGATTTGGATTAGGCGGTGTGACCAACGAAAAATTATCCCAAATCTTCAAATTAGACGGTTACCTCGCGTACGGACTCAAAGACGAACAATTGAAATACAAATACGGTGGCGCTTTGCGATTGGGCAAAGCCTCCAATACCTGGGTCGGCGGATCCTATACGGATGATATCCGCGAAATTGCAAGTACCGCTTTTGCGGTCGATAAACGCATTTTTAAAATCTACGATCCACGTCCCATCAACGTCAGTACGTTTTATAATTACAAACAGCTTCGAGGCTACATCGAAACCAGAATTATCCCAAAAACCGAAAGTGTATGGGAGTTGAGCCAGTCCAAAATAGACCCGAGTTTCGACTACACATTTAATTACAACAACAAACTCTATAATCAGTATACATTAACCACTTTTATGGCCTCAGTCCAGTGGAACCCGTTTAGCGCGTTTATGCTAACGCCTTCTGGACGATTAGAAATCGAGAAAAAGTACCCCAAATTTACGTTCCAAATTACCAAAGCTTTACCCGGATTGGTAGGAAATGACTTTGATTTTACAAAATTCGACCTCCGAATTGACATCCAAAAAAAATACATCAACGGCCAGAAAACCACGTTCTATTCGGAAATTGGACACGGCGTTGGCGCGATTCCGTTGACGCATTTGTACAACACGTCGCCGAATAATTTGAACAAAGACCAAATTTTGCAACGCATTACCATCTCAGGTAAAAACAGTTTTGAAACCATGTATTTTAATGAGTTTTTCAGCAGCAGTTATGCGTTTTTTCAAATCAAGCACGGATTCAAACGCGTTACGCTGTTTAAGAAAGTCAAACCATCCTTAGTAATGGTTTCCCGACTGGGCTGGGGAATTATGGAGCATCCCGAACAACATTTGGGCATCAACTACAAAACCTTAGAGCGTGGTTACATGGAAAGCGGTGTCGAACTCAATCAGATATTTAAAGGTTTTGGAATTTCGGGCTTCTTTCGCTACGGACCCAACCAGCTCGTTCGATTTGACGATAATATTGCCATCAAAGCCACCTTTATATTTGATTTCGGATTTTAATTCGAAACAAACTTCAATCCAACAATCGAGGCTATTAAAGTAGAAAGAAAAAATATTCTCCAGAACGTCGCGGGTTCCTTAAATACAAAAACGCCAATCAAAACAGTTCCTACAGCACCAATTCCCGTCCAAACAGCATAAGCAGTCCCAATGGGCAAGGTTAATGTGGCCCGATACAACAAGTACATACTGATGGAAAGACACACAAAAAATCCCACCATCCAGTAGCCCGAAACACTTCCCGAGGTTTCTTTGGCTTTACCCAAACAAGTCGCAAATCCCACCTCAAAAAAACCCGCAATAATCAATAAAATCCAGTTCATAACAAATGTCTTAATGTACAAAGATAGCATTTTCTTACTTTTCAGGATCACGGCTTTTGGCATTGCAGAAGCCATGTTCCTGCCATTCTCTTGTATCTTTTCTTGTCTCGTAAAAAAACGAGATAAGAAAAGGATACCGCTACTGTCAGGGATAATTCAGCATCTAAAGGCTTTTTTTTCTTCTTTTTCGCCACCAAGACACAAAAACGCAAAGTTTGATTTAAAAAGTACTGCGAAGATTTAAATACTTCATGTTTTACATCTTTGCGACTTCGTGACTTCATCGCATTTTCTACTTTTTCTTTTAAAATACATTTCTTATCCTTTAAAACAAGCCAATTTATTTACCTTTGCACTCGAAAAATACTACCGATGATTAAATGGTTTAGTTTGGGATTTTGGGAACTCGTCGCCCGAATTGTCCTACGAAATAAAATACTCATGTTGTCCCTCGTGATGCTCATCACAATCTTCTTGGGATTGCAATGGAAAAATATCAGTTTTACCTATACCGAAGCCAACCTACTTCCAGCCGACGACAAGGTCAATGTAGCGTACAATGCGTTTCTGGACAAGTTTGGCGAAGAAGGAAATTTAGTTATCATCGGACTCAAAAAGGATGTTTTATTTACCCCAAAAGCGTTTAAAGCTTGGGAAGAAATGATGCAAAAATTGCAAAGCAATCCCGAAACCGAACTGGTACTTTCGGTAGGCAATTTAAAAAAACTAACCAAAAACGACGCTACACAAACCTTCGAATTAAAGGATTTTGTAAATCATTCAAAAACTACAGATCCGGCTTATTTAAAGCAAATCCAACAGGAATTGTTTGCTGATTTACCTTTTTACGAAGGACTTTTGTTCAATAAAAAATCGGGAAGCATTCGAGCAGCGATTTATTTAGACAAAGCCATTGTCAACACTCCTTCTCGAAAGGATTTTATTTTGAATCAATTAATTCCTGAAATCGAAACCTTCAAAGAAAAAACCGGAATCGACCTTCGTGTATCGGGAATGCCGTACATCCGAACAATGAATACCGAAACGATTAAGGGCGAAATTGGTTTGTTTATCGGAATGTCATTACTGATTACTTGCCTGCTTTTTTACTTCTTTTTTCGGAGTTTTAGAGCCACTTTAATTTCTCTAGTAATCGTTATTATTGGCGTAATGTGGTCGTTTGGAACGCTTGGGTTGTTGGGTTACGAAATTACAGTTTTAACTGCTTTAGTACCCACTTTAATTATCGTTATTGGGATCCCGAACTGTATTTTCTTGACCAATAAATACCACCAAGAATACAAAACACACGGAAATAAAGCGAAAGCCTTGCAACGTGTAACCACTAAAATTGGAATGGCAACCTTGATGACCAATCTTACCACAGCTATAGGTTTTGCTACATTTATTGTGTCCAATAATGATTTGCTGATTGAATTTGGCGTTGTCACTTCCCTAAACATTATGGGATTGTTTTTACTTTGTTTGATCATCATTCCGATATTTCACAGTTATGTACCACCGCCGAGTGAGCGTCATTTAAAACACCTAGATTCCCAATCGGTGAGTGCTTTTATGAACTGGATTTTACGCAACATCAAGGACAATCGTTTTACGATTTATACCATTTCAATTATTCTTTTGGTACTCAGTATTATTGGTATTTATCAAATTCGAGTTTCAGGCAGTTTGATTGAAGATATGCCAAAAAAAGAGGCTTTTTTTCAAGACATTTTGTTTTTCGAAAAAGAATTCGATGGTGTAATGCCGTTGGAAATTATGATTGATTCCAAACGTAAAAAGGGAATTATGAAGCTTTCTACACTTCGTAGAATGGACGAGTTACAAACGGTAATCAATGAAATTCCCGAACTTTCAAAACCATTGTCGATTGTTAATTTAGTCAAATATTCCAAACAAGCCTACTACAATGGCAACCCCGAGTATTACGAGCTACCCACCAATCAAGAGCAAAGTTTTATACTTTCGTATGCTAAAAATACGAGCAAAAACAGCAAAGAAAACGTGATGAAAAGCTATGTGGATTCCACCGGACAATTTGCTCGAATTACCACATTTATGCGCGACGAAAGCGGTCAAAACATTCAAAAAATCGAAGACGAACTGCAAAAAGAAATTGCGAAAATTTTCCCGAAAGAGCAATACAATGTTGTAATCACCGGAAAAGCCTACGTGTTTCAAAAAGGAACGAATTACTTGCTCGACAATTTGATGAGTTCACTTGTTTTTGCTGTTTTACTGACTTGTTTTTTAGTAGGATTTATGTTTCGTTCGTTCAAAATGGTTTTGGTTTCGCTGATTCCCAATTTACTTCCACTCCTTTTAACCGCTGGAATTATGGGCTATTTGGGTGTTCCTTTAAAACCTTCTACGATTTTGGTATTTGGAATTGCTTTTGGACTTTCGGTCGATGATACGATCCGGTTTTTGGCACAATACCGCGAAGAATTAAAGAAGAACAATTGGAAAATTCGCAGGTCGGTTTTTGCCACATTTGCCGATGCGGGATTGAGTATGTTTTACACTTCAATCGTGTTGTTTTTCGGATTCTCGGTATTTATGTTATCCAGCTTTGGCGGCACTATTGCCTTAGGTGGTTTGGTTTCTATTACACTTTTCTTTGGAATGTTGTCCAACTTGATGTTGCTTCCCGCATTGGTTTTAACGCTCAATAAAACATTGGCCAACAAGCAGGAATTGATGGAACCTCGCATTGATATTATCGAACCCACGGATGAAGCGATTGATAATTTGCCGAAAAAGAAACTGTAGTAAAAGAAAATTTAAAAGAGCCATTTGTACTGCAAAAGTTCTCGTTTTTTGTGGAGCAAGATGATTTGTGTCTTGATTTTTTTTCTACAAAGTCTTTTTTTGACCTTGTAGGTATTTGTTTAGTGAAAAGTACACCTACAAGGTTTTAAAAACCTTGTTGAGGCGTAAAGCCAGTTCAATCAGCATCCAATTCGGACCTTTCGGAGGGGTTTCAAAAAAAATCCCGTACGATTCCAAAGAAGCCTTTAGAAACTGCTCTAGCCCCGATTGAAGCGGAAATCCTGACAGTGCGAGGAACGAGCGATGGCAGATTGCATCGAAAAGCGGGAACATGGAAACCAAGAATGCCCGAGCGATTTGCTCCAAAAAGTCGGTATTTTTAGGGTGATAATTGGTTTTTGAATCCTTATCTTTGCCCCCAAATAAATGTAAAAATGAAGAATTTAGTAGAAGAATTGCAGTGGAGAGGTCTTGTGCAGGACATTATTCCGGGAACGGAAGAACAATTATTGAAGGAAGCTACTACCGTATATATTGGGTTTGACCCAACTGCCGACTCGCTTCATATTGGGAGTTTGGTGCCAATTATTTTATTGAAACATTTGCGCAATTTTGGCCATCGACCGATTGCTTTAGTTGGCGGTGCTACAGGAATGATAGGCGATCCATCGGGGAAATCGGACGAAAGAAACTTGCTGGACGAAGCAACATTGGATAAAAATGTGGCGGGAATTAAAGCGCTATTATCTCGGTTTTTGGACTTTGATGCCAAGGACGAAAATGCGCCAATTTTAGTGAATAACTACGATTGGATGAAGGATTTTTCGTTTATTAATTTTGCCCGAGATGTAGGAAAAAGAATTACGGTAAACTACATGATGTCGAAAGATTCGGTCAAAAAAAGATTTTCTGGAGATGCTGGAGATGGAATGAGTTTTACAGAATTTACGTACCAGTTGATTCAGGGTTATGACTTTTACCATTTGCATAAACAATACAATTGCTTGTTGCAAATGGGCGGAAGCGACCAGTGGGGAAACATTACCACAGGAACCGAATTGGTGCGACGGATGAATGTGGATGGTGAGGAACGTGCCAAAGCATTTGCAATGACGTGTCCGTTGATTACAAAAGCAGACGGATCGAAATTTGGCAAATCCGAAGGTGGAAATGTGTGGCTAACGGCTGATAAAACATCACCCTACAAGTTTTATCAGTTTTGGTTGAACACCTCGGATGTGGATGCGGAAAAGTATATTAAAATATTTACATTTTTAGATAAAGCTACGATTGACGCACTCATTGTAGAACATACAGAAGCACCTCATTTACGGATTTTACAAAAACGTTTGTCCGAAGAATTGATGCTTTTAGTACATTCATCGGCAGATTTAGAAAGTGCTATTTTTGCTTCGGGGGCATTTTTTAGCAAAGACATGACCGACTTGAGGACGTTGAACGAAAACCAGTTGGCTGAAATTTTTGAAGGGATTCCGCAGGCGGAAGTTGCTCTAGCGGAAATAAATGCGGGAATGGATATTGTGACGTTGTTGAATGAAAAAACAGGTTTTTTTGCTTCAAATGGAGAGGCAAGAAGAGCTTTAAAAGAAAACTCAATTTCGGTAAATAAAGAGAAAGTGACTGAAGATTTCGTTTTGAAAGCGGAGGATTTAGTGGGAAATAAATTTGTTTTGTTGCAACGCGGGAAGAAGAATTACTTTGTGGTTCGTGCGGTGTAGCTTTAGTTTTATGAATTTAAATAGCCATTGAGATGTATTTTTTGATGGCTATTTTTTTTATCACATTCTGAATGATTAAAATTGTGTGTGGTGCCCAGTGTCAAATTTATCGCGCACCAATCTGCCTCTTTTTTGAGTTTTTAGAATGACTTATGAGCATCAACATCCAAACCTAGGATATATACCGATTAGCACTATATAAGAGTCCAATACTCCCAAAGCTTGGGATTACTCAATATATGGTCTATCGGCAAGATCTCCCGAATTCGTCGGGATAAAATTTTAAAATGGATTGGACCATTTTAAAATTACAATTGGTATAATAACGGAATTGAGCTTTATCTCGGATGGCCATCAAAACAGCGGTCAATCGTTTTAAACTGCTTTTAAAAGCAAGAACCTAAGTTTTACAATCTTGTGACTTTGATGAGTTAAAACAAGGCATTAACTGCGTTTTATAAGAGTAGAATTACGACTTTATTGTAATGAAGGTAAACTAAAACCTCATTCTCTTCTTTGTAAGTGTACCATTACAAACGCTAACCTCTTGTTCAAGAAAACAATTGGTATCTAAAAAAAAAACACCCCAAATAGTGTATAACTTTTTGGGGTGTTTTCATTATCGAGTTCTTTTCTATAATCGAATTTCTTACTTCAATTTGATGTGTAATTCTTCCAACTGCTTTCCATCAATTGCAGAAGGAGCATCAATCATTACATCCCGTCCTGAATTGTTTTTAGGGAAAGCAATAAAATCCCGAATGGTTTCTTGACCGCCTAAAATGGCTACCAATCGATCCAATCCAAAAGCCAAACCTCCGTGAGGTGGTGCTCCAAATTGAAACGCATCCATCAAAAATCCAAATTGATTTCTCGCTTCTTCTTCGGTAAATCCCAGGTATTTAAACATCAACGCCTGTGTAGCTTTGTCGTGAATTCGGATGGAGCCACCGCCAATTTCGTTTCCGTTCAAAACCATATCATATGCATTGGCGCGGACTTTTCCTGGATTGGTTTCCAATAAAGCCATGTCTTCTGGTTTTGGAGACGTAAACGGGTGGTGCATTGCGTGGTAGCGGCCGCTTTCTTGGTCAAATTCCAATAACGGAAAATCCACCACCCAAAGTGGAGCAAAAACCGCTGGGTTTCTCAATCCCAAACGGGTTGCCAATTCCATTCGCAACGCAGAAAGTTGGCTTCGCGTTTTATCGGCTGGACCGGAAAGCACAAAAATCATATCTCCTGCTTTAGCACCCATAACTTCCGCCCATTTTGCTAAATCTTCTTGGTCGTAAAATTTATCTACCGATGACTTGTAAGTACCATCTTCATTGCATTTTACATACACCATTCCGGTTGCTCCAACTTGTGGGCGTTTCACCCATTCGATAAGTGCATCAATTTCTTTACGGGTATATTCTCCACATTTTGGAGCTGCAATTCCAACCACCAATTCGGCTGCGTTAAAAACTGGAAATTCTCTGTGTTGTGCTACTGCATTCAACTCGCCAAACTTCATCTCAAAACGAATATCTGGTTTGTCGTTTCCGTAAGTTTTCATCGCATAATCGTAGGTAATTCTTGGGAATTTTTCTACTTCGATGCCTTTTATTTCTTTGAGTAAATGACGCGTCAAGCCTTCAAAAACATTCAAGATGTCTTCTTGTTCCACAAATGCCATTTCGCAATCAATTTGTGTAAACTCCGGCTGTCGGTCGGCTCTTAAATCTTCGTCGCGGAAACATTTCACAATTTGGAAATACTTGTCCATGCCGCCCACCATCAGCAATTGTTTGAAGGTTTGTGGCGATTGGGGCAAGGCATAAAACTGCCCTTCGTTCATTCTCGACGGCACGACAAAATCTCGTGCACCTTCGGGAGTCGATTTAATCAAATAAGGCGTTTCTACTTCGCAAAAATCCAAATCTGAGAGGTATTTTCGAACTTCCATCGCTACTTTATGACGAAAAAGCAAACTGTTTTTTACCGGATTTCTTCGGATGTCAAGGTAACGGTATTTCATTCGGATATCTTCGCCGCCATCGGTTTCATCTTCAATTGTAAAAGGAGGCGTGATGGCTTCGTTCAAAATAGTCAACTCGGTTACTAAAATTTCAATATCGCCCGTTGGCATGTTTTTGTTTTTCGCTTCACGTTCAATCACGGTTCCTTTTACCTGAATGACAAACTCACGACCCAAGGTTTTTGCTTTTTCAAAAACAGTTTTGTCGGTGCGACTTTCGTCAAAAATCAATTGCGTAATGCCATAACGGTCGCGTAAATCGACCCAATTCATGAATCCTTTGTCGCGCGATTTTTGAACCCAACCCGCAAGTGTGACTTCAGTATTGATATGTGAACTATTTAATTCTCCACAATTGTGACTTCTATACATCATAAAAAAATTAGGTTGCAAAAGTATTTTAAAAAAGCTAAAAAATCTAAAGAATCTGAAAAAAGCTAAAGGAGCGAAAAAATCTAAGAAATGTGAAAAATTTAATAAACGGACAAACTATTGGGCGTGACAAAAGCGAATCGTTGCATAATTTACATCGGTTAAAGCGTTATTCGATGCACGTTGTTCGCTATTGCGTTAAGTTAAATGTTGTTTTATCGTTTTATAGAATAAAAACCTATATTTGAAGGTACAAAAATTTAATTGTCATAAACATGAAATCAATATTTACAGGAATCTTAGTTGGATTACTTTCGCTATCGGCTTTTGCTCAAAAAAACTACTTGACTTTTGAAGCCAAGATCGAGAATAGAAATGGCGATAAACTTTATATTTTAGGACCAAAAAAGTTTAAAAAAGAAATTAATCTCAATAAATCAGGTGTATTTAAAGATACATTGAAAGTCACCGAAGGTATGTACCGCTTGAATGATGGTGTCGAAAATACTTCATTATTCCTAAAAAACGGAATGGATTTAAAACTGACATTGAATGCGAAAGAATTTGACGAAAGTATCGTTTACTCCGGAAAAGGAGCCAAGGAAAACAACTTTTTGGCACAAACCGCTTTGTATGAAGAGCATTACAACTATCCGGAATTATTTGCAGCCGACGAAACTGCATTTGAAAAAATGACATTGAACAAAAAGCAAACGGATTTAAAACGTTTGGCTGATGCCAAATTAGAACCGGCATTTGCAGCGATGTACACCAAGGAAATCGAAGGTGCTACCGAAGATTTGCAACGCTATTACAAGGAAGAACAAAAAGTTAAAAAATTAAACAACGCCCCTTCTCCCACTTTCGAATATGAAAACCACAAAGGCGGAAAGACCAAATTGGAAGATTTGAGAGGTAAATATGTGTATATCGACGTTTGGGCTACGTGGTGCGGTCCGTGCATTGCCGAAATTCCGCACATGAAAAGAGTAGAAGAACAATTTCACGGCAAAAATATTGAGTTTGTAGGTATTTCGGTCGACACAAAAAAAGATTATGAAAAATGGAAAAAGTTTGTGACTACCAAGGATTTGAAAGGCATTCAACTTTTTGCCGATAACGATTGGAATTCCGATTTTGTAAAAGCATACGGCATTACTGGAATTCCGCGTTTTATATTGATTGACCCAAAAGGAAACATTGTCAATGCCAATGCAGATCGACCTTCTTCACCTTCATTGACGGCATTGTTGTCGGAGTTATTGAAGTAAAATACTGCAAACATTTATTGATTAAAACCGTCTTTTCGAGGACGGTTTTTTTGTATGCTAGAACTAATCTGTGTTAAATTTTAATCAATGTTACCAAATTGTTAAGTGAAAGTTTTTTTAATGTAAATTTATTTTTATATTTGTTAGACTATTAGACCGAAAAGGTTGACATCCAACATTTAAAAATATTTATTTAATAAAAAAATAATAGCATTATGAAAAAGTATATGATTTTAGGAGCATTGTTATTCACCGGAATTACATTCGCTCAAAGCGAACCAAAACATGAAGTAGTAGGAGATATTGTGAAATCTACGTATTACCACGAAAACGGTAAAGTAAGTCAAGAAGGGTTTTACAAAAACGGAAAAGTGCACGGACAATGGGTTTCTTTTGACCAAAATGGTAAAAAGACTGCCATTGCCAATTATAATGAAGGCACTAAAACCGGAAAATGGATTTTCTGGACGGATAAAAATTTAAGTGAAGTAGATTATGCAGACAGCCGAGTGGCTACCGTAAAAACTTGGAAAGAAGAAGCAATTGTGAACATAAATTAATCTCAATAATTGGTTGTAATGAGAAAGCGTTTCGAATAGAGACGCTTTTTTTTGTAAAACTATTTATTGGTCAACACTTCAAAAAAAAAGGAACTCGTGTTGAGTTCCTTTTTAATGTTATATAAATTGTTAAGCCTCTAAAGCTTTTCTTCTTGCTCTTCGATCACGAAGGAAATATTTGGTTCTTTTTACCAAGAAAAACATTACCGGAACCATAACCAAGGTCAGAATAGTGGCATAAGTCAATCCGAAAATGATGGTCCAAGCCAATGGTCCCCAGAAAATTACGTTGTCGCCACCAATATATAAGTGTGGATTTAAATCTGTAATCAATCCGAAGAAGTCAAAGTTTAAACCAATTGCTAATGGAATTAATCCCAATACGGCGGTCAAGGCAGTTAACAATACCGGACGTAAACGATTTTTTCCACTTTCGATAATCACTTCTTTGATTTCATCAATGGTTAAATCGTCGTGGCTTTCCAGGTTGTTGTCTCTCACCTTTTGATCGAGAAGTAAGACAAAGAAATCCATCAGTACAATACCATTTTTCACCACAATTCCAGCAAGAGAAATAATTCCCATCATCGTCATCAAGATTACGAAATCCATATTGGCAATCACATAACCATAGAAAACACCACTAAAACTCAACAATACCGTAAATAAAATCACTACTGTTTTTGAGATGGAGTTAAACTGCAAAACAATGATAAGAGTAATTCCAGCCATTGCTAAAAACAAAGCATAAAGCAAGAAACTTTGGTTTTTTGCTTGCTCCTCTTGAACTCCGGAGAAGGAATACGTAATCCCTTTTGGCAATTCATAACCTTTCAATTCGGCTTCAATTTGCTTGGTAATTTCATCGGCATTAAAACCTGTAATCACATTTGAATAAACGGTCATGATCCGTTTGTAATTCTTTCTTTTAATTTGGTTAAATGTAGTAGTTTTTTGTGTCTTGGAAACTGCCGAAATCGGCACTTGCATCATCTGACCGTTGTTTTGATTTCTAAAAGTCAACGATTGATTGAACAAAATGTTTTCGTTTTTTCGTTGATCTTCTTGCATTCTCACGATGATGTTATAATCGTCATCGCCTTCTTTATAGGTAGAAATTTCTTGACCATAAACTGATCGACGAAGATTAAATCCCAATTGACCTGTAGAAACACCCACACTACCGGCATTGACTCTGTCCACAATTACTTCTAATTCAGGGCTTTGCTTATTCACATCCACACTCAGTTTTTCGATACCTGGAATGTTTTTGGCATTGATAAAAGTAATCATTCGATCGGCCTCTTTAATCATTTGATCGTAATCCGTTCCTGTTAACTGAACACTGATTGGATAACCCGCTGGCGGACCATTGGCATCTTTTTCAACTGTTACTGTTGCACCTGCAATTCCTTTTACTTTTCCTCGAATTTCTTCTAAAATATCCGAAGTATTGACACCTCGTCGAAGCTTAAATTCGGTAAAACTTACCGTTACTTTTCCTTTAAAAGGAGTTTCAGAAGCAGAACCCGCATCTACATTTGGATTTCCTGCACCAACACCTACTTGCGAAACGATACTTTCGGCAATGTAGTTTTCATCTTTATTTTTTTCGTCCACATATTTTTCCAAAACACCAATCACTTGTTTTTCAACAAATAAAGTGGCTTTGTTGGTTTTTTCAATATCAGTTCCTTGTGGATATTCGATGTAAACAATTGCTTGATTTGGAATATTATCCGGGAAGAACAATACTTTTCTTGGAAAAACTCCAAGTAGAATGAACGATAAAAACAACATTCCAATGATACCAACTAAAGCATACCAAGCATTTCTACCTGTTAAAATTCTGGTTAAGAAGCGTTTGTATTTTTCTTCCATTTTTGGAAAAAATCCATGTTGGAAATCTTGTGTCCATTGGTATAATTTCCATTTGTATAACCACATTAATCCTAATGAAATTAAGGCTAAGTGACCAATTCCTCTAGCAGCTTTCGAATCGTTGACATTTCCGATGATGATGAAAATAATAGCAACTGCTGCAAAAATGATGGTATACATTTTAGCTGATTTTTTGGTCACATTTCTATCCTCAATATCCATTGAGCCGCCCGTCATTGCGGCATTGATAATCATTGCTACAAACAAAGATGCTCCAAGCGTTACGGAAAGTGTTACTGGAAAATAAATCATGAATTTACCCATCGTCCCAGGCCAAAATGCAAAGGGCAAGAATGCCATCAGGGTGGTCGCCGTTGAAGAAATAACAGGCCAAGCGATTTCGCCAATACCAATTTTGGAGGCTTGAACACGCGACATTCCTTTTTGCATATTGGCAAATACGTTATCGACCACTACAATTCCGTCGTCTACAAGCATCCCCAATCCCATTACCAATCCGAATAAAACCATCGTGTTCAATGTCATTCCGAAAGCCGAAAGAATGGTAAAGGCCATCAACATTGATAGCGGAATTGCCGCTCCTACGAATAATGAATTTCGCAATCCCATCGTAAACATCAACACAATCATTACTAGGATAATTCCAAAAATAATGTGGTTCGATAATTCATCCACTTGGTGTTCAACACGCGAAGATTGATCATTGGTTAGATCCAATTTCAAATCTTTTGGCAAATAGGTTTCTTGTGCCAATTCGATTTTTTCTTTTACTTGTTCAATAGCAGAAATCATGTTTTGTCCCGAACGTTTTTTTACGTTGAGCATCACTACTTCTTTCCCTTTTTCTCGAGCATAAGTCGTTTTTTCTTTCTCTTTAAACGAAACTGTTGCAATATCTTTCAAGAAAACCGTTCCGCCAAAAGATTTTACAATGACATCTTCTAGCTCTTTTGGGTCTTTTATTTCTCCAACAATTCTGATGTTATTTCGTGAACCTTGCGAGGTTAAATTTCCACCCGAAAGTGTCATGTTTTCGTATTTAACGGCATTTTGGATATCGTCAAAAGAAACTTGAGCAGCTGTCATTTTGAATATATCTACGGCAATTTCTACCTCTTTATCGTCAACACCTAGGATGTCCACTTGCTTTACTTCGGGAATTTCTTCGATGTCGTCTTCTAGTAGTTCGCCGTATTTTTTTAGTTGTTGCGTCGTATAATTTCCTTTCAAATTGATGTTCAAAATAGGCACTTCTTCGGAAATATTCAAGTCAAAAACACTTGGTTCTACTTTACTTCCGTTGTCTAGATTAGGCCAATCGGTATCGGCTTTTACGACATCTACTTTGTCTTTGATTTTTACTTTCGCTTGTTCAACGCTTACATTATCTGAAAATTCGGCGATGATCATTCCGTAATCTTGGAAAGCACTTGCCGTAATTTTTTCAATACCACTGATGTTTTTAATTTCTTTTTCAAGTGGTTTAAGGATCAATTTTTCAACATCTTCGGCCGAATTTCCAGGAAAAACAGATGAGATGTAAATTTTATTCTCGATGATTTCTGGGAAATCTTCCCGTGGCATAGTAATGTAGGCAATCAAGCCCGTAACTACAATAAGAAAGGTAAAGATGTAAACAGTAACTCTGTTATCTACCGCCCAACTCGATATACCGAATTCTTTGTTTTTGTGTGACATATATTTTAGTTTATGAGGTTATTTGTTTCTGTATTTATAAACAAATTTTTTTGGTAAATGAGATTTGTGCAAACCATCAATTAACAAAGTTACCTCCGTTATTTTCTCTCTAATTTCAATCTATTTTTTTTCTTCAATGTATTCAAAGTCAGATGATACTATTACTTGATTTAGTAATTCTAAAGCAGAACTGAAGGCTATTTCTGAAAATTTGGCTTTTCTTTTATTGAACTTCTACCTGAACCTTCGGCTAGATTTGAAGCGACAGAAACGGAACATCTTCTCATCTGACTTGTCATTCCTAAAAGTTCATCTTTTGGAAAATGCTTCGTTATTCTAAAAATTTCTAAAGCCAATTCTCGCGCTTTCTGCTAATCAATGAGTTTTTCAAAACTAAATTTTTCATCTGTATCCTTTTAAACTGATAAACACATGAACTTTTAAACTAAAAATTTAGTTTCATTCCCTCTGAAATAGAATTTACACCATCGGTAACTATTACGTCATTTACTGATAAACCGCTTAAAATTTCGGTTACATTATCCGAAGATTTTCCTGTTTTTACTACTACTTTTTTAGCTTTACCCGTTTTCCCATTACTTTCTTCAACTTTATAAACAAATTTGTTATTGTTGGCATCTTCTTGAATTATTCCTGTAGGAACTACAAGTGCATTTTTACTCACATAATCAATGATTTTAAGTTTAGCTACTTGATTTGGTCTCAATAAGTTTTCAGGATTTGGAACACTCACTTCAATACCAAAACTTCTGTTGTTAGGGTTGATAAAACTGCCTATTTGACGCACTTTACCTTTATAGGTTTTGCCCAAAGAAGTTAAAAACACATCCACATTATCGCCTACTTTTAGTTTACCAATGTAGCTTTCTGGAACGGTTGTAGAAACATACATGTTTCCTAAGTTCACAATTCGCATCAAACCTTGAGCACTTGGAGCGACAACTTCACCTTTTTCTACAAAAACTTCGTCAATTGTTCCAGAAAATGGCGCACGAATAACGGTTTTAGACAATTGGGCTTTGATTTGCGAAACGGTTTTTTGAGCCGAAATCATCTGAGTTTGTGCTTGAAGAAACTGGATTTCAGAACCAATTTTTTTGTCCCACAGATTTTTTTGTCTTTCAAAAGTTGTTTTGGCCAACTGGTACTGATTTTCGGCACTTGCCAGTTGTTGGCTCATTCCGGCATCATCCACACGACCAAGAATTTGACCTTTTGAAACCCTTTGTCCAGCTTTTACAGTTAAAGAAGTCAACGTTCCGCTGTATTCAGGTTGAATTAAGATATTTTCTTTGGTGTCAATACTACCTTGAACTTCCAGATAATGGTTAAAAACGGTATCTTTTACACTGGTAATTCCTACTAAAGCTTCTTCAATTTTTACATCCAAAGTGGCCAAAGCCTCCTCGATGGTAGCAATTTCGGATTGTAGGGCAACTTTTTTCGCTTGAAGTCCTTTTACATCTTTTGAAGAAACCAGTTTTTCAATGGATTGCTCTTGTTCACTTTTTCCACAAGAAAAAAGAACGAACGAAAAAACGGTTATTATTAGAATTTTTTTCATGAGTAGTTTAAATTAGTTTTTGTTAGTGATTTTTTCTAAGGCGGCTTTTGTGTTGATGATGTTTACCATCGATTGCAAGTAATTTTGTTGAGCCGAATACAACTGTCTTTGGGCTTCGCTAAAATCAAAACTTGACGATAAACCTTCGGTAAATTTTACTTGTTGCTTTTTTTCAATACGTTCGGCCAAGTTCAAGTTGCTTTTTGAAGTAGCAAATTCTTCGATGCTAAATTCAAATTCACTTTTAGCACGTTCAAATTGAAGTTGTAATTGCTGTTCGGTTTCGGTTAGTTGAATTTTGGCTTGTTCCAATGCAATTTTAGCCTGTTGTGTTTTGGCTTTACGTCCAAAACTGCTAAAGATGGGTACATTTAAACTGATTCCTAAGTTCGAATAGTTCAACCAACTTTGGTTTTGAGATAAAAAGGCAAATTTGTCGTTAAAAGCATTATATCCAAAGTTTAGATTTGCCGCTAAAGAAGGAAGTGCTTTACTCTTTTCTAATTTTAGCTCAAGTGTTCTTTGTTCTTCAAAGTTTTGAGCCATTTGATAATCAATATTGTTATCCAATGAAAATGCAGTAGCGCTTAAATTCAAGTCTAAATTGGCCCTTGATAAATTGTCCAGTTTATCCGTCAAAGTTAATTCGGCATCAAGCGGAATGCCTAATGTAAACTTGAACATTTTTCGAGACACATCCAGCAACCGCTTGGTATTGCTTAAATTACTGTTGATACTGGCCAACGTAATTTGTAATTGCTCGACATTTTCTTCTTCAATTAATCCATTTTTAAACGTTTCCTCAGTATCGGATAATGTTTTTGATAATGTGGCTTTATTTTTTTCTAAAATAGCGATACTTTCTTCGGCCAATAAAACGTTTCCGTAGGCATTAATGACCATTTCCCGAATTTCAGTGTTGCTTTTTTGTTTGGCATTTTCAAAAAATTTCAGATAGGTTTTGGATGCTTGTAAAGCAACAATGTAGGAACCGTCGAAGATCAATTGGCTTAATCTGCTGTTGGCAATCACATTGTGTCGCGTTCCGAAAGCAACTTCAGCAAATTCGCCTGGGTTTCCACCAAAAAATTCAGCTGGAACTACCGATTTTTGAAGTTCAAAATTGTTTTGATAATCAACACTCGCGTTTATTTGAGGCAAACCTGCAGCCGTAGTTTCCCACTTTTTTTGTTTAGCAACATCGATATCTTTTGAAGTTCGGATGGAAGAATAGTTGTGTTCCAAAGCATAATCAATCGCCTGATTTAAGCTAAACGAGTAATTTTGATTTTGCTCTTGAGCTTGCAAAACACTCACGAGCAAGAGAAAAGTTAGTAAAAAGTTTTTTTTCATTGATGATTATAGATTAGATTTAAACAATTGATTTAATAATTCAGTAACTCCTTGGGGTGTAGCAATGGCACGCGTGTGGTATTCCAAGGCTTTTAATTCCAGTTGAAATGCTTCTTTTTCTAGCAACGTATTTTCATTGATCGAAAAAATTAGTGTGTAATAAAATTGTACTGCCGCTTGGATATCGGTATCGGCACGGTACAAGCCCTCTGAAATTCCTTTCTGTATATTGTGTGTAAAAACTTGACTGCATTCCTGGATTTCATTGGCCATCATTTTCTCGTAAATTTCGGGGTAGTGCTTTTTCAGTTGATATACGGGCGAATGATCAAAAGATTGAAACATTTCTTTAAACATCTTTCGCATTTCGAAATTTTCTTGAATGGCATTATAGTTTTTGGTTATAATCTCATCTATCAAATGGTGGATTTTTTGATGTATAATTTCGGTTCCTTCTTCTATTAATAATTCTTTGTTTTTAAAATACTTATAAATGGTTTTTTTAGAAATACACATTTCTCCAGCAATATCATCCATAGTAACACTTTTAAAGCCTAGCTTTAAAAACATCTCCGTGGCTTTTGAAATTATTTTATCTTTCATTTTCCTCTTTCATTATTTTGGTGCAAATGTAAATAGGAAACTTGTAACACCAAAATAGTTTCCAGAGTATTTACAATTATTTAACATTTGCTTATACTATGAAATTCTTCCTTTTTAAAGTACTTTAGCCAAAAAATTACCCAAATATGCATTCTATCAAGCAGTACCAAGAATTTATCAACGAATACCAAGCAAGTCAGCAAGTAGTTCGGGAGCCCAAAAATTTGTATGAACCCATCAGTTATATTCTAGGCTTAGGCGGAAAAAAAATCCGTCCGACGCTTACTTTGATGGCTGCAGAAATTTTTGGAGCTGATTACAAAAACGCCTTACCGGCGGCATTAGCGGTAGAAGTATTTCATAATTTTTCGTTGATACATGACGATATAATGGATGCAGCACCGCTCCGACGAGGCAACGAAACAGTGCATGAGAAGTGGGATTTAAATACTGGAATTTTATCGGGTGATGCGATGCTGATATTGGCATATCAATATTTTGAACAATACGAGCCAGCTGTTTTTAGGGATTTGGCAAAACTGTTTAGCAAAACTGCTATTCAGGTTTGTGAAGGACAACAATGGGATGTGGATTTTGAAAATCGAGATGAAGTTACGATTCCCGAATATTTAAAAATGATTGAGTACAAAACGGCCGTATTGGTTGCTGCAGCCATGAAAATGGGTGCCATTATCGCTGCAACCTCAACTGAAAATTGCGAACTGATTTATGATTTCGGATTGAATTTAGGATTGGCATTCCAGCTTCAGGACGATTATTTAGATGCTTTTGGCGACCCAGCTACTTTTGGAAAACAAGTAGGGGGCGATATTATTGAAAACAAAAAAACCTATTTATACCTCAAAGCCCAAGAATTTTCTTCGCCTCCACAAAGGGAGGAATTGATGCATTTATTTTCCATCCATCCCGTTGACACAAACGATAAAGTGGCATCCGTGAAAAATGTTTTTGAAAAAACGGGTGCTGCCGAAGCCACTCAACAAGCCATCACCGATTTTACGATGAAGGCTTTTGAAACTTTAGAAAACATGCAAATTTCTGCGGATAAAAAAGCAATTTTACGCTTGTTTGGTGAGAAATTAATGAGTAGGAATGTATAAATTATGAGTCTAATTCCTTGGTCAAATCCATATTTTCAGGCAATCTGCCTACATTTTGCAGTTTAATTCTTGCTAGTTTTTGACCGATTGTGATACTTTCTAATAACGTTTTTTTATTAATAATAGAATACAAAAATCCTGTCCAAAACGCATCACCAGCACCTGTTGTGTCTTTGACTTCTTTTAAATCGAGGGCTTCTTGAAATAAAATTCCTTGTGTTTTATCAGAAACCTTTACCCCTAGTTTGCCTTTAGTCAAACAAATAGTATTGGCCCCAAGTTGATGAAAATAATCAAAAATATATTCGTCTGATTTCAATTCTCCAAAAAGCCTGAAACAATCATCGTTGCTCACTTTGACCAGTGGATTGGTGGAAAGATAATCTTTTAAAACTTGATGTGCTTCGTAACGGTTGGGCCATATTTTTTCAGAATAATTGATGTCGATACTTAATTGTAGTCCCAATGATTTGGCCTTGTGTGCCCGATTCAAAATAGTTGTTCGGGCAGGTTGCTTGCTTAAAGCAAAACAAGTAGTATGAAAAATTTTTGTGGCTTCTAGTAATTCATCTGGAATTTGGTCTTCTAAAATTTCGCAATCGGCTTCGCGATAAGCTATAAAATCGGGAGTAGAGGTTGATCGTGCAACAAAAATTACTGAAGTAGGTAGCGTGAATGATGTTCTTATCTGGGACGTACTTATGGCATTGGCTTGTAACTTTTGAATAATAAATTTGCCTAGTCCGTCGCTTCCACAAGTTGCAACTAACGCCACATTCAAACCCAATCTAGCACCATTTACTGCCACATTAGTAGGAGAACCACCCAGAAACCGATGAAAATCTTTGGTATCTGCAAGTGTATTGACTTCTTGCCCGATGCAATCAATTAACACTTCGCCCACACATAATATATCAATAGTAGTATTCATTTATAGTAGTAATTTAAAATCTGTAAAAATGTATTTTTCTAAAAGTACCGCAGCAGCCGCACTCCAAGCGCAAAAGGGCACTCCATTGGGTGTTCCATTCAAGCTGTCGTAGTTTTCATAAAAATGATAGTCTGTTTTTTTATTTGCAACATCCATCGCTCCTAAAATTGCTATTGCCTCCTTTTTTTGGTCTTTTGAAGCCAAGGCGACTCCGTAAAAACCATTAACCATAGGCCAAATACCGCCGTTGTGAAACGTATTTGGAAAATTTCTGAATTCATATTTACAATTGTTTTTTAGCAAACTCCAGTCAGGATCTTCGGGAAAAATCGGTGGCCAAAAAGCTGGAATTAGCTTCAAATCCATTTGTGCTGTAAGTGTATTGCAGTACGAGAGTATTTTAGACTGAAACGTAGGGCTTCCTAGATTTAAAAGAAGTGCCAGTACATTTGCGAAAGCATCAAATGAGGTTTTGTATCCCGCTGGCGAAAATGAACAAGGCATAAATGACTTAAAATCAAATGCACCGTAGGCTTTTTCGTGGTATTTTTCGCCGCCACTTTCGGGTATAAAATTGACTTCAATTTGCGAAGAAATATTTTTTATTTTATGAGCAATTTCGCTGCTTTTTTCAAAATAGTTATAGCTTTTTAAAGCCCAAACACGAAGCAATTGATCGTACAAAACGTATCCATCCGTGATGTATTCGTCGGCCCAATTTCCAGAAAGCGGGACGTACATTAAATGTTTGTTATTGAATTCCCAAGCGTCCATTAGTTTCAAGCAAAGTGCGATATGGTTTTTATATTTAGCCAAAAATGAATCGTCTTTCATGTAAAATGCATATTGGCAAACCCCAATAATGAACCATGTAACGGCGTCAACTCGTCCTGCCAGACCACCGTAACTCACTTCTTCATGATGTTGAGTCACCAATACATTCGAAGGAATCGTACCGTTTTTGTGTTGATTTCTTGCTAAAATAGCCAAGGTTCGTTCAAAAGTAGCTATCAATTGTACGTCACCTGAAGCCAATGCCGCTAACCCACAAATAACGCCATCACGTGCCCAAACTCTGTTGTAGTTTGAGTGCGCTACTGCACTTGCAAGAAAACCATCGTCTGAACTTGCTTTGTATAATAAGTCAAGCGCTTTTATGTAACTTGAATTTTGCATTAGTTGAAAATATTAATTAGTAACCACTTCCTTTTTATTTTTCACTCTAATGAATAAGGTGAAAACACCACCTAGCACTAAAAACAAACCCGCCAGACGAATGACATTTATGGGATTATTTCCTAGCCAATCGTAAACAAAATATTGCATGGTGATGATTTGGATAATCATTGGAATGACAATAAACATGTTAAAAATACCCATATAAACA
>NZ_JBIPPD010000247.1:0-4286 GCF_044368625.1 Flavobacterium sp. | reverse complement strand
GCTCAACGGTTAATTGTTTATATTTTTTCATGCAAGACAAATTTAGGCTTTTGACCTTAAACACTTGGAGGAAAACTCCAAGTGTTTTTAATTTATCTGTTGCACTTATAACTTGAACTTACATTTTTATTAAGTAACAGATTAATTAATAATTTCTTCCTGATAACTAATTTTGAAAACCTCAGGAAATTTCCAAAATCCTACAAAATAATCTCAAAAAGTGTAGAACCATCTTGAAATAGTCGTTTCAAATTTTTCCCAGTAAGAATGCTAACCGTTTCTTCAATTTCCTTGCTTAGTTCAGTTTTCTGTCTGCAAGCGATTTTCCGACAACGCTGGTCAAAATTTTCTGCCAACTAGTATATAGGCGAAACAAACTTTCGTATATACACCCAAAAATGGGTAGATTAGCGAATGTTTGTTTCGTATTTTTAATAAACAAATATATCATTTTTAAGCTCAATTATCAATACCATTTCTTAATTTATTGCACTATAAATACTTATTATTGCTCATTAAAGCATACGGAAACAAAGCATCGAGTACCTTACCATCATAATTGAAAAAAATGCTATAAATAAAATGAAATGTCAAAATGGTACAAACAAAACCTATTTCATAAATGCATTTCCCTGCTAAAAATCTATACAATTGTATAGCTCTATTGCATTGCCCTATTAAACGGGAATAAAATGCCGATTGATTTCAATGCACATCCTTTCAATTTTTTGTTTAGTCTTTGCACATCGGCAAAAACAAAAGTTGTTTTCTTTTATTTTTGATTTTTTCCCTTTACAATGGGGTGTCTGAGTAGATAAAAAAGGGTAAAAAATTTTTGTCTTTTACAAATGCGGTATACATCACACAAACTTCCAAATAAGTTAATTATTTTACTCCTATTTGAGTATATGGAATTACTTAATTTTTTAAGGGTATATCAATTTTAGGTCTTAAACACCAAGCAAATCAATACATTACAAACAAATTTGTGTTTATACCGTTCAAAAAATAAACGGATAGGCTTACTAAAAAAGTTTTAGCTTGACCGTATATTCAAAAGTCGTACAACAAATAAAATAAAGATGTACAACAAATAGGTAAAAGATATAGGGCTTTTATTAAAAAGTCGTACATCTTTTATTATATTTACATATAAAAATAGAAAGTAGTAAGCTAATTAAACTATTTTTAGAACCTGATAAAATAAAAAAGATGGCAGTACAATTTAAAATGATTCCCAAACAAAACAATTTAGTTTCACCACCCGAAGTTAAATATTATCCGTGTGCCGTGAGTGTAGGGGTTGTACACTTAGATGATTTAGCACGTATCATTGCCGGGCGATCTACGATGAGTAGGGCCGATTGTTATGGTGTAATTATAGCTTTAAGCGACGTTATTGGAGAGGCTTTGTCCAACGGTAATATTGTAAAAATTGATAATCTAGGTACTTTTCAATTGGTATTGCACGGCACTCCAGCGGATAATGAAGCCGTTTTAGGTAAGTCTAACATCAAAGAGGCAAAAATCAATTATAAACCGTCAAAAGATTTGAAAAGTAAAATAAAAAGAATTACCTACAAGCGCATGCGGTAGCACATAAAAGAGCAACAACATGCATTGTTTTACAATAATTTAGCTATTTTCAAAGATGTATTACTGTCCAATAATGCAAAAATAAAGGCCAATTTTAAAATCGATTATTGCAAATTGCCTTGTAAAGAATGGTTTGAAAAAGTGTTGACATTGGTAAAAAAAGTACTAAAATAACGTTTACTTCACATTGCCATATTAAATTTTTAATAGTAGATTTACGGGCTGTTTATTAAGCAAACCTTAACATACTATTAAATGGGAATAAAATTCAGATTGACTTTAATGAGCTTCTTTCAATTTTTTGTTTGGGGCGCTTGGCTGATAACAATAGCCAACTATTGGTTTGGAACCAAGCAGTGGGGTGGGGCCGAATTTGGCGCAATATTCTCCACCTTAGGACTTTCATCGATATTTATGCCAGCCTTAACAGGTATTATTGCCGACAGATGGATGAACGCCGAAAAACTATACGGATTTTTGCATATTTTAGGGGGTGTTGCTTTGGCCTACCTTCCTCAGGTCAACGATCCAACTACTTTTTTTTGGGTCATTTTTGTAGCGATGGTGTTTTACATGCCGACCATTTCATTATCCAACTCTATTGCTTATACGATTTTAAAAAATAGTGCCTACGATGTGGTAAAAGTTTTTCCTCCCATTCGGGTTTGGGGTACAATCGGTTTTATAGCCGCGATGTGGTTGACCAATTTAACCGATAATAAAGCTTCTGGAAATCAGTTTTATATTGCCGCTGTAGCCGCTGTTGCATTAGGTATTTATTCCTTTACTTTGCCTAAATGTCCGCCACAACGCTTAACCAAAAAAGACGATTCTGTAATGGAATCATTAGGCTTGGATGCATTTAAATTATTTGCCAATTATAAAATGGCGTTGTTTTTTATTTTCTCGATGTTTTTAGGCGGTGCATTGCAATTAACCAACATGTATGGCGATGTATTTCTTTCGGATTTCGAAAAAATACCAGAGTATGCTGATTCTTTTGTAGTCGAATATTCAACCATCATCATGTCGATTTCTCAAATTTCTGAAACCTTATTCATTCTTGCAATCCCATATTTCCTTAGGAAATTTGGAATAAAAATGGTCATGTTGTTCAGTATGTTGGCCTGGGTTTTGCGTTTTGGATTCTTTGCTTACGGCGATCCTCACGAAGGATTATGGATGATTATCGTGTCGTGTATTGTGTACGGTATGGCCTTTGACTTTTTTAACATTTCCGGCTCTCTCTTTGTAGAAACCACAACCGATTCAAAAATTAGATCGTCGGCACAGGGATTGTTCATGATGATGACCAACGGTTTTGGAGCCGTTTTGGGTAGTTTTATCAGCGGTTATGTCATTGCGAATTATTTTACAGCAGCCGATGGAATGAAGGACTGGCACAACATTTGGCTCTCGTTTGCCGGTTATGCCCTGATTGTAGCGATTGCTTTTGCGGTTTTATTTAAACACAAACACAATCCGAAAGAAGTAGAAAATATCATACATTAAGATACAAAAACCCGACTCAGTTTCGGGTTTTTTGCTTTATTTCAAGTAATTACAACACGATGTACCAAAAACTAAAAGCTGTTTTGAATGAGAAAGGTATTCACGATAAAACCCTTCTTGCCCATGTTTGTAGTTTTTTTTCGATTGTAAAAGTAAAATCAAAAACCATTTTGGTCGATTACAATCAGGTTGCCGACAGTTATTTTTTTATCAATAAAGGTGCTATTCGATTGTTTACAATCAATAAAGAGGGATTAGAAACATCGCGCTACTTTGCTTTTGAAGGAAATTTTGTGGCTGCTTTGCCTAGTTTTATTGATCAAAAACCAGCTGAAGAGTTCATGCAAAGCATCGAAAACTGTGTGCTGCTTAAAATTTCCCGTACCGATTTTTACAAATTGGTGGAAACCATTCCTGAGTTTGCCCGAATTTATACCGAAATACTGGAACTTGGATTTATAGTTGCTCAAAAACGTATTTATGGTTTTCAAGGTTTTGAAGCTTTGGAAAAAGTGCAATGGATTATCAAAAATCAACCGCAGTTATTGTTGCGTGTTTCCAATAAAATGGTTTCTTCCTATTTGGGTATTTCGCCTTCTACTTTATCACGGATCAAAGCCAAACTCTAAAACGTTGACATAGGTCAAGAAATCATTTCGTGTGTTGTTTTAATTTTGAAAAAAATAAAATACATGAAACGATTGTTGCTTTTTATTCCATTCCTTTTTTTTGTTGCAAATGGTTTTGCGCAACATAAATACGCTACCACATCGGCACCTCAGTACATTGTTGCTTTAAACAATTTATCGTTAGAAGCTGCTTTTGAATTGCAAAAACAAGCCTCGGAATTGGCCGTCAAATTGGACAAGCACATTTCAATTGCTATTTTGGATGCTTCGGGAACACCACTATTGATGAGCCGTGGAGCAGGAGTTGGTCCGCACAATACCGAAGCCGCTCGAAGAAAAGCGTTTACAGCATTATCTACGAAAACGGCGACACTTGAACTGATGCGAAACGCTGCCAAAAGTACGGATACTCAAAACCTCAAGTCCCTACCCGAATTATTGTTGTTAAGTGGCGGCACTCCTATTTATTATCAAAAAGAAATTATCGGAAGCATTGGTATTTCCGGCGGCGGAAGTGCTGAAAATGATGACACTATCGCTCAATCCGTG
>NZ_JBIPPD010000062.1:0-15239 GCF_044368625.1 Flavobacterium sp. | reverse complement strand
TCTTAAAACCAGTACAAAAAAGTTAGACGAGAATATGGAAGCCGCCAAAAGCAATTTCTTACTAAAAGGCTATTTCAAAAAGAAAAAGAAAGCTGAAGAGCGCCAAAAAAAAGAAGCTGAAAAGCAAGCTGAAAAAAATAAAAAGTAACAAAAAAGCTTCTATTTCAAATGAGATAGAAGCTTTTTAAATTCAGTGCAAATTTAAATCTCAAAATTGAAATAAACTTTTACAAACATTTTTCCATTTATTACTCAGTTCGAAGGAGTCATATTTTAAATCGAGTAACTATTTTTTACAATAATTTTTTTTAAAGAGTTATATTTGCTACAAAATCAAATACGCTTAAAGTTGACACTTTTTCAATAAAAATTAATTACATGAAAAAACTGCTCCTCCTACCCTTTTTAATGCTTCTTACTTCTTGCAATTCGGATAAAGATGAAAATCTAGTTAATGACTTTCGGGGCTATTACAAGATTACCTCGATAATTTCTGAAACTCCAATTGATTTAAATAATGATGGTCTAAAATCTACTAATATTCTTGAAGAAATAACTAGTCCACATACTACGTTAAACGGAATATATCCAAATTTTTATAATCCCGAAAATGGAAATAACTTTGCTGAGGTCCGACCACTGGTAGAGCAATTTAATACTACCCAATTCATATTTTTTAATTTTCCAGAACAATCCATAAGTTATTTAAATAATAATTTAGAAATGAACATTCCGATATTGATGCATTATTCAACATCAATGAATGCAGATATTGTTTATGAATTTATTAATCAAAATGAAATAAGAATAATTGACAACAATCCCGAATGGAATTCGCAATTTGGAGCAATTAAGTCATTAATTCGAATTGACAAAAATAATTTTGAAATTGATTTAGATAAAAAAATGTTTGATTTTAGTTCAAAACAATGGATGGATCTAAAAGTAAAAGCGCAATATAAAAAAGTAGGTTTGTCTAACGCAACTTCGTTATAATAGCTCTGTAAACCAGACATTCCGTTTGCAAGTAAATTGGAAAGTCGCAATAAAAAAAGGGTTTTACTTTGCGGTAAAACCCTTTTTTTATTGCTATAATTTTTTTTACGAATACATCAACTTTCTCAACTCTTGTACTTTTTCATCATCCAAATATTCATCAAAGGTCATGTAGCGGTCGATGGCACCTTTTGGCGTTAACTCGATGATTCGGTTACCTACAGTTTGGGCAAATTCATGATCGTGGGTGGTAAACAAAATCGAACCTTTAAAGTTTTTTAATGAATTATTAAATGCAGTAATGGATTCCAAATCCAAGTGATTCGTAGGTTCATCAAGCATTAATACATTTGCACGTTCCATCATCATGCGCGAAAGCATACATCTTACTTTTTCTCCTCCTGATAAAACCCGACTCGTTTTCAGCGCTTCTTCACCAGAAAAAATCATTTTTCCAAGAAAACCTCTGATAAAAACTTCGTCGCGTTCTTCCTCAGTTTTTGCATATTGACGCAACCAATCGACCAAGGTCAAATCGTTTTCGAAAAATTGGTGATTTTCTACAGGCAAATACGCTTGATTGGTTGTAATTCCCCAATCTACGGTTCCTGAATCGGCTTTTTGATGTCCGTTAATGATCTCGTAAAAAGCGGTTGTAGCTCTGGAATCTTTGGAAAATACGACAATTTTATCACCTTTTGCCATATTTAAATCTACATTGGTAAACAAAACATCACCGTCCACCGAAGCACTCAAATTGGCAATATTCAAAATTTGATCACCTGCTTCTCTTTCTTGGTCAAAAATAATCGCTGGATAACGACGAGAAGAAGGTTTGATTTCAGAAATATTCAACTTAGAAATCATCTTTTTTCGAGAAGTAGCTTGTTTGGATTTTGCGACATTCGCAGAAAAACGTCGTATAAACTCTTCCAATTCCTGCTTTTTTTCTTCGGCCTTTTTGTTTTGTTGTGCTCTTTGTTTCGCCGCTAATTGGCTCGATTCGTACCAAAACGTATAATTTCCAGAATAATGGTTAATTTTACTAAAATCGATATCGGAAATATGCGTACAAACTGCGTCCAAAAAGTGACGGTCGTGTGATACAACAATAACGGTATTTTCATAATTGGCCAAGAAATTTTCCAACCAAGCTATCGTTTCAAAATCCAAATCATTGGTAGGCTCATCCATAATCAATACGTCTGGATTTCCAAAAAGGGCTTGCGCCAAAAGCACCCGAACCTTCATTTTTCCTTCCATATCCGCCATTAACGAATAATGACTTTCTTCGGAAATTCCTAAACTCGACAGTAACGATGCCGCAGAAGACTCGGCATTCCAACCGTTCATTTCTTCAAACTGCACTTGCAATTCTCCAATCCGATCGGCATTTTCATCCGAATAATCCAGATACAGTTCGTCCATCTCTTTTTTAACGGCATACAAAACTTTGTTTCCCATCAAAACGGTTTCCAAAACACTGTGTGCATCAAACATGTTGTGGTTTTGATTCAAAACCGACATCCTTTTACCCGGTTCTAAATGAATGTGTCCCGATGTTGGATCCATATCTCCGGCTATAATCTTCAAAAAAGTCGATTTTCCGGCGCCATTCGCGCCAATAACACCGTATATATTTCCGTGCGTAAACGTAGTGTTTACTTCATCAAACAAGATTCGTTTTCCAAATTGAACGGATAAATTATTAACTGTTAACATTGATTGTTATTTAATTTTAAAAAGCAGTGCAAAAGTACAAAAAATTTGAATAGCAAAATGCTATCAACAAGCCCTTATTGCCATTAGCAATCATTTAACGATGCCTTAACAGTAAAATAGGTTAAGACTAAATATTTTTGTTTCAATAATATAAAACAGTCGTATCATCAAAACATTTTTTTACATACCCTTGCTTTGCGCGATTTCATTAGTTTCTTGCAACAAAGAATTTGATAATGATAATTATACTGCGTATTTTGGAGGTAAAGTGGTCAATCCAAATAACAGGTATGTTTTGTTTTGTAAAGACTCTAAAGTACTAGACACCATTGTATTAAATCCAGACAATACCTTTTTTAAAAAATTCGATTCGTTGACGCCAGGTATGTACTCCTTTAAACATGAACCTGAATATCAATACGTATATTTCGATAAAAACGACAGTTTAATGATTCGTGTCAATTCGCAAGAATTCGACGAATCAGTAACATTTTGTGGTCGTGGCGACGAAAAAAATAATTTTTTAATGGAATTATTTTTGAAAAACGAGCAAGACCGAGGTGTAATGTTTACTGTTTTCGACGAAAATATTCCACAATTCAATGCTAAAATTGATTCGGCTTTCCAATCGAAACAGAAATTTTACGACAAAAAGAAGGAAAGTATCGGTTGGGACGAGAACTTTGACCAATATGCCAAAGCGATGTTGGAATTTTTTCATTATTCAAAAAAAGAATTGTATCCAGTAGTGCACAAAATGAGAACCGGTGAAAATATTGAATCGCAACTGTCCGACAATTTTTACGATTTCCGAAAAACAATTGATTTTAACAATAAAAAATTCACCAATTTTTCTCCTTTCGTAAGGTATTTATCGAATATGATGAATAATTTAAGTACAAATGAAAAATGGTCGAATCGCTCAGAAATTGATCAAGCTTTTTTGACCAGTAGCAGAAAATTACAAATTGCCGATTCTCTTTTTACCAACGAAAAGATAAAAAACACGGTTTTGGATAATATTGCTTTCACTTATTTATTAGAAGATCAAAATATAGTGAACAATAAAAAGTTTCTAGACAAATACCATTCGTTGTCCACCGATAAAAATCAACACAACGAGATTAAAAAAATTGGGGATGCCATTCAATTGTTGAAAGAGAACAATCCACTTCCTGATGCTACCTTAATTGATTTTAACAATAAAAAAATCCCTTTGCATGCCGTCATTAAAAAGAAAACCGTGCTGTTTTTCTGGACCAAAAATCTGGAATCACATTTTGTTGCCGCTCACAAACGAGTATTAGACTTGCAGAAAAAACATCCGGATTACGACTTTGTCAGTATTTGTGTTGACGAAAATCATGCTAAATGGCAGAGTATTTTAAAAAATTACAACTTCGATGGCATCCGCGAATACCGCGTTGCTAACTTTGATGATGTAAAAGACCGTTGGGTAGTTAATAAAATACACCGTACGATGGTTTTAAATGCAAACGGGACTATAAACAACGCTTTTGTGAGTTTATTTGATGTAAATTTTGAAACGAATTTAAAAAAAAAAATTTTTTAAAAAGTATTTTGACAGCCAAGGTACTTTTTTTTATAAACAAAAGCCGCTTATAAATATTTCTTAATTAAGCGAAAACTGACTACATTTTACCTAAATTTGGCAAAATTTATTGACCTTGAAAAGCCTCTTTACCATATTTTTTCTCGTATTATGTGTCTCACTTTTTGCACAACAACCCAAAAAAATAGACGTCGAATATTCGGATTTTGCTGATCGTAATCAAACGGAAATTCCCGATGCTGCTTTATTAACCGGAAATGTACGAATCAACCACGACGGAGTAATAATTACCTGTAAAAAAGCCTATTATTTTGAAAAAGAAAATTATGCAAAACTCTTTGGCGATGTTCAAATGGTGCAAGGAGACACCTTGTACTTAAACTCCCAATATGCCGAATACAGTGGTAATGAAAAAAAAGCGTACGCTACAGGCAAACCCGTTTTGCGTTCGCCCGATATGACTTTAACCACCGATACCATAAACTTCGACCGGAATACACAGCAAGCTTTCTATAACAGTTTTGGCAGAATTATCAATAAAGAAAATACCTTGACCAGTAATTCGGGACGTTATTATGCTACGCAAAAAAAGTTTCAGTTTCTGTCCACAGTAACCATCACCAATCCAAAGTACGTCATCAAATCCGATCACGTAGATTACTACAATAATTCGGGACACGCCTACTTGTTTGGTCCATCGACCATTACCAGTAAAAATAATTTTATTTATACCGAGAAAGGCTTTTACGACAGCAAAAAAAATACGGGTCATTTTCTCCGTAAATCGTACATTCGTTACGACGATCGACTCATTGAAGGCGACAGTATTTTCTACAATCGAAATAATGAATTTGCCTCAGCCACACGAAATGTCAAAATCACCGATACCATAAACAAAGGAATCGTCAAGGGGCATTATGGCGAAGTCTACAAACTCAAAGACTCCTTAATGATGACTGGACGGGCGGTTGCAGTTAATCGTGTCGAAAATGATTCGGTTTACATTCATGGAAAAAAGCTGACGGTTACCGGAAAAAAAGGAAATCAAATTATTCGCGCTTATAGAAACGCACGTTTTTACAAATCAGACATGAGTGGTAAATGCGACTCGATACATTCAAGCACCAAAAAAGCGTTAACTCAACTCATCGGGCGACCTGTGGTTTGGAATGGCGAAAATCAATTAACGGGCGATGTTATTCATCTTATTGGCGACAATAAAACGGAAAAAATCGATTCACTCAAGGTACTCAACAATGCATTCATCATAGCTCTCGATACGTTAGGAACGGGTTATAATCAAGCAAAAGGATTGAATATGTATGGGAAATTCAAAGACAACAAACTGGACTACATTGATTTAATCAAAAATACCGAAGCCATTTATTATGTTTACGACGATTCAACTTTAACTGGAATTGAAAAAAAAATCAGTAGTCGTATCAATATCACTTTTGAAGAAAATAAAATCAACATATTGACCTCCTATCAAAATGTAGAAAGCTTGATGTATCCCGAAACTCAACTTCGCGAAAATGCCCGAAAACTTAGAGGTTTCAACTGGCGTGGCGACGAAATAATCCGAACAAAAGACGATATTTTTCCACCTGAAGAAGAAGAATTGGATGAAAAAATGCAAAAAGAAAGCAAAATTGACGCGGCCAAGAAAAACAAACCGATGGAAATAAGGCAGGAAACACTTGACTACGACAAAAAGAAAAGTCCAAAGAAGTAACGATTTACTCCTATCTTAGAAATGAAAAATGATTTTTTGAAATACCAAGCCCAAACTTCGCCTTATCCATTGGGAATGGAGGTTTCGCATGCCATAGGAAGTTACATTTACGATACTTCCGGAAAAAGTTACTTAGACTTTGTAGCTGGAGTTTCTGCCTGTACATTAGGCCATCAAAACCAACGCGTTAATAATGCTATCAAAGCCCAACTCGATCTGTATTCCCATGTGATGGTTTACGGCGAATATGCCCAACAACCCGCAGTTGATTTTTGCAAATTATTGGTACAACATTTACCCCATTCTTTAAACCAAGTGTATCTTGTAAATTCAGGAACTGAGGCCACAGAAGGCGCTTTGAAGTTAGCAAGAAGAGTAACAGGACGTTCACAATTAATTTCTTGTCATAATGCCTACCACGGTAACACTATGGGTGCGATGAGTGTGATGGGATTTGAAGAACGAAAGCAAGTGTTTCGACCGCTTATTCCTGATGTGGAATTTATAACTTTTAACAACGAATCAGATCTCGAAAAAATTACAACCAAAACCGCCGGATTTATTCTAGAAAGCATTCAAGGTGGAGCAGGATTTATTCAGCCTAAAAATGATTTCCTAATCAAAGTACGAAAACGTTGCGACGAAATGGGTGCGATGTTGATAATCGACGAAATCCAACCCGGTTTTGGCCGAACAGGAACATTATTTGGTTTTGAAAATTATGGAATTGTTCCCGATATTATGATTATTGGTAAAGGAATGGGCGGCGGAATGCCAGTTGGCGGAATCGTTGCCTCGTCAGAACATTTAAAATTACTGAGCAATAATCCGAAACTCGGACACATCACCACTTTTGGTGGACACCCTGTAATAGCAGCAGCTTGCCTGGCAACATTACAAGAACTCACCGAAACTTCGCTGATTGCCGAAACTTTAGTAAAAGAAAAACTATTTCGGTCGCTATTGGTACATCCTTTGATTAAAGAAATCAGAGGGCGTGGACTGATGTTGGCACCAATGACGGAATGTGCCGAAATAACCAATGAAGTGGTATTAAAGTGTCAGGAACGGGGACTTATATTATTTTGGTTATTGTTTGAACCTTGTGCCATCCGAATCACACCCCCACTAACCATCTCTGAAAATGAAATTCGAGAAGGTTGTAAAATACTCATTGAAGTGCTCGACGAAGTAGCACAAAATAGCGCTGTTATTGTTAACTAAATTGTTCACAACAAAGACCTCAGTCGAGCGTTTATTGAAGTGAATATATTTAATTTTAGTAACAGCTAATCATAAAAGAAAAAATATGTATTTAAGCGACGAAGAAGAAAACTATAATTTATCCTTATCTAAATTTGAGTCCATGTTAAAAACCAACAAGGTACTCTTTTTTGATTCGGAAGAATTTGAAGAAATAATACTCCACTACTTGGATATTGGCAAAGCTTCTTTGGCTAAAAAAGCCTTGAAACTAGCGCTGGAACAGCATCCTAATTCGAGTGGACTAAAATTGGTTCAAATAGAAATGCTGATTTACGACGACAAACTGGATTTGGCCGAAAAAATGCTTAATGAATTGCACGATTTAGAGCCCCAAAACGAAGAAATTTATATTCAGCGGGCTTCGATTTTTTCCAAAAGAGACCAACACGAAAAAGCAGTCGCTTGTTTAAAAACTGCCCTAAATTTAACCCATGACAAGTGTGATGTGTATAATTTATTAGGGATGGAATATTTGTTTATGGACAATTTAGAGGATGCCAAAAACAATTTCATAAAGTGTTTAGAAGAAGATTACGAAGATCAAACAGCCTTGTATAATGTAGTGTATTGTTTCGAATTTTTAGATCAAAATGAGCAAGCAATTGTTTATTTAGACAAATATATCAACGAAAATCCGTACAGCGAAATTGCTTGGCACCAATCAGGACGCTTGCATTATGGACTAAAAAAGTATAAAGAAGCTTTACGTGCTTTTGAATACGCCACCTTGATTGATGATGAGTTTATAGGTGCTTTTATGGAAAAAGCCAAAACCCTCGAGCGCTTAAAAAGACCGCATGAAGCAATTGTGGCCTATCAACGAACCATTGATTTGGACGATCCCACAAGTTATGCCTATTTGCGTATTGGAAAATGTCACGAACGTTTGGGTAATAAAAAATTAGCCATTGAATATTACAATAAAACGGTTCACGAAGATCCACTACTGGACAAAGGATGGATAGCGATAACCGACTTTTATTTGCGCCAAAAGAATTTTCAAAAAGCCTTGTTTTTCTTGAATAAAGCGTTGAGTATTGATAATGAAAATAAAAATTATTGGAAACGGTATGCTGCTTTAAACAGAGAATTACATTTTTACGAAGAAGCAGAATTAGGTTACCGAAAAGCAGTAGAATTTGGCGACTCGGAATTGGACACATGGCTGTTTTGGGTAGATGCTTTATTATCCATAGGTGAAATTGAAAGTGCTATAACCACACTTTTGCAAGCAACAGAATTCTATCCCGAATCGTTCGAAATCGAATACCGATTGGCGGGACTTTATTACATGACGAGACAAGACAAAAAAGGGAAATTTCATATCAGTAATGCATTTCGACTCAACGGTAAACATTATTCGATTATTGAAACATTATTTCCCATAGCTTGGAAACGAAAAATGGTCCAAAACATTATAAAAAAACACCTAGAAAGTGGCAAATTCTGAGATTGAAAAGTATGGTTTGATTGGAAAAAACATCGGTTACTCGTTTTCAAAAAAGTATTTTACCGACAAATTTAAGAAAGAAAACCAGCCCAATTTTAAGTACGAAAACTTCGATATTGCAGACATCAGTCAGCTTCAAGAAATTGTAGCAAATACTATTTATCTCAAAGGCTTAAACGTTACCATACCATACAAGGAAACTGTGATGCCCTTTTTAGATAAAATCAATAAAAAAGCACAATTGATTGGAGCGGTTAACACCATTAAAATTACCAAAAAAGAAAAATTAAAAGGCTACAATACCGACTACTATGGGTTTAAAAAAGCATTAAAACCAAACCTTAAATCGCATCATAAAAAAGCATTAATACTAGGTACTGGTGGCGCTTCGAAAGCCGTTGCATATGCCTTGCAAACCCTAGGTATCAGTTATAAGTTTGTCTCTCGAAATCCAACAACAGATCAGTGGCACTATAACGATTTAAATCAACATATTTTTAATGAATATCATTTGATTATAAATTGTACACCATTGGGAACATTTCCAAATACCGAAGAATTTCCGCCACTACCCTACAATTTTTTTTCAAGCGAACACCTGGCTTTCGACTTGATTTATAATCCAGCAGAAACGACTTTTCTTAAAAAAGCAAAAGAACATCAGTCCAAAACGTTAAATGGGTACCAAATGCTTGTTTTTCAAGCAGAAAAAGCTTGGAAAATTTGGAACAAACAATAAAAACGCAAATCTTAGATTTAAATTAACTAAATTTAACAGTTTTATTTTGAATTTAAGATAGGCTTTAGTACCTTTCGCATTCAATTTTTTACAAACCCTAAACATTTTATAAAATGTTAGACGAGACGAATGATAACCTGCCACAAGCAGATGGAACACTAGAGCCAACGGCTATCCCAACACCTAAAAGTGGTGCACAAGAAAACGAAGAGAATACAATTGAGTTGACTCCTGAAGAAGTGCAGGACGACACTTTTATGACCGAAGAACCATTGCCTCATCAATCCGCTGCAGATACTGAAACAGTAGACGTGGAAGAAACACAAAGTGATGCCGATGATGACACTGAACACCATGATATTCCTGTAAAAAATTACGAAAACATGTCAATGGATGATTTGGTAGTCGAACTTGAAAATTTGATAGCTTTGGATCAAATTAACAAAGTAAAATCTCAGGTTGAAGATATAAAAAAAGAATTCTTATCACAATACCACCATCTTTTAGACGAAAAAAAAGAAGAATTTTTGGAACAAAATCCAGATTCTACCGAGCCTTTCGAGTACCATTTGCCTGCCAAGGTAAACTTTGATCGCGCTTACATCCAATACCGAGAAAAGAAAAACGCTCATTTCAAAAAGTTACAAAACGATTTACAAGGCAATTTAGATAAACGTCTTGAAATTGTAGAAGAAATGCGAAATCTGATCAATCCTGCAGAAAGTATGCAAGATACATTGAAACATTTTAACGATCTGAGAGACCGTTGGAAAAATATTGGCCCAATTCCGAAAGACAAATACAACCATGTTTGGAACAATTATCATTTTCACGTAGAAAATTTTTACGACTACTTGCATTTAGACCGTGAAGCTCGTGATTTGGAATTCAAACACAATTTAGAACTGAAACAAAAATTGGTAGAACGTGCAGAAGCTTTAGAACACGAGCCTGATACCAACATTGCTTTCAGAGCTTTACAAGGATTTCACCGTATGTGGAAAGAAGAAATTGGACCCGTTGGAAAAGACCATAGAGAAGAAATTTGGAACCAATTTTCGGCAGCTACAAAGAAAATTCACGATCGAAAAGATGCTTTGAATGAAGAGATAAAAGAGCGTGAATTGGCAAACTTAGACATAAAAAAAGGCATCATTGCTAAAATTGAAGAGTTGGGTCAAGCAAAAGTTACCTCACACGCACAATGGTTGAAGCAAGCAGATGTGGTTGAAGGTTTAAGAAACGACTTTTTTAATGCAGGAAAAGTTCCAACTGAATTCAACGAAGAAACGTGGAGTGGTTTTAAAAATGCTGTTCGGTCTTTTAATATTTTTAAGAACTCGTTCTACAAAGACATGAAAAAAGACCAACACGACAATTTATTGAAAAAAACAGCACTTTTAAATAAAGCCAATGAATTGAAAGACAGTACCGATTTTGCCACAACAACTCCGATTATGATGAAAATTCAAGACGAGTGGAAAACGATCGGTCACGTTCCTCGAAAAAATTCGGACATTATTTGGAAAGAGTTTCGAGCGGCTTGCAACCACTATTTCGATAAATTGAAAGAGTCAAGAAGTGAGGCCAATCAAGAAGAAGAACAGGCTTATACCAAAAAGCAAGAACTTCTGGAAGCGGTAAAAGCGGTAACACTTATAGGCGAACATAGAGCAGATTTGGAAACCATAAAATCGCATATTGAATCTTGGAAAGCTGTAGGAAATGTACCAAGAAATAAACGCCATATTGATGGAAAGTTCAATAAAGTTTTGGACGGTTTATTTGAACAATTGAATGTCAGTAAAAAAGACACTGAAATGTTACGTTTTTCAAATCGGATGGAACATCTTGCAGGTGAAGACGACGGTCGAAAATTAGAAAACGAAAAAATCTTCATTATGCGAAAAATCGAAGAAATTCAAAATGAGATTTTTCAACTGGAAAACAATATTCAATTTTTTACAAATGCAAAAAATGCGAAAAAGGAAAATCCAATCGTGGTAGAAGTACGCAAAAACATTGAACGTAACAAAGAGAGTATGGAAATTTGGAAAGATAAATTAAAACAACTGAGAGAAATTTCTAAATAACTTTTTACACTTTTTGTAAGGAAAGCCTTTGAAACAAACGATTTCAAAGGCTTTTTTGAATTAGAAACAAATTTGAAATGCTTTGAAATACATGAGGTTTTACTGCCTAATATCCATCTTTATCATTCTCAGCAGCAGTTTTTCTGTTGCGCAAACTCGTTTGTCAAACAAACAAATTGATAGTTTGATAAAGATCAATGCCCCTTTTATTTACAAAAATCCAGTAGAATCCTACAATCGAGCTAAAGTAACTTACGCTGCTTCAATCAAAAACAATTATAGACTTGGTGCTGCAATGAGTTTACGAAAAATAGCGTTGTATCATTCGGAAATTCTAAAAGATTATAATAAAGCATTGACATATAACGATGAAGGATTAGAATTAGCGCGAAAAATCAATAATGATTCGTTACAATTGTTTTTTAATTTTGGTAAAGGTGCAGTTTATGGCAAATTGGGTTTTACCAAAAAGGCCATCAAAATTATAGATGAATGCTTGATTGAAGCAAAGGCAATTACTAACTATAAAAAAAGAAGTCTTTTTAAAGGTGACTTGTACAGTCACAAAGCCCATTTTTTATCCGAAATAAAACCGCCGGAGAAAACCAAAGTGATTTTGGAAAATTGCATTAAAGCAATGAAGGAGTACGAAAAAGCATTAGACATTTGTGTGGATCCAGGTTACTCTAATGTGGGCTATTATTACAGTCAATTGGAAATGTACGACGAAGCAGAATATTATATTAAAAAAGCAATTTCGTTTTATAAAAGTAAAAAGGTGCTTACTTGCGAATTTGAGTATACCAATTTATCTGAATTGTATTTAAAAACGGGGCATTATGAGAAAGCATTGCAATATGCAGATAGTTCCAATGCGATTTGTTTAAAAACGCTCCCACGAAATTACAACTTAATTTCAGAAAATTATAAAAACTACAAAAATGTCTTTAAGCAATTAAATGAAACTGATAAAGTAACTGAGTTTCACAATTTAGAGTTAGTGTACAAAGACAGTCTTAATTTTCAAAAAGAAAATCAATTGGGCGAAACAGCCAAATATATTATTGATAAAAATGAGTTTGAAAACATCAAATTACAACGAAAAAACTATTATTTAATTCTAACATTCGTACTAGTTTTAGTGCTTATAGGATTTTTGATTTTTTTTTATTACCGAAATAAAAAAATACAATTTAAGCAGCAAGCCCTTTTGAATGAAGAAAAGCTTGAACATAAATCTTCTGAAATTACAGAACTTAAACAAAAAGTTTCGACGTCTTACAATGATTTGATTGAAATGGCCAAAAAGAATGACCCTCTTTTTATTTCATTCTTTACCGAATTATACCCTGAATTTTCTAAGAATTTAAAAAAAATTCAACCTGATTTGACATTGGTTGAGCAAAAAGTTTGTTTTTATTTGAAACTTAAATTTACTACAAAGGAAATTGCGGAATACACATTTGTTTCGATTAAGGCAATTCAAAACAGAAAAAACCGACTTAGAAAAAGGCTCTTTATTGAGAACGATACCGATTTATACGATTGGATTGACCGTTTATAATTAGCTGAATTTTCTTACGATTATTCCAAACATCAGGATGATTCAAAGCGATTACTTGCTCATTTTTGATACGATTCAAAATTCAAAAAACCCTATTTTGATTAAAATTTATCTAAACAAATCAAATTAAGTATTTAAAAATCAATATTTTGCAAAATGTGGTATCTATGTGGTATCTGAATATTGGGATAAATAGCATTTGTAAGTCATATTTGTAGGAAGAGAATATTGTATTTGATTCAATAAATATCACAAAAAGTTTAATAAATAAACTTTAGACATTTAATCAAACATATTGTTCGCTGAAATTGAATTATCAATCAAATTATTACTTATGAAAAAAATTACATTAGTACTTTTGTTGCTTATTGCAACCGCTACTTTAGGTTACGGTCAATGTATTCGTCTCAATCAGTATCCGCTCAATACAATCGCTTCAAACAATATTGGTATTGAACAAACCATTGTTCTAGGCGTATTTAGTTCCGAATATTCTAAACTTACCAATTTAATTGTTGGTGGAAATTATTTATTTACTTGTACATCTGAAGAGGTAAACAAATACATAACAGTGACCGACTGGTCTAACAACGTTATTGTTCACGGCGCTTCACCACTTTCGGTAACAGGAATTACGTCGTCAGATATTTTACTGCATTTTTCTGATGATGCCGAATGCACTTCCAACTTTGATTCAAATACTGCAACAATAACTGCTATTTTAACATGTCCTCCCCCGTCCAGTATTGCAGTATCTGGAATTACGACAACAGGTGCATCAATATCTTGGACACCTCAAGGCTCGGAAACATTATGGCAAACTTTGGTTTTGTCCGAAGAAAGTCAAGCTCCAACTGCTGCTTCAGTGGGTACAACTTCTAGCACAACTTCGATAACTGTAAATGATTTAGTTCCAGCAACTACATACCATATTTATGTAAGAACAAATTGCGGAACAGAATTGAGTCCATGGAATGGTCCTAAAATTTTTTCGACCAATTGCATACCAATTACTGCTTTTAACGAATCCTTTGAAACAACACCGGTTGATACACTTCCAAACTGCTGGACTACAATAATTGGTGGCATGGGTGTGTCAGAAAATGCATCCGTTTCGGTACAGGAAACGAGTGCGGTATCTGGAACAAAATCAGTTGGTTTACAAAATAATTTTTCAGCTGAAGGATCAACCATTATGTTGGTTTCACCTAATTTGAGTAATGTTAGTTCGGGAACACATCGTATTAAATTTTTTGCGGAAACATGGGAGACCGGGACTTTACAAGTAGGAACAATTGACAGCACTACGGGTGATGGTTTTTTTTCGGTTATAACAACTTTTGAACTTACCGCTACAAATAATGAATATATCGTAGACTTTACTTCGTACATAGGAACAGATACATTTATAGCTTTTAAAAATACGTCTGCCATGCCTTATTCCAGTATTTTTATTGACGATATTCGTTGGGAATTGTTGCCTTTATGTGCCGATGTAACCAACATAAGTGTGAACCAAGTTACCCCAACAACAGCAGCACTTACTTGGACTGGAAATGGCGATGAAACACAGTGGGAAATTGTATTTAGCGAAAGCACCAACAATGACCCAACAACATTAATCCCAGTTGCTCCGTCAGTAAACTTATTGTCCGAAACCACTATAACAGGATTAAATGCAAACACACAATATAATGCATGGGTTCGATCGGTTTGTGGCGGAAGTGATGGTAATGGAGCTTGGATTGGTCCAAAGACATTTTCAACGAGTTGTAATGCAGTTGCTACTTTTCAAGAAAACTTCGATACCACTGCAGTAGACTCATTACCAACTTGTTGGTCGTCAATTGTTGAAGGAACAACAGGGTTTAGTTCGGGAGTTTATATTTATAACTACGGAGGATATTCAGGAAGTAATTCTATGCAGATGAATAGTGGCAATTCTGGTTCAAATGCTAAAATTATGTTGGTATCTGTAAAGTTTCACAACATTGTTGATGGCATTTCCTCCCCTTCGGGGTTTTCTTTGGAGGCGTAGCCGTAAAAGAAAACCCCGAAGGGGAAAGATAAAAAAGTTGATTATTTTTGTTTTACCACAAAC
>NZ_JBIPPD010000061.1:0-15357 GCF_044368625.1 Flavobacterium sp. | reverse complement strand
TGCAGTAACTATTCATAAATATGTGGCTATTTTAAATGCAAAATACAAAACGAATAATGTTGCATTAATTCCGCATGGTTCTTTTGAAACGCCTAAGAATGTTAGTTTTGATTTGCCTGTTGGTTCAAAAAAAGTAATGGCCTTTGGAAAATTTGGAACCTATAAAAAAGTTGAAATTCTAATTGACGCCGTTGAATTGATTCGACAAACTAATAACGAACCAATTGAAATTGTTATTGCAGGAACCGACAGTCCAAATACGCCAGGCTATTTACAATCGGTTAAAGAAAAATATGCCCACGTGGAAGGTATCACTTTTACAGGTTATGTCGAAGAGAATGACGTAGAGCGTATTTTTACTGAGAGTGCTATAGTTGCATTTCCATATACCTCTACAACCGGAAGTTCAGGAGTTTTACACCAAGCCGGAAGTTACGGAAAAGCGGTAGTTATCCCCGACTTAGGTGACTTAGCCTTACTCGTTCAAGATGAAGGTTACAAAGGGGAATTCTTTAATCCAGAAAGTGCTTCTTCATTAGCAAAAGCCATCAGTACTATTTTAGATGATGATAATTACAGAAGACTTGTAGCTGAAACTAATTACAAAGCAGCTTGCGCACTTTCAATGGATAAAATTGTTGAAATGTATATTGAAAAATTCAAAGAAATTGAAATGCATAAAACAGGAAAATCGTTAGTTTGAAATATATAAAAAAGCAGGTTTTTCTTTTCCTTTTTCATCGATAAAACCAAATTTTTTCTGCCTGTTTTTCTGCCAAGGCCATTTTCCTGCCACTTGATCAGGTACAGCTGGAAAATCATACAACGTCCATGACATGAATGCAAGATTGTTCTTTTTGAATAATTCTTGCATTTTTTTATGGTACTCGGCTTGATCATCTTGAGTAGTACCCGTCCAATTCCATAAACCTCTGTAAGACGGCACTCCGAATTCTTGAATAACAATAGGTTTTTTAGTTGCTTTATCTAATATTCCGTATTCTTTTTCAAAATCGTCAATGGCGTTGTAAAAATGATAGGAAACAAAATCAACTTTATCTTCTAAATTAGTTGCTTCATACGAATTCGACCATCCAATTGTAACCAAATGATTCGGATCATTTTCTTTAATTACAGTGATCATTTGTTGCAACCAATTCAATACATTGTTTTTGTCTCGATTTTCAAAATCTAAATTCGGTTCGTTTTTAATATCCCAAGCCAAAATAGCTTTATGATCTTTAAAGGTAGTAACAATTTTTTCAGCATGTCTACTAGTTAATGTCCAACTTTCTAAAGTATAATCACTGTAAAAGTCAAATAAAGTCACCACAACTTTCAGGTTTTTTGCTTCTGCTAAATCCAATAACGTTTTCAGTTTTTCTAGTTTTTCAGGTTTAATATCTGCTTTACCAAAATCTTCATATTGAATAAAAATCCGAATCGAATTCAGCTTTGATTTTTTGATAATATCAAAATCTTTTGCAATGGTATCTTTGTTGAATCGATCGCCAAAAGTATCCCAAGCCGAATTTTTAGGATAATAATTAATCCCTTTACTTATAAAATCGGCATTATCATATTTTATCTTTTTCCCAACAACTTTAAATTCTGGATTGACTTTCAAAGTGTCTTTTTTAATTGGTTCAGGTTTCATTTTTTGAATGTGACGAATGCGCCAAAAACCATCTTCCAACAACATCAAAACTTTGTAGGTTGCCGTATCTTGAACTTCTGAAATTAGTTTTTTGTCTTTAAAAACTTTTTGAAATTCGATGACATTTTTATCGGTAAAAACCACTTGTTGTCCGTCTTCACTATAAAATTCTAATTTCGGATTGTGTTTTAAAGTAGTACTTTCAATTGTGATTTTGTTTTTCAAATTATAATCAATGCTGTTGTACAAATTCACTCGAGCATTTTGTGTGTAATAATCTTCTATGCCATTTTTTTTATTGTTTTCTAACGATTTATTTTTGATGTACCATGAAAATAAATAGTCTTTTTCAATTGTTTTTAAGGTATTTTGCTCCATTTCTCTACCCACGTTATTCAGTTTTTCCCAAATAACTTTTGGTAAATAAGTATTCACAGTTTCTTTTTCCAAATGCAACATCGAAGTTCTATCGGCACCGGTATTTAAATATTCTAAAATGCTACTCAAAGCAAAAAGCAACAGCACATTTAGTAAAATAAATGAGCTAAGCAAGACGGTACGAATGGTGTTTTTATTATTTATGAAGCTCATAGTTTAGCGTTTCTGTTTGTTTGGATATGCCTAATGTTGTGATTTCAAAACGATAATTTTTCTCTTTATAAAAATCTTCAGAAAGTTCAAAAGTTGCTATTCCTTTGGAGGTTTCTTCTTTTAAAGTTGCCACTAATTTATCTTTATGGAAAATCTTTACAATTACTTTTATTCCATCAGGAACCAATTGATTCATAAAACTTGTTATTGGTCCAACTTTTAGCGTTCTATTTTTATTTGAAAAAGAAAAATTAAAAGTCGAAATAATAGGTTTGTAAATGATGGTGATTGAATTACTTTCGGCAATTCCGGTTACAAATCCTTTCACAGAATATACTTGTTGATGCTCTGGATGCAATAGTTGAGCTGAAGCAATACCGTTTACGGTTGTTCCAAAAGTTTTCAATACCAAATTGTTTTTAGTTTTGATGATGAACGAAACCAAAGTACCATCGCTAACGGTATTTCCATATTGGTCTTTTATGTTAGAAGTTGTAAAATGCGTAATCTGATTTCCATCGGCAAACTCGTGATTTCTTTTATAATCTATAGTAAAATTGGTTGCAATATTTGGATAGATTTCGCTTTCAATTTCTTTGGTTGCGATGTTGTCACATTCTGTTGAGACCAACATTTTTCCTGATTTTGTTGGAGAATAAATATCGTACCAAGCAATAAAGTTTTTCGTTTTTAAATTGAGATTGGTAACATTTTGCAAAAATTGATGTTTCAAAATTACATTGGTGTCCTCTTTTTTCGGATTGTCAAAACCATCGGTTGGAACAGTTACCATCATCGTGAATTCTTTTCCGCCAGCTAGAATAGTTCTTGGGCCAAGATAATTTTCAACAACAGTTTTAGTTGTATCGTTGGGCAGAATTTCAAAAATTCCTGATTTTATGGTTTCATTTTCGTGGATTAAAAACCAAGAAATTTCACCTGTTTTATTGCAATAATTTTCAGGGATTTTAAAAATGTAATTTCCTTTTTCACGGGTTGCGTCTAGTAATGTTTTTCCGTAGGAATGAATGATGAAAAGTTGCGGTTTTTCACTTTCAGCATTCGGATGAAATTCTAGTTCAATCGAATTTCCAGCGACGAAATTTTTAGTTTTCGAAACCAATTCAAACGATGCTTTTTTATCCGAAACCAAAGCAGTTCCGAATGCCAAAAGGAGCAAAGTACTCAATAAAAACAATATGTAAATTGCTTTTTTCATTATCTTGGATTTCCCATATAATTATTAATTTCGATTTTGATGTAATCAAATCCGTTACCTTTTACCTTTTGTAATTGTTCCTCATTTTGAGAAGCTTTTCTATTTGGAACCACTGCTTTAGAAATTGACGCATTGGCCAAACCATTTACAAAGCAATTTTCTAAAGATGATTTTAGTGTTTTGCAATTTTTTAAATTCAGCAATTCAAAGTCAAAATAATTCTTGCGTTGCACACGAACACCTTCACGCATAAAGAAATGATCTACATAAATCAGTTCTTTTTTGTCATTATAATACGAAACCAAAATTTCAGCAATCGTGCTTTCTTGAATTCCGAAGTTAAATAAAGTTCCTTTGATGTGATTGTTTTCGATGGCAAAATCAGAAAGGGCTACTTGTGTATACAAATCGCTTATGGCAACATTTCCAGCGCATTGAATGTCAAATGTCACAGGATTTTCTTTAATCTCTAATGGAGAAAATTCGTTTGGATTGAATGTTTTTGGTTTTACATCCGTGTTTTTTGCCCATGCAATGTCTTCGAAATTAACTTTAAAACTGGTGATTTCTTTGGGCATCAATTTGTGTTTGATTTCATATTTTGCATTGAATGATGCCAATTTCTTGTCGTTTTTATCATATAAAGTAGCTTTCAAAACCACGTCGGCTGGAATATTATCGACATTTTGAACTTCACCAATTATAATGTATTGTTTATTATATTGAATGAGTTTCGCCGATAAAATTTCTAAAACAGGTTGTTTCAAAACATCATCGTGATACGTCATTTGTGTCGAAACAGCACGTCTTCCGTGTTTGAAATACTCGGTTCCATTATTGGCAAGAAATTGATCTGGTGGAATATCCAAATCTATTTTATTGGGAACAATAAACCATTTGCCTTTTTCTTTTATCACTTCATGCGTGTAGTTTTTTTCAATGATTTCTATAGGTGTTACCCATTTGGTTTTGGCAATGATTTTGGCTGAATTTTTAGTTTGTTTTACAATTTGAATGTCAATGGCATCCATTTTGCCATACGAATTTAAAATACCATCTTGAACAGCGGTTTCCAACATAAATTGCGATAACGATTTGTTTCCGTTTGGATCTAAATAGGAATGTGCTTTTTCAAATTCTTTAAAATCGATTGCATCATAATACGCTTTTATAACATTTTTCGGACTTAATTGCGACGAATTGCTGATGTAAAATTGATAGACAAAATAAAAGATGATTAGCAAAACCATTCCTGTCCAAAGATGAAGAATAGTAACCAGCTTTCTTGGAAACTTTTTATAATCAACAGCAAATTTGAAAAAATCGGGTTGCGTAATTGGTTTCAGTTTTAAAGCTTGATATAAAATCATTTGTACGTTCAAAACAAAAGCGATAATAATTGTAAGTAGCGGAATAATTCCCCACATCAATTTTTGATACAGCGGCACATCCTCAAATGGAAGAATTTTAGACAATGGCGGAACATTGAGTTTTTCCCAAACCATAATTCCGTTTTCCAACTGTGTTAATCGATGCCAACCGCAGAAATATAATATTGGATCGTAAAACTTATCATTAGAAAAAACATACTTCAGATTGTATTTTTCTGGAACCGTTAAAAATTGTTGCAACGAACCAATGCCTTCTAAACCTCTAAATTTTGAATTTTCCAAACGTTCAACCGCACGAGAAGTTAGTTCGGGCAATCGTCGTGCCGAATGATAATTTCCATCAACAGTCAAAGCTTTGGTTTGATAAGACAATGTTGCCATTTGATCGCCAAAACCCAAAGGTAAATAACGCCATTGATCGTGTTGGTCTTGGTTTAAGAAATTGATAATAGGTAACGTATTGATTTTTTGGGGTTGAAACGGACGAAAATAACCCAAAGTAATCGTAAAAATCGACATAAATAAAAACGAACCAGCAAATAATCCTGAAAGAATTTTATAATACACCGATCCAAATCGTTCTTGAAGGTTGTTTCGTAAATCGCCTTCTACTAAACGGTAGGCAAATTCGCCAAACATTGGTAAACTCATTATGGCTGCCCAAAGCGTAAATCGGTCGAGTGTTAAAATATTAAAGGCATTGTCACCCAAAACTTTCAACGGAATAGGAGTAGTTCCGCCAGTTCCCAAAACGCTTAATAATGTTATCGATAATCCAAAGAAAATGTAGCGTTTGCTGTAATATCTATAAAATATATAAGGTAACAAAAACAATAAAATTCCCCAAGGAATAACAAAAAACATCAATCCAGATGAAGTTACTTCTAGAAAATTATCACGACTTCCATGCGGAATTGGTACTTGCGTAATTGGATTTTTCTTTGAGTTAATCCAATAGGGAAGTATACAAAATACGATTAGAAATACAGCTGTAAATCCAAAGGCAATCATCCTTTTTAATAATGAAAATGCCGTTAGCACAAATAATTTAATGGTTACCTCCTTATACGAATCCACTTTTTCACGAGCTACATCCATCACAGTCATACCTATTAATGGTAAGATAAAGAATATCATTCCGAATAAAGGTGTAACGTGATGTGAACAAACAGTAACTGCAATAAGGGAAATAGAGGTGAAATAGTATTTCTTTTTACCCGTTTTTATCCAAAGATAAATTTCTGGTAACGCATGCATTAAAATAGAAATCCCGACAATACTTGGCAATTGACCAAAAATATGAAGTGTTTCAACAAACGACGACGAAAAAACAGCCAATAAAGCAGCATATCCAGCTACATTTCGATTGCCTGTAATAAGAAGAGAAAATCTAAAAACACCTGTAATAAAAAGCAGAATACCAATGATAGCAACGGTAAACAATCCGAATTTTAATCCACCGATAAACGATAGCAATCCAATACATTGATGCACTAAAGGCGGATAACCCATAACGGTAAATCCGGTGTACCAACTGTAATTCCAGGGTTCAAACCAACTATTTGCATAATGATTTCCAAAGAATAAATGAATTAAGGCATCATACGTATTTTCCAAAGTAAAGAAAATAGCGCTTCCATGGAAAACCAATCCAATTAATAATGCCGCTAGTAAATATTTATTCGATTTTTCTCTCACAAACTAAAAGTGCTTTCTTGATGATGTAAATATAGGAATAAACAATAAATAGTCGAATTATATATATCTACATCTACTTTTCATTCGTCGATATAAATACTACAATTGGTCTAAAACTTAAAAGTAATCTCGTGAAACTCTGTATATTTGTAATTGAATTACCAATAAAAAAATAAACTATAAATAAAGCTTCAATATGAAAATTTTAATAGTAGACGACCAAGAACTTGTATTGCTTTCTTTAAAAAAGTGTTTAAATGATTTGGGTTACGAAGTAATGACTTCAAACTCTGTAAATGATGCTAAAGAAAAGTACGACAGTTATGCCCTTGATTTGGTCATTGCAGATATTAATATGCCTGAAAATAGCGGCGAAATTGTAGCCAACAACCACGATGATTCAAAAAACAATAGATCAGGCTTAGATATCGTTCAATACATTAAAAATGAAAAAAAGCATGAAACTCCCGTTATATTACTGTCCGGTAATAATAACGAAGATATTATAGAAAAAGGATTTGCATTAGGAGCTACCGATTATCTAAAAAAACCGGTCAGTTTAAATGAAATTGGGATAAGAGTCAAGCGATTAATTGGAACAAGTAAAACCTCAAGCCCCGTTAATAAAAATAAATTCATTCAAGATAAAGTTATTGGAGTAGTTATTCCATGCTACAATGAAGAAAAGCGATTGATAAGTGAAGACTTTCAAAAATTTGTGAATTCAAACTTGAGTTATCATTTGTGCTTTGTCAATGATGGAAGCAAAGACAATACTTTAGATGTGTTATATAAATTAAAGACGCAAAACGAAGGTAGAATTAGTGTTTACAATTGCGAACAAAATGGCGGCAAAGCAGAAGCGGTTCGTTTAGGAATGTTGCATTTGGCCAAACAACAACAATTTGATTATATCGGTTTTTTAGACGCCGATTTATCTACTAATTTTGAAGATTTTGATACTTTAGTTGACACAATTAAAAACTCAAATTTTAAAATTGTAATCGGCTCTAGAATTACAAGAATGGGTGCTGATATTGAAAAAGAATCTGCAAGAGCAATAATTAGTAAAACAATTAATTTTATTATCAGAAAAACATTAGGAATGGATTTTAAGGACACACAATGTGGTGCTAAAATTATGACTAAAGACGTTGTTGATGATACATTTCAAACTAAATTCTTAACTAAATGGTTGTTTGATGTTGAAATTTTTATGCGTATGAGAAAAAAATATGGTTTAGAAACAGCTCGAACTTTATTATGCGAAAAACCTTTAAATCGGTGGGTACACATGGATGGTTCAAAACTTTCATTCAAAGATTCTTTTAAAATTTTAGGGCAAATAGGTCAAATAGCACTGCATTACAGGTAATTTAAAACAATAAGATTTTACTTTGTAAGAAAAAAAATTACAGTGATTGTAAGGTTAAAATTTTCTGCAAAAACTTACTTCTTTAAATTTCAAATTCTACCTATTATAAACTATATTTGCTTTCCAAAACTTTTTTATGGAAGAATTTGTTGTATCGGCTCGTAAATACCGTCCTCAAACATTTAAAGATGTGATTGGGCAGCAAGCCATTACCAATACCTTACTCAACGCCATTGAAACCAATCACTTGGCTTCGGCTTTGTTGTTCACAGGCCCGAGAGGTGTAGGAAAAACAACTTGTGCCCGAATTTTGGCACGAAAAATCAACCAACCCGGTTACGACGATCCGAACGAAGATTTTGCTTTTAATGTATTCGAATTGGATGCCGCATCCAATAACTCTGTAGACGATATTCGGAATTTGATTGACCAAGTAAGGATACCTCCCCAAACAGGAAAATATAAAATTTACATCATTGATGAGGTGCACATGCTTTCATCAGCGGCTTTCAATGCCTTTTTGAAAACACTAGAGGAACCACCTAAACACGCTATTTTTATTTTAGCGACGACTGAAAAGCACAAGATTATCCCCACTATTCTTTCTCGTTGTCAAATTTTCGATTTCAAGCGAATTACCGTCAAAGATGCCAAAGAGCACTTGATGGAAGTAGCCAAAAGTCAGGGAATTAATTACGAAGACGATGCTTTGCACATTATTGCTCAAAAAGCAGATGGTGCAATGCGTGACGCTTTGTCAATTTTTGATCGTGTGGTTTCGTATTGTGGAAAAAATCTAACGCGTCAGGCGGTTACTGAAAATTTAAACGTTTTGGATTACGAAACGTACATTCAATTCACCGATTTGATTTTGGCAAACAATATTCCCGAAGTTTTAATCGCTTTCAACGATATATTGTCGAAGGGATTTGACGGCCACCATTTTATTGCAGGATTGGCTTCGCATTTCAGGGATTTATTGGTTTCAAAAACACCCGCAACCTTAAAGCTTTTAGAAGCCGGGGAACAGGCCCAAAAGAGTTATTTTGATCAATCGGAACGGGCATCACAAGATTTTTTGTTACAAGGAATTGAATTGGCCAATTCATGCGATTTAAAATATAAAACCAGTCAAAATCAGCGTTTGTTAGTAGAACTTTGTTTGATGCAACTCGCCTCTATCACTTTTGATGGAGAAAAAAAAAAGTTGACGGGTATATAATTCCTCCATCGCATTTTTTTAGTCGGGTTTTGGAAATTGATGTGGCCAATCCCGAAACCGTTCATGTTGAAGTTTCAAAACAAGAAGTAAAAATTAAGGAATTTCCTGTTTCCACTGAAGTCCCTGAGCAACCGAAAGCGGTTGTTTCAGAACCGAATGACACACCACAACTTTCCAAAGTTTCTGCTTTATCGCTTTCGAGTATTCGAGCGAAACGCGAACTGGAAAAGAATAAAAGCACAACCGAAAAACAGCACGTAGACTTACCAACAGAACCTTTTTCAGAAACAGATATGCTGCTGATTTGGACCAAATTTGCCGAAAACAAAGGTCATAAAGGTCAAAAAATTATTGAGTCGCTGCTTTTATTAAACGATCCAAAACTGGAAGGAACCACCATCATTCATGAATTACCCAACGAAGGTTCTAAAATCGAATTTGAAAGTGTTAAATATGAACTCCTAGGTGCTTTACGCGGAAAATTACACAACCACGACATCACTATTGAAGTAGTTGTTAATGAAGAAATAAGTTCTCGAAGAGCTTTTACACCGCAAGACCGTTACAACAGGTTGAATGAAATCAACCCAAATTTAGAAATTTTGCGCAAGCTATTTGATTTACATATCTAGATTTTACCGTAATACATCGCTTTGATAATTCCGTCTGAAAGTCCAATTTTAGGCACGTAAATGTTTCGAGCACCACTCCATTTCATCGCATTTAAATAAATTTTTACGGCAGGAATAATAACGTCGGCACGATCGGCGTTAAGTCCAAGATCCGAAATTCGTTGTTCGTACGTCAAGGAATTCAGCGTGGTATATTGAGCATTTATATACATGTACGATAAAGGTTTTTCTTGCTGTTTGCCCGACATTTTAAACAACTTGTTGATATTCCCGCCTGAACCAATTAGCGTTACTTGGTCGTATTCTCGGGTATTGGTTTTAATCCATTTCTCGATTTCAAGCCAAACCACGTCGTGCACCATTCCATTTAACAATCGAACCGTACCGACCTTAAACGACTTGGAAACAATCATTTTTCCATTGTCAAATAACGAAAATTCAGTGCTACCGCCACCAACGTCTACATACAAATAGGTTTCTTCTGTTTTTAATAAAAATTTCAAATCGGTAGAAGCGATGATTGCGGCTTCTTTTTTTCCATCAATAATTTCAATTTTGATGTCGGCTTTTTTCTTGATCAACTCAGCAACTTCTTTCCCATTATAAGCCTCACGCATTGCCGATGTAGCAAATGCCATATATTTTTCCACACGATGTACTTTCATCAGTAATTTAAAAGCTTTCATCGCATCAATCATTCGTTCGATATTTTCATTGGTAATTTCACCAACCGTAAATGCATCTTGACCTAAACGAATCGGTACACGAACCAACGAACTTTTGCTGAACTGAGTTGCCTTTCCCTCTTCTTCAACAATATTTGCAATCAGCAATCGCATGGCATTTGAGCCAATATCGATTGCAGCGTATTTTTTAATAATTAACATAAAGTGTTGCGAATAGGATTAATTATAATTTTTCTGTAGTAACTTCCAGTTTATCTCGGTAATAATTATAGGTTTCAACTTGTGCTCTAAAAATAGGTTTGCTACCCCTAATGCGGTATTTATTATCTAAATTTTCCGAGTGAAGTCGTGCTTTTACATTGCCTTTCCAGCCAATATCAAAGTTATCAATCAGTTCTTTTTTAATTTCTGCATCATAAATTGGGCAAGTTACTTCCACTCTACCGTCTAAATTTCGTGTCATAAAATCGGCAGATGAAATATAAACTTCAGGATCGCCATCGTTCCCAAAAATAAAAACGCGTGTGTGTTCCAAATATTTGTCGACAATACTAATTGCTTCGATATTTTCGCTCATCCCTTTTACACCAGGAATAATACTGCAAATACCACGAACTTGCAACTGGATTTTTACTCCTGCCCGACTCGCATCATACAACTTATCAATCATTTTAAAGTCGGATAAACTATTCATTTTCAACTTCATATAGGCAGGTTTACCCAAATGAGCGTTCATAATTTCCTTATCAATCAAACGTGTCAATCGCGACCGTGTGTAATGCGGAGAAACAATCAAATGCTTATAACGGTGTAATCGGTAATTGATATCAAAAAATTCAAAAATGCGCGAAACATCCTTTAAAATTTGTTGATGACTTGTAAAAAGTGTCACATCGGTATAAATTTTTGCTGTCGATTCGTTGAAGTTTCCAGTTGAAATAATTCCGTATCGGTGAATTTTTCCTTCCTCCATTCGTTCGATCATACAAATTTTACTGTGTACTTTCAACCCTTTTATACCAAAAATCAAATCAATTCCTTCCAACTGCATCTGTTCGGAATAATTGATATTACTTGCTTCGTCAAAACGGGCTTGCAATTCAATCTGAACCGTCACTTTTTTACCATTTTTAGCGGCATTTATCAGCGAACTGATGATTTGAGAATTTTTTGCCAAACGATACAATGTAATCTTTATAGACGTAACTTTTGGATCCAAAGCTGCTTCACGCAAAAATTTGATAATATAGGCATACGACTGATACGGAGCGTTTACAAGATAATCCTTATGCTTTATACGTTCCAAAATACTTCCTTCAAGCGATAATCCCTCAACAGGTAGCGGTAAATTGTTTTGGTACAATAAGTCAAAACGACCCAAATTTGGAAAATCCATATAATCCCTACGGTTGTGGTACCTTCCTCCAGGAATGATACTATCGGTGGAATCAATATTCATTTTCGATAGAAAAAACTTCAAAGTATCTTTACCAATCGATTGATCGTACACAAAACGCACTGGCTCGCCAATACGGCGGTCTTTGACACTGGTTGCAATTTTTTCGAGCATACTTTTACTCAAATCACTGTCGATTTCAAGTTGGGCATCTCGGGTAATTTTGATCATGTGGGCTTCCACTTTATCAAAATCGAAAATATTGAAAATGTGTTTGAGGTTGTACCGAATTACATCATCAAGTAAAATAATGTATTGCTTTTCGTTGTTTTTAGGCAACTCGACAAAGCGGTTCACGGTTTTTGGGATTTCGATAATCGCATAACGAATTTCAGGCTTAGGGGATTTAACCATACTCAAAATAGAGGACGATTTTGCCTTAGGTTTCATCACAAGTTTTATAGCTAGATAACCCGAAGTATCTTTTAAAACAGGAAATTCAGCGAGGTCATTTAAAATGATGGTCACTAATGCGGGACTGACTCTTTGGATAAAAAAATCTTTAACAAAATTTTGTTGGTCGGCAGAAATCTCATTTTCGTTGATAATAAAGACATTTTCTTTTTCGAGTTCTTTTTCGATATTACTCAAAATTCGCAAACTCTCCGATTGTTGTTGAATGACAATTTGGGTAATTTCTTTAAGCAATTTTTCAGCAGAAATACCGCCTAAAATCTTAACGCCCGAAACGCCCGAAAGACTTAATCTTCGAATTGCCGCAAATCGAACACGAAAGAATTCATCTAAATTATTGGAAAAAATACCTAAAAATCGCAACCGATCCAATAACGGAACCGATGAATCTCCCGCTTCTTGTAAAACACGTGCATTAAATGATAACCAACTTTTTTCTCTATCTATATACCTATTCTCAGCCATTTTATTTTAAATCTCTAGGAAAAACTATTTTTTTAGTATGACCTTTATCGATATTTTCCCAAGAATCAATGTCAAAATCAATCGACACAAAGCCCGAGGTACAAACATTTTCAATAAAAGTATCCCCAAATTTATTAACAAAATCGGTAATTGCCTCATTGTGTCCAAAAACTATAACACAATCATAACTATTATTGCAGGTTTTGATGATTTTGGCCAATTCGTGCATGTCAAAAGTGTAGAGTTCTTCTTTAAATATAATGCTCTCCAGAGGGTATGTCATGTTTTGCATGAAAATGGTGGCTGTATCTTTGGCACGTTTTGCGGTACTGCTCCAAATAATACTTTTCTTAGGCAAAAATGTTTTAATATGAGAAGAAACTAAATGAGCATCTTCGACTCCCCTATTTGCTAATGGTCGTTTTTTATCGGTAGACGGCAAATCCCAACTTGACTTGGAATGTCTGATTAAAATTAGATTTTTCATTTGTTTTGTTTTTTTACAAAATGTACTTAATATCTAAATTTACTAATAATTTTGAAACAAAAAACAAAACAATTAACAACTTTTAGATTATGGAGCCAATCGATCGATTTTCCAATTGTAATCTTCTTGAAGTTGGTAGCGAATTCGGTCGTGCAAGCGGTTTGGTCTACCTTGCCAAAACTCTACCGAAACGGGATTTACAATAAAGCCTCCCCAAAATTCAGGTCGGGGAATTTCCTTTCCGTCAAACGCTTCTTCTAGTTTTTTTAATTTATTTTCTAAAACCAGTCGGGATTCGATAATTTCACTTTGATTGGATACAATCGCACCTAGTTTACTTCCGTCAGGTCTGCTTTCGAAATAGCCGTCCGAAATATTGGGTGAAACTTTCTGGGCAATACCTTTGATAATTACCTGACGTTCATGCGAATGCCAAAAAAAAGACAAGCAAACATTTGGATTTGCAGCAATTGCCTTGCCTTTTTCAGAATTATAATTGGTATAAAACACAAAACCCTCTTCATTAAAGCGTTTGAGTAAAACAACCCTTGCTTTTGGAAATCCATCCAATCCAACGGTCGAAATGGTCATTGCATTAGTTTCAATCTCCGAACTTTCGTCCACTTCATAAAACCATTTTTGAAATAACGCAATAGGATCCGCAGGAATATTGGTTTCAATCAACTGGTCTTTATCATAGGATTTTCGGTAATCGCTTAAATCTTTCATAATGTTTTTTTTTGTAAAAAAAAGGTGTTTTTTGTTTCAAAAAGTAATTTACTCAAAGGTAAAACTCTTTCCATCATCAGCGAGTAAAACATTTGCAAAAATCGTTTGAGCTTCTTCCTGAAATATTTCTATCGAGGGATAACGCGTTGAGTAGTGCCCTAAAATCAACTGTTTCACATTTGCTTTTAGCGCAATAATGGCGGCTTGTTTGGCAGTCGAATGCATGGTTTTTCCGGAAAGATGGGCCTCCGATTCTAAAAACGTCGACTCGTGGTACAACACATCCACGTCTTGAATTAGGGGTACAATAGTTTCGTCAAAAATTGTATCGGAACAAAATGCATAACTTTTTGGAGGCAAGGCATCGAAAGAAAGTTTGCTGTTTGGAATTATCCTGCCATCTTCTAATGTAATGTCGTTTCCGTTTTTAATATTTTGAAAATAACATTTGTCAATTTCATATTCTTGAACCGCATTGATATTCAATTTTCGTTCGCCTATTTTTTCTTGGAACAGAAAACCGTTTGTATATACTCGGTGTTTGAGCGGAATTGTTTTTACAATTACTTTTTTATCTTCAAAAATAACCTCGCTTTCGAGTGAGGTCAATTCGTGAAAAATTAATTTATAAACTGGCCAGGAGTTGGATAAACGAAGTTGTAATTTGATAATTTCTTTAATGCCTTCGGGACCATAAATGTGTAAATCGTTCTCTCGATTGAGCAACATAAAAGTGGATACTAAACCAATCAAACCGTAACAATGATCGCCATGCAAATGCGAAATAAAAATATGATTAATCTTAGAAAACTTAATTTTATTTTTTCGCAACTGCACCTGAGTTCCCTCGCCACAATCAATCAAAAACAATCGATTTTGCATTTCTAAAACTTGCGAAGTGGGATTAGTTATCGTTCGAGGTGTTGCGGCATAACAACCTAATACAGTTAAGTTCAAAGTAATATTTTTAGTAAAATTAGTGTTTTAGAAACCCAAATCGCGTTCAATTTCTTCCATCTCAATGATGTCATGTGCTTCAAGTACGGACGGAACCACTGTGAAAGCGGCACTAAAAGCGTTGAAATCTGTTGCGGAAACTACAACTGCAAACGACTTTTTGTTTTTTTTATGTGTAACTGAAAGCGGCTTCAACAAAAGAACCTGTTTTTTATCAACAGTTTCGTAGTGCGACAAGTCAATTATTAAATTTTGTTCTTTAAAAGTGTGGATTTCGTGGGTCAATTTGGCAACAAACGCTTCCAAATCATCCGTCGAATCTTTAATCAGAGTTGTATGACCTTTAACAGTTACTTTCATTATAGCAGTTTTTTTTTA
>NZ_JBIPPD010000245.1:0-4377 GCF_044368625.1 Flavobacterium sp. | reverse complement strand
TACTACGATGAACTCCTAACTGATTGGCAATCTTTGTTTGATTAAAACCAGCTTGTATTAGAGCTTCGATTTGGTATCTTTGCTCAACGGTTAATTGTTTATATTTTTTCATGAAAGACAAATTTAGCCTTTTGACCTTAAACACTTGGAGGAAAACTCCAAGTGTTTTTAATTTATCTGTTGCACTTATAACTTGAACTTACAAATCATTTAAAACAGAAAAATTATGGGAAGAAGAAAATTGGTTAAAGTTCGCAATTACGAGAAAGCGGTTACACGCTTGGCATCTATCAAAAGTATTGATGTTTCACTAGATTTGGGCAATGAAGTTACCGCAGCAAAATACGAAACAGAAATAACAAAGTTTAAAAAAAACTTAGATGCGTACAATACCGCTTTAAGCACTATTGATGATTTATACAATGATTGTATAACGCAAGAAAGCGTGCTAAAAGAATGGAATGAGCGGGTGTTAAACGGAGTAGGGTTTAAATTCGGAAAGGACAGCTCACAATACGAAATGGCGGGCGGAACCCGAAAAAGTGAGCGTAAAAAGCAAACTCCTAAAAATCCCAAGTAAAATTTAAAAATCCCATAAAAAACATATTTTATGGGATTTTTTTTAAATATACTTTTCGAAAAAGTCTTCGATTTAGTGGATGTGAAAAGGTCAATCATTTCTTAACTTTCCAAGTGTTTAATACCCTTTGAAGGGTTTGCTATTTAAAAACCATCGTAAAGCGGAAGTTTTATTTAAGCGAATTAATCAGCAGTTGTGCAGTGGCTTCATTCGTGGCAAGTGGAATATTATGTACATCACACACACGAATGAGCATATTGATGTCTACTTCGTGTGCATGGCTCGAATTAGGGTCTTTAAAAAATAAAACCATCTTTGTTTTTCCCTCTGCTACTCGAGCGGCAATCTGGGCGTCTCCTCCCATCGGACCGGACAGCATTTTTTTTACTTTAAAACCCGCACTTTCGGCTTTACCACCGGTGGGTGCCAGTTGTAATAATTGTAATTCTAGGTTGAGAAAGTAGGCTTTTATTTTTGTTTAAAAACTGAACCATATCTGCTTTCATCCTGTCGTGTGCGATAATTGCGATTTCCATAATTATTTGTTTAAAACGTGATATTGAATCAATCCATCAATCGGACGACGCAAAACATTGCCTAGTTTCAAATTATTTTGATCCAAAACCACTTTTAATTCTTCTTTTAAATAAAAAGCAATCGATCCAATAAAATGAATCGGTACTTCATGGCAGTTTTCGTATTGTGTGATGTAATTATCTACAAAAGTTTGCATCGCAGTTTTGATTATCTTTTGGCAAAACTCGTGTTCCTTATTTTGTATCAAAAACTTGGCAAAAGTGGCCAAATAAGCATTTGGGTTGGCTTCTTTGTATAAATTGTGTTTGATAAAATCAGCATCCAAGTTGTACTCTTTACTAAAGAGTTGTGCCAAATCGGCAGGCATTTTATTGAAATAATAACTTCGAATTAAGGTGCGTCCAAATCGATTGCCGCTGCAATCATCCATTGCTATATATCCCAAGGATTGTACTTTTTGGTGTAAGACGTTACCGTCAAAGTAACTGCAATTGGATCCAGTACCTAAAATAGCAACAATGGCTTTTTCGTGTTTGGGTGTAGTAGCATAAACCGCCGCATAGGTATCTTCTTGAACAGAAATATAGGCTTTTGCAAAATATTCTTCGAACACTTTAGCGAGAAAGTTTTTCATTCGATCGGTACCACAACCAGCACCGTAAAAATAAAGATGCGTGACGCTGTTTTTATTGTGTAATATATCAAATCGATCGTCCAAGCGTTCTATGATTTGTTCTTTTTCCAAAACCTCAGGATTTAAACCTAATGTTTGAGTGGTAAATAATACTTTGCCGGAATCGTCAATGGCAATCCAATCGGCTTTAGTGGAACCACTGTCTACTAGTAATTTCATTTATTTTACAAAAAAAGTTATTAAAATTGATTTTATGAATCTGCTAAATTGTGTTACAAATGCCGTTAATCCGATAAATATAGCACATTTTAATGGATGTTTTTTTTAGAAACCCGGTTTTCGTTGAAAATGTAGTGTTCAGAAATTCCGAAAACCCCTAGCCCCGATAGTAGTGAAAATCCTTTTTTTTTCTTTTTGGAAAAAAAAGATTGTAACGGATAGCGGGAAATAGCTCCAAAAAACAAAAATCCCACTGAAATGCATCAATGGGATTTTGCTCAACATATTATTTTAAACCCGCAATGTGAACCGATAAATCAATCAATTTGCTTGAATATCCGTACTCGTTATCGTACCAAGAAACAATTTTGAAAAATGTAGCATTCAATCCGATTCCTGCTTTTGCATCAATGATAGAGGTGCGAGAATCTGAAATAAAATCTTGCGAAACTACGTCGTCTTCTGTAAATCCTAACACCCCTTTCATCGTTGTTTCCGATGTTTTTTTCAAAACCGCCATGATTTCTTCGTAAGTCGTTTCTTTGGCCAATTTTACGGTTAAATCCACTACAGAGACATCGGCAGTTGGCACTCGCATCGACATTCCTGTAAGTTTTCCGTTTAGTTCTGGAATTACTTTTCCTACTGCTTTTGCTGCACCTGTAGAAGCGGGAATGATGTTTAAAAGCGCTGCACGACCACCTCGGAAATCTTTTTTGGAAGGGCCATCGACGGTGAGTTGTGTCGCAGTGGTGGCGTGAATGGTTGTCATCAAACCTTCTACGATTCCGAAATTATCATTCAATACTTTTGCCAGTGGCGCCAAACAGTTGGTGGTACACGACGCGTTGGAAACAATGGTATCGTTTGCGGTAGCTTTATCGTGGTTGACACCCATTACAAACATTGGAGCATCGGCAGAGGGTGCTGAAATGACCACTTTTTTTGCACCACCCACAATGTGAGCTTGAGCGCTTTCGAGCGTGGTAAAAATTCCAGTACAATCGGCTACAACTTCCGCTCCTACTTCGTCCCATTTCAAATCGGCTGGATTTCTTTCGGCAGAAACGCGGATTAATTTATCGTTTACATATAGTTTTCCCTCTTTTACTTCCACAGTTCCGTTAAACCGACCGTGTACCGAATCGTATTTAAGCAAATAAGCCAAATGATCTACATCAAGCAAATCATTGATCGCTACTACTTCAACGTTATCTCTGTTGAATGTTTCTCTAAATACAATTCGACCAATTCGTCCAAAACCGTTTATTCCTAATTTTACTTTTGACATATTACTGTTTGATTTTATTAAAGTTGATAACTTTAAAAGTGTTATAATTTATTTGTTATGTAGACATAATTTCGGATACGCGAAGTAGTTCGGTATCGATGGGATAATGGCCTTTAATTGCTTGTTCCAAAGGCGTAAGTGCGACTTCATCTTTAAGAATTCCAACCATGTAATTTGATTTTCCTTCTAATAAGGATTCCACGGCTTTCACTCCCAATCTACTGGCTAAAACGCGGTCGAAACATGAAGGAGCTCCACCCCGCTGCATGTGTCCAAGGACCGAAACGCGGATGTCGTATTCGGGTAAATGCGATTCGATGTAATCTTTTAACTCAAAGACATTTTTGCCCATTTTATCGCCTTCGGCAACCACCACGATGCTGGATGATTTTCCTGAAGCTTTACTTTTTTGTAACGATTCCAATAAACGATCTAAACCTAAATCTTCTTCAGGAATCAAAATTTCTTCGGCACCCGCTCCAATACCGCCATTTAAAGCAATATGACCTGCATCACGTCCCATTACTTCTACAAAAAATAAACGGTTGTGTGAACTGGCAGTATCCCGAATTTTGTCAATACATTCTACCACGGTGTTCAAAGCCGTGTCGTAACCCAAAGTATGACTTGTACCGTAAATATCATTATCAATTGTTCCGGGAATTCCCATAACAGGAAAATTAAACTCGTGGTTAAAAACTTCAGCACCCGTGAAACTTCCGTCACCACCAATAACAACTAAGGCATCTACCCCTGCTTTTACCAAGTGAGTGTGTGCTTGTTTTCGACCTTCGGCAGTCATGAATTCTTTTGAACGTGCAGATTTTAAAATAGTTCCTCCTTTATTGATAATGTTATTGACACTTCGGGGTCCCATTTCTTTAAAATCGCCTTCAATCATTCCTTGATAACCTCGGTAAATCCCAACGCATTCAATCCCGTGATACGCACACGTACGAACTACAGAACGGATTGCAGCGTTCATTCCTGGGGAATCACCACCGGAGGTTAGTACTCCTATTTTTTTAATCGTTTTTGACATTCAATGTGTAATTTAATTGCTAATTTAACCAAGATTAATCATTAAAAGTGTACTAAAATAATAATTTAATAAAC
>NZ_JBIPPD010000244.1:0-4394 GCF_044368625.1 Flavobacterium sp. | reverse complement strand
GCAAATTTCTAAAATAGAAAATATTACAACAAATGTAACATTTTCGGACATTATTAATAATGAAACAAAATATCTTTTAGATATTCAAACTTACCTTTCATTTATTAGCGATGAGAAAGTTGGTTTTTTTAAACGATTAGAATCTAAATTTAAGAAAGTTTCTTATTTAGAGGACATAACAATTAATGGAATAAAAACAAATACAAAACAAAGCATTACAAAACTCAAGAAATTCATTGAGACTATTTGTTTAATAAATAAAAATTTCAATTTATTAAAGACCAGTGGCTATACACTTGAATATGATGATAAAGCTGACATTGAATCAAAATTAGAAATTTTAAAAGAAACCATTTCAAAAGTAGAACGAAATAATGAAATTGTTAAAAAAATTCAATCTGAAATTAATATTATAGAATTTTCGAAATTCGTAAATATTGATAAGTTTGAGATAGAAGAACTAACCGAAAAAGCAATTGAATGTAAAGATGATTTCGATAAATTGAAAAAATTTGAGCTTCAATTTAAAAATTTGGAATATTCTTTAGCTGAAATAAGTTTGATTCTTGAAAATTCAAAAATCAAAAAAGACTTTAATAATCTATTGCCGATTCATAAAATTGCTGATAAAGATACTTTAGAAAAACTTTTTATTGAATCAAAAGACTATTTAAGAGTAGTCCTACCTTTAACATTTGAAAAAATTAATGAAATTTCATTTGAATTTATTACTAAAGAAAATTTTGAATTTGCTAACGCAAATTATTATTTAATAAAAAATGAATTTATTGATATTCAAAAAACAAAAGAAGAAATTTCAATCATTAATGAAAAAATATACGAGACTAAATGTGAAATATTATTTGATTTAGCAAAAGATAATTTCAGAAGTAATTTTAGTGACGAAGAAAAACAAGATTTTATTAATTTATTAAAAAGTTATAATTTAGACTATAACAATAGTTTAAAAAAAGGAATAAAAGACAATGCAAAATTTCAAATTTCTGTAAGAAAAAAAAGTATTGAAATAAGTAAAAATTTATCTTGTTGGATTATGAAATTCAACGATGTATTAAATTCTGTTGGGCAAGAACCTGAAATATTTGATTGTATTATTGTTGATGAAGCAAGTCAGTTAGACTTTAATAGTTTATTATTAGGTTATTACGCTAAAAGCATGATTGTTGTTGGTGATGACAAACAAACTTCGCCCAATACCTCTATGATTAAAGACAGCTCATTTAACAATAAAAAAAGAATTTATTTAGACTATTTAGGAGAAGATTTAATACAAATTAGAAGTGATACAAGTCTTTTTGATTTGTCAAGATTAGTAGCTGGAGATTCAGACTTACAATTAAATGAGCATTTTAGATGCGTTCCTGAATTAATTGAATTTTCAAAAAAGCATTTTTACAACAATAATCTTCGTGCTTTAAAGCAAATAAATGGACATAGATTAAACCCAAAAATTTGTATGTATGTCGAAAATTCATTTATTGAAAATCAGGTAGTTTTAAATGAAATAACTAGTATTTATAATTATTTGAAAAAGATTTTAGTAAACCCAGAATATAAAAATAAAACTATTGGTGTTGTAAGTTTAGGACTTGCAAAGCATACTTTAAAGTTAAAAGAGATAAAAATAAAGTTATTAGATGAATTTTCAAGAGGAAAATTAGATTTTCATAAATTAATTATTGAGGAACCTTCAAAATTTCAAGGCGATGAAAGAGATGTAATGCTTGTTTCTTTGGGAGTTGCATTGGATTATCAAAAACTAAATAAAAATGAAAACGCCAAGCCATATGCCATAGTTGATGCTCAAGATGAAAAAAAGAAAATTAATGTTGCTTTAAGTAGAGCTAAAGAACAAATGATTTTATTTCATTCATTAACAATTAACGATTTAAAGGATAATGATTTTAGATTAAATATATTAAATTTTTTCAACGATAAATTTATTGATATTAAACCATTAGTTTTAGAGCAAAACAACGCTGAAAGAAATCAATATAATATTGCACAGTTTGATGGCTACATGATAGGAAAAAAATTTGATAGTTGGTTTGAATACGATATTGCAAGTGAATTAATCAAAAAAGGATTTAGTTATATTGAACCACAATATGTGGTTAAAGCATCTGAAAAATATCATAATCCAAGAACTGGTCAAGAGCATTATGTCAACTTCAAACTTGATTTAGTAGTTCATAATAATGGGAAAAGAGTAGCGATTGAATGCGATGGAGATCCTTTCCATTCTTTACCTATAGATGTTGCTTATGACATTGAAAGACAAGAATTTTTGGAAAGAGTTGGCTGGAAAGTATATAGAATTTTATATTCCGCTTACAAAAAAAATCGAAGCATTGAAGTAGAAAAAATGATTAATTTCATAATTAAAAATACAAAGGTTGACGAAGTAAATCTATTTGTTCCAAAATTACAAGAAACTTTAGTTGATGTTGTGGAAGTGGAAAAATTTGAGACAATTAAAAAATCATTAGAGAAAGAAGAAAAAGGAGAACCAAAAAATATTTTGAGCAAAAAAATTGTAAATCCAAAGAAAAACTATAAACATAAATCATTCATAGATAAATTGCAGGATGAAATGGCTGAAACCCGGAAGAGTGCCGATTTATTCAGCTATTCTAATAATTTTTATGTGATTGAAAATGGGGATGTTTTTTTTACTGATATTAACATTCCAATAAATTCAAAAATTATATATCAAACAGAAATAAAAGACTTTCAAGATGGTTTTTTATTTCTTGGTTACGAAAATGGAAATCTAGCTAAATTTAAAATTTCTTTGTTTGCCCCAACTTCCAAATCAAAAATTTATATAAAACATGGGGTAAGAATGGAAGCTCTCAAATTCATACACTTTGAAAAAAATGATATCGATGTAGCTATTTTATCAAAAAACGGAAAATGTATAGTATATGACACTAAGAATATGACAAATCCAATTAAAACTAAAACATCGTTAGGGGAAGCAAAAGGCATAAATATAATTAAATTAAAGGGAAGGGATGTTGTTGAACATTTTGTTATCGCACATAACACTAAACTTACTGAGAATGCCAAAGAATATTTTAAAAAGGACAGTAGAGCATTTGGATTCTACCTTAGAAAAAATGATGTATTTTAAACACAACGTTCAAAAAATAATTAATAGAAAATATTAATTTGGATTTAAAATGAAATCTTGAATTCAATTAATAACTATCAATGCCTCAAAACATGAATCCAACCGAAAAAAATAATTTGCATCCTCGAAATCTTCACCGTTCACGCTACGATTTTGAAATTTTAATGCACTCCAATCCCAAACTGAAAACTTTTGTCCAAAAAGTGAAAGATACGGATCATTTGACCATTGATTTTGACAATCCAAAAGCGGTTAAATGTTTGAACAAGTCGCTTTTAATGACCTATTATAATGTTCAAAATTGGGAAATTCCCAACGGATTTCTTTGTCCTCCGATTCCCGGTCGGGCCGATTACATCCATTATATTGCTGATTTAATTCAAGGAAATAAATCAGTAATTCCAAGAGGTAGCTTTGTCAAAGGTTTGGACATTGGTGTGGGTGCCAACTGCATTTATCCACTAATTGGCGCCAGCGTTTACGATTGGGATTTTGTTGCCACGGATACCAATTTGAAAGCGTTAAAAAACTGTTCAGCTATTCTTCAAGAAAATCCCGCTTTGGGCGAAAAAATTAGTTTGCAACAACAATTGAATTCGAGATTTATTTTCAAAGATATTATCGAACCCGAAGATAAATTTCATTTTACGATGTGTAATCCGCCGTTTCATGCTTCGGAAGAAGAAGCAAAGAAGGCAACTTTCCGAAAATTGAATAATTTGGATTTACAAAAAGACCAAACTACAAAAACACCTAATTTTGGAGGCATTTCGGACGAATTGTGGTGCGATGGCGGCGAAGTAAAGTTCATTACACAAATGATTTTTGAAAGTGCCAAATACCAACAACAAGTGATGTGGTTTACGACTCTGGTTTCTAAAAATGAACATTTGAAAAGTTTGATGAAAGTATTTAAGAAAATAAATCCAATCGACATCAAAGTGATTGAAATGAAACAAGGACAAAAGACAAGTCGGATTTTGGCGTGGACTTTCATGAATGAAAGTCGGATGAATAATGGGAGGTTTGATGCTCAAAAAGCTTCTGATAATGTCGACTAATATTTAACAAACAAGGCAACCATGCACAAAATAGTATTTTTGTGTTTATTTTTAATGTATATCCGTAATTGCTCATATTTTTGTATATTTGTTTGATAGATAAATTATTGGGTATGAATATTTTTAGTTTTGGAGTCGAATTTAGTAGTGAAGCCAATTGTATTGCGCATTTTAAA
>NZ_JBIPPD010000246.1:0-4288 GCF_044368625.1 Flavobacterium sp. | reverse complement strand
TAAATGTCTTATTTTAAAAATTTAAATCTTTTTGCCACGGATTGTACAGATGAACACAGATTGCTTAGTCTCATAGATTAAAAATCCTTTTAATCTTTTTAATCTGTGGCAAAAGCACTTGGTAATAATTGCGACAATATAACTTTCTTCTTACTTAGTATTGGTTTTTATAAGATTAATTCGTAACGTGAATAAATCCGGTCAAGGCTTTTTCGTAATCGGGATCGTTTAAATGTAAAATGTAGTAGTAAGTTCCCGGAGTAACTTTGTCACCCATAATTCGGGTTCCTTTATTGGCAAATCCGTTCCAGTCGTCGGTTTGGTTCGTTCCTTCCCAAATCAGATTTCCCCAACGATTGAATATTTCTAATTTAAAATTGGTAAAAATATTGCGTAATCCTTCGATGAAAAAAGTGTCGTTAGCCCCGTCGTTATTGGCGGTAACCAAATTGTAAACTTTTGGCGGACAGTTTTTTATTTGCAATGTAAAAGGAATAATATGAAAGCAAAATTCGGTGTTGACACGAATAAAAACCTCTTGTGGCGAAGAAACGGACTCAAAGCTAGCTAAGTTTGTAATGGCATTTTGCTCCAAAACGGCATCCATACGGCTTTGATAAAACCGCACCTCGTTGTCAGGATTGTTTTTTACCACCTCTTCGTAAATGGTCAAATCAAAAATACCTTTTCCAAAACCCAAATTACAGGATTTTAAAGCTTCTAAAACGGGTGAAATTGGAGCAGTGTAAAACGACACAAGCTTCGAAAAAGTATTATTATTTTCATTCAATTCTTTTTGAATTCCAACGTCATTTGCATCTTGATCGACTATAAAAATTAACGAAAAATCAGAAGCCACGCTTTCTGGAATCGTAAGGGTAATCACACCGCTTTCGCTTTCGCCTATCGGAATGGCATTTTGCGTAGCAAAAGTGGTAACATAAATGCCATTGGCAAATACACTCACCGGAATTACAGCGGGTAAAACATCCGTACTATTGGTATTGTAAACCGTATAATTCACCGTAATAGTTCGGGAATTGCATTCGATTTCAGGTGTTTCAAAACTAATCGTAGCATCCGGTAGCTGATTATTTAATTTTGAAATTACTGTCGTAATCATTACAAAATCTTGTTGTGAAACAAGCTGAATAGTCGCGGTGGGATTGCCAATTTGAATAAAACTTTCAATGTCGTACACATCCAAATCCATGTTGTAAAGTTCGTTAGAGCCCGTAAAACTATTGGTACTGTTAAATGCATTATTCAATGGATTAATGGCGTTGGTCAAGTCAAAACCGTTGAACTTAAAAAATTCATTGTTTGCCAAAGTAGAATCGCCTTCCCAGGCAATGAAACCTAATTTCGCACCCAAATTATCCACAACATTCATGTCGTTTAGCGTTAAGGTCAACGAGTTTTGACTCACAGAAACTGCCTGAAGACCGTCGTAAACATTGAGTTGATTAACGGGTAAAAGATTGTTTTTATAAATAATTAAAATGGCCCAACCTCCAAAGTTGGTTCGATTGGTACAATATCCAGGAGCTAAAATCGCGCTTTGCAAATCCAATTCTGATACCGTGTAAAGTCCGTTTCCTGTGGCTTGAACTATCGAAGTAACATCTGCATAAGCCGAAAAATAGTTCAAATTATTTCTGAAAATGGGAAAATTTCGACTGGATTTAACAACTTGTCCGTTTAATTTAATTTCAAAATCGCCCGTTCCAGAGCCCGCCCAATAGATGTATGCTTTTTCGATTTGATCGGTAGGTTGTAAATTCAAACTTTCCGACGAAGTGTTGGCAATGGTACAAAAAGTGTAGGGATTGTTTTCTAACGGATTCAACGTATTTCCAACAACTGTAAAGTCGTATCGACCGTTAAATTGTTCCCACAACGCAACATTCTGACTCCAACAAAATGCGGTGGTAAGCCAAAGTAAAATGCAATAAATAAACGAATTAGAAGTTTTCACAGAATAATGCATCATTTAAAAGTTTAAAGATACTATTATTTGTCAAACTCAAAAGCATGAATTCTACGGAATTTTGACGCGTCTTTGGCTTCTATTCCTAAAAAAATCAGTAATTTTCGGCATTTAAAGGAGTATTGTGAAAAATTATACCGTTCGGCTGTACCAAAAAAACGATTTTGAAGCTTGGAATGCTTTTATTGGCAAAGCAAAAAATGCTACATTTTTATTTCATCGCAATTTTATGGAATACCACAACGACCGATTTCAAGATTATTCATTAATTATAGAAGATGATAAAAAATGGATTGCTGTTTTACCCGCAAACAGAGTTGACAATCAGGTTTTTTCGCATCAAGGCTTGACGTATGGTGGTTTGATTTATGATACAAAATTAAAATTAACGGCGGTTTTAGAAGTATTTAGAACTGTTTTAATTTTTTTAGAGTCGCAGAATTGTTCCAAACTACAAATTAAATTAGTTCCTCCTTTTTATTCGGACGTGGCAGCCGAAGAACTGAACTACGCTTTGTTTTTGGCTGAGGCCAAATTAATTCGTAGAGATACCTGTGCCGTAATCAATTTGCAACGCAATTATACCATTTCGAAAGACCGACTTCGAGGCGTTGCCAAAGGCAAAAAATTTAGTTTAGAGGTGAGAGAAGAACCTAATTTTGAATTGTTTTGGAAGGAAGTTCTAATACCCAATCTCGCCGAAAATCACCAAGCAAAACCCGTTCATTCTTGGGAAGAAATAGCTCAATTGCATCACTATTTTCCCAACAATATCAGACAATTTAATGTGTATCACAATAACAAAATTGTCGCAGGAACCACTATTTTTGAAAGTAAAAATGTGGCTCATTCCCAATATATTTCTGGAAATTCGGATAAAAATACTTTGGGAAGCGTGGATTATTTGCATGATTTTTTATTAAACACTGTTTTTAAGGAAAAAAAGTTTTTTGATTTTGGAATTTCCAATGAAGATCAAGGAAAGAATCTCAACGAAGGACTTTGTTATTGGAAAGAAAGTTTTGGTGCAAATATCGCGGTACACGATTTTTATGAAGTTTCAACCGCTAATTATAGTCTTTTAGAAAACGTTTTGGTATGAAACGAGCATAACGGAAATGCGAGGTTAGCCCCGATGAAGAATAATGCGAATTACATATGACCAATAAAAAACAATAAATATCAACATATGATAAAATTTCTCGATTTACAAAAAATAAATGCACCTCACGAAGCATTGTTTCAAGAAAAATTAAAAACTTTTTTGAACAAAGGCTGGTATATTTTAGGAAATGAAGTCGAAATTTTTGAAAAAAACTTTGCCCACTATTGCGGCACAAAATATTGCATTGGAGTCGCCAATGGTTTAGACGCACTAACTTTAATTTTTAGAGGTTACATCGCACTCGGAAAATTGCAAAAAGGCGATGAAGTTATTGTTCCTGCCAATACCTACATTGCCAGTATTTTGGCCATTTTAGAAGCGGGATTAATTCCGATTCTTGTAGAACCCGATGAAATAACCTTTAATCTCAATCCGAAATTAATTCCAAATCAAATTTCGCCTAAAACCAAAGCCATTTTAGTCGTTCATTTATACGGACAGTTGGCAGATATGCAACAAATTAACGCGATTGCGGAAGCACATAATTTACTGATAGTTGAAGATGCTGCACAGGCACACGGTTGTCACTTGTCAGTTGGGAGTAATGAGTTGGGAGTCGGTATTAGCCAGTTCGGAGTTGAAAATGAGCAGCAGTCCAAGCTCCTCTCCTTATCGAAAGCCCCTTCTTTGGAGGGGTTGGGGAGGCTTGGGGTTGGGGGAGGATTTGGCGGAGGCTCCGCTTACAGCTTTTACCCTTCCAAAAATCTCGGCGCTTTAGGCGATGCTGGGGCAATTACGACCAACGATGCTGAACTTGCAAAAGTGCTTTTTTCATTGCGAAATTACGGATCCGAAGTGAAGTATCACAATGATTATATGGGGGTCAATTCGCGTTTGGACGAACTGCAAGCCGCTTTTTTGAATGTGAAATTACCGCATTTGGATCAGGAAAATAAACGCCGAAGGAAAATTGCCCAACGCTATCTTTCCGAAATTAAAAACCCAAAAATCGGTTTGCCCTTTTACGATAATTCACAAAATCACGTCTTTCATTTGTTTGTGATTCGCACAAAAAACCGAACCGAATTGCAAAATTATTTGACGGAAAACGGCATTCAAACGCAAATTCATTATCCCATACCGCCTCATAAGCAAAAAGCTTTGAAGGACTTTAATCATTTGTCTTTTCCCAT
>NZ_JBIPPD010000106.1:0-11154 GCF_044368625.1 Flavobacterium sp. | reverse complement strand
AACTGAAAAGATTCACAATGAAGTTCTCTCTTTACCAATGAGTCCAGTTTTAACCGAAGAAGAAATGGGTTTTGTAATTGAAACTCTTAATCAATATTAATTTGAACCTTTTCAAAAAAATACTGCAAAACCAACTTTTCAAAATCTCTTCTTTAAACAGTTTTAGCGTTTTGATTAAAATGGGAATTGGAGTGATTACTTCCAATGTCTTGGCTGTTTTTGTAGGAGCCGGTGGAATGGCCTACATTGGGAATTTCCGAAATTTTACCAGTGCTTTAGAAGGGGTTTCTACACTGGCATTTCCGTCTGGAATTGTTAAATATGTCGGCGAAAATGAAAATCAGGAAAAAGAACTTACTAAAATTATAACCACTGTTTTACTGACTTTTTTAGGCTTAGCCGCAATTTTAAGTATTTTAATTTTTAGTTTTTCAGAGGTGCTTTCCGTAAAAATATTTGGAAATGATTTGCAATACACCATTGTATTTAAAGTTCTTGCTGTTGTTTTACCATTTAGTGTGCTGTCGGTACTTTATATCAGTATTATCAATGGTTTGGGAAAGTACAGCAAACTCATTTACGCTACCATTATCAGTAATGTTCTGGCCTTAATCTTAACGGTTTTCCTAATTTTTCAGTTCAAGTTAGTCGGTGCATTGCTTTCTATAACGATGCAATCGGTGGTGCTTTTTACAGTTACATTTTTTTATGTGCCAAAAGAATTGCAAATTTTAGGACGAATTAATATCAAAGAATACGATTTTTCGGTAATAAAAAAATTAGCAGGATTTTCATTTATGGTTTTGCCATCCATGCTAATTAGTCCTTTTTTGATGTTGGAAATTCGGAAGTTTTTAATCGTTCATGTTGGTTTAAAAGATGCCGGTTTTTGGGAGGCGATCACTAGTATTTCCAACTTATATCTGATATTTATAACCACATTGGTAAGCGTTTATTTCTATCCTGAACTTATCAGAGCGAAGAATAAATGGGAAACCAAAGCGGTTTTTTACCGTTTTTACAAAGTAATAATTCCCATTTTTATTGGAAGTGGGATTGTGATTTATTTTTTAAGGTTTTTTATTTTAAAGATTTTGTATACGGATGAATTTCTACCTGTTGCCGATTTATTTATTTGGCAATTGATTAATGATTTCTTCAAAATCTGCGGAATGATTTTAGGTTTTCAATTTTTAGCAAAAAAAATGGTTCTGCCATATATTTTATTGGAATTGCTGTCCAATATATTTCTGTATTTTGTCAGTATCTATTTGATAAAAATAGTTGGAATTCAAGGTGTTTTGATGGCAATGGCTTTAGAACAATTTTTATATTTCGCAGTATTATTGTTTTATTTTCGTAAAACATTATTTTGATTTCAATGGATGATTCACTTTTTATTTCTGTTTTTATTCCAGTGTATAACGGGGAAAATTATTTGCGAGAAACCCTGCTTTCCGTTCAAAATCAGTCGTATACGTATTTTGAAGTTCTTATGGTTGATGATTCTTCTACAGATTCTAGCTTGCAAATTTTGAATGAATTTGCCAAAGTTGATTCAAGGTTTAAGGTTTTTACAAAAGAAAATGGTGGAATGGTAGCTAATTCTATGAACTTTATACGTCCAAAAATTAGGGGAGATTACTTTTTTTATGCTTCACAAGACGATCTCTTTTCGTCTGATTTGTTCGAAAAAATGGTTCAACGACAAATTGAAACTGATGCAGATTCGATATTGCCCGATATGGAAGTATTCTACGAAAAACAAATTAACAATAAGCAAATCATTGGTCTGAATGGAAATCGAAAGGTAGAATTATCCGGAAAATTGGCATGCGAAAAATCTTTGACTTGGAAAATCCATGGTTTTGCTTTGTTTAGATCTCGTTTGGTAAAGGCTGAATTTTTTCCTGAAGATGCTTTCGATTCAGATGAATATGTAACACGAAAATTGTTTTTGAATAGCAATAAAGTGGTGTTTAGTGAAGGTGTTTTTTATTACCGACAAGACAACCCAAATGCTATTACCAAAACTTTTGGAAAGAAAAATTTTTATATTTTGAATTCGTCTTGGAAACTTTATTTATTAATAAAACAAAATACTTTTAGCGATGCTGTAATTTTCTCACAACAAATAGGGATTTTGCAACAATACGCTGATATTTATTCGACGTTTAGAAACTGCCGATTTGAAGTAGCATCTGAAAAAGTTGATGTCGAAATTTTTCTTGCCGATTTTAAAAAGAAGCATTTAACTAACTCATTTTTATTTCACAATTTTAGATTTATTATTCTAAACTTAAAATGGAAATATATTTTGTGGGTGATTATTTACGAAACATCTTTCCTTTTTCGATTAGTTATCAACTATAAAGCGCGATTCAAAGGTAATTTAATCAGAGTGTCTTAATTTTCAATCGAACTTTCAATTCAAAAATAATATATTTAAATAATAATAGTAAGTCCCGAGTGGCAAAAGCAACGGTCATTTCATAATGAACTCTTTTTAGCATTGCAATAAATTCTTCCTTATTTTTATTCAATGCAAATACTTTTTTTAGAATCAGATAGGTAGAATAATTAAATTTACGCGTCTTTTTATTCCACTTTTTAAAAGCCTGGGTTTCTAATGAATTTTCAAGCATTCTTTTGACAATTAGAATTTCATCGATATAATCAAAATTATACAAGCGGGCGGCTCGAATCCAAAAATCGTAATCTTCGTACGCCAAATTTTCGTCGTAACCGCCAAGTGTGTCAAAAACTTCTCTTTTAACCATTGAGGCAACAGCACCCATATTATTCGTCCCGTCTAGTAAACCGATGTAAATATCTCCGGTACGCTCAGGATTTAGGCGTTTGTAATTGGCATCTACAGGTAAGAAATATCTTAGATGTTTTTTATCATTAGTAACTAATTCTAAGTTGCCGTAAACAATGCCTAGATTTTCATAAGTAGAATTAGCAAAACCTTTGAGCTGTTTCTCAATTGTTTCTGGCAATAAAATATCATCAGCAGCAAGATCAATAATGTATGCTCCTTTGGCTATTTTCAAACATTGATTAAATGTGGTCGTGTTCCCAACATTTTTTTTATTCTTAACAAAAGAAATTTCAGGATGAATTTTTAGCCAGTTTTCAATTACTTGAACTGAATTATCGGTACTGAAATCATCTGCTATAATCAGTTCAATGTTTTTATAAGTTTGATTGATAACAGAATTTAGTGCTTCCTCAACATATTCGGCGTGGTTGTAACAAAGACAGATAACAGTAACTAAAGAGTCGTTTTGCATTATAAAATAATAATAGTATTATATTTGCTAAAATATAAATTTAATTGAAAAATACGTATACAGTTAATGATTTAGAATTTTTAATTTCTACGCAAAACCAAGTTTCGTTAGATTTTTTAATTCCAATATTTAAAGGGTATGACTTAACGAAGACACCTATTTTGATTATTAATCAAACGCAATCAAATGTATTGTTGCGGTCGGAATTTGATTCTATCAGAGTAATTAACTCTTTTGAAACTGGGGTTGCAAAAAGCAGAAATTTAGCTTTGCAAAATGCGTTAGGAAAAATTGTTATTTTTACCGATGATGATGTAGAATATTTTGAGAACACACGTGAAATTATTATTGATGCTTATAATAACAATGCAGCACCAGATTCAATCTTGTTTCAAGCTCAAAAAAATAGTACGCAATTATTAAAGCCTTATGCTAATAAGCCTCAAGACCCTATTACCACACTTTCAATTCTAAATTGCGGTACGATTGAGATTACTTTGAAAACTGAAAATATTGATTCAAGTATTTTTAAATTTGACGAACGATTTGGTAATAATTCATTTTTTGAATTAGGCGATGAACCTTTGTTTTTAATGAATTTAAAAAGAAACAATAAGAGAATTATTTTTATTAATAAAACTATTGTTCAACACGAAGGAGTAACTACTGTTTTGAGAAACAGCAAGGAAAAAAATTATTTTGGTTTGGGTGCATTTTACAAACAAATATTTCCAAAACACCATTATTTATGGGTTTTTTTAAAAATATTCTTCGATGTGAAACAAGGAAAAATTAAAGTATTTGATATTTTAAAAGTACTTTCATCTGCCGCAGATGGACGTAAAAAATTAATTGCAACAAAAACAAAAATTTAAATTAATATGAATATTGCGCTAATTTCAATTCCAAAAATTGAAGACAACCGAGGAAATTTGTCGGTTATCGAAAACGATGTTTTACCCTTTGAAATGAAACGGGTGTACTATTTATATGACGTTCCGAGTGGTGCCGAGCGAGGTGGACATGCTCATAAAAATCTCAAACAATTTTTGGTAGCTTTAAGTGGAAGCTTTGATGTGATTTTGAATAATGGAAAGGAATCGCAAAAAGTGACCTTAAACAAACCATTTGAAGGATTGCTTATAAATCCAGGAATTTGGCGCGAACTCAATAATTTTTCGTCGGGAAGTGTTTGTTTGGTCATCGCTTCTGCCGTTTTTGATGAAAGTGATTACATCCGAGAATATGCAGAATTTTTGAAATTTGCAAAGTTTTAAAACTCGTTTTTCAAAACTTTTTTGTAAATATTATGTAAGGCTTCAAGATGATTTTCGAAAGAAAAATGAGATACAAAATGGGTGGCATTTTGTTCTAATTCTCGTCGTAAAGCGGAATTAGATAAAAGTTTCTCAATTGTTTCTTGTAATTTTTCAACGTTTCCGTAGGGAAAAATCAATCCACTTTTAGTTCCAGCAACTTCTTTTTGAATGCCTAGTAAATCACTTATTACGACTGTTTTACCAAATGCAAAACTTTCTAAAATTACATTTCCATACGATTCCAAAATTTCACTGGGTACAATTGTAATTTTAGCAGAAGCATAAATTTCTATTAGTTCGTCGCAGCTTTTTGCTCCTAAAAAAGCAATATTTTTAATTTTATTTTTTTCGATATACTTTTCAATTTCAGATTGAAAACTTCCAGAACCTACAATTTTTAATTGTTCGTTAGGAAAATTTTGAAGCAGCTGTTGAAAAGCCTTTACTAAAGTCAAAACGCCTTTTTCAACTTCTAATCGACCTACAAATAATAAATAATCGGATTTTTGCGTATCTACATCCGGATTTGAAATCACAACGGGGTTAGGAAGTGTAGCTCCTTTTTTTTCAAATTCAAGTCCAATCATTTCGGTCAAATTTGTGGATGGCGAAAGGAAATAGGAAATGTTTTTTTTTATAATTGATTTGTGATAGGATTGTTTCAAATTAAGAATGCCATCAAATAAAATAGTTTTTTTAGGATGATGATGCAGGATGCAATTTATAAAATTATGCTTTTTGGATAGTGAATTTTCAGATATGTCAAGCATATATCCTTTCGGACAAATGTAGTAGTAGTCATGGAACGAATGAATTATTGGAATGTTTTTACTTTTTGCATAGCTCATAAAATGAGGCGTAACCGTGGCACCAATACTAAAACTGTGAATTAAGTCGGGTTTGAATGTATCGATTTCTGCTATAATAGCTGTAGTTGTTGCAGCATTATAGAATTTTTGATACCATTTAGTTTTTTTATCAGCAACACCAAACCACTTAAACTCAATTTCTGTTTCGTTGTTTTGGGCATATTGAGTCAAGGCTTGTAAATAATTCTCTACGCCACCAAGTGTATTACTGAGGTAATTATTTACAATTAAAACTTTCATTTTGTTATATTTTTCAACCGAATTATTTTGCAAAAATAACCCAATCGATATAAGTCGAATACAAATAAGGAAGGTTTCTCAGAAAGTAAGTTTTTAATCATCGCATTTTCAAATTTCTTGAAAAAGAATGCTTTTAAAGCTGTTAAACGCCATTTTTCAATTTTTTCAAATGCAGGAATCAACCCCGAATCTTCTGCCGATAGTATTTTTCTTTGGTGTAAATCGACCAAATTTCGAACCGCAGTTTTCGATTTTTCGATAAAAATGGTAGACAATTCTTCATTTTGATGCATGCACGGATTGTCTATTTGAGTAATCGCAACTTTCTGTTGCTTCAGTTTTTTTAAAAAAACCAAATCTTCAAAACCATACGTAGTGATCGAAGTATCAAAAGCATTCGCAATGAAAATCTTTTTTTGAATCATCAAATTCCAACTAAAAACAATATCATTGGGATGCTGAAGTCGATAGTTCAAACTTTTGGATTCTCGAGCGTGTCCATAAATCCATCGAAGTAAAGTATTTTTAGAAGGTTTTTTTTCTGAATAAATTACGCCTCCAAAAACTGCTTGTGGTTTCTTTTTTAAAGCGTCAACATACAATTGAATGTAATTTTTTTTGGAAGGAAAAGCATCAGCTTCTAAAATCAAAACGTTTTCAAATTTTGATAATTCAACCAATTTATTGATATTGACTCCGCGACCTAAATTTTTTTGGTTAACCAAAAATTTGCAGTTTTCTAAAGCCTTAATTTCTTCATTTTCTAAAAAAATCTTTTTTGAATTGTCGTCTAAAACAATTATTTCATATTCGATTCCGCAAGTTTGACATTGTCCATTCAGCTCCAAAACAAGCGGATAAACATTGTAATTATAAGTGGGAATTAAAATGGAAAGCATCATTAAACCGCTCTCTGTACGACTTCAAAAATAGTTCCGCCTTCGCACTTCAAGGTTTTTCCAGGAAATTTCATAATCAAAGCATAATCGTGCGTTGCCATAATAACAGTCTTTCCATTTTCGTTGATTTTTCGCAAAACCGCCATCACTTCCACACTGGTTTGCGGATCTAAATTTCCAGTGGGCTCGTCGGCCAAAATCAGTTCGGGATCGTTAAGCAAGGCTCTGGCAATGGCCACACGTTGTTGTTCGCCACCCGAAAGTTGGTGTGGCATTTTAAAAGAAGACGCTTTCATATCGACTTTTTCTAAAACTTCGTCTATTTTATTTTGCATTTCCACATTGTCTTTCCATCCGGTTGCTTTCAATACAAAAAGCATGTTGTCGCTGATGCTTCGGTCGGGGAGGAGTTTGAAATCTTGAAAAACGATTCCGATTTTTCGACGTAAAAACGGAATATTGCTTTCTTTTAAACCTACTAAGTCATAATCTACAATGCTGCCTTCGCCCTCAATTAGCGGCAAATCGGCATAAAGTGTTTTCATCAAACTACTTTTTCCAGATCCTGTTTTTCCAATAATGTAAATAAATTCCCCATGATTAACTTCCAAATTTACATTCGTAAGTATCCTGTTTTTTTCTTGATAAATAGTTACATTTCTTAAAAATAAAACGTTTTCTGCCATGATTTTTTTCAGATTTAGTTTGGTAAAAGTACTACGTTTCAAATCGTATTCAAAATAAAATTGGCTTTCAAGGCGGATATATTTTAAATTCAATAATTAAGTACGTTTTTTTCTAAATAGCGTCAAAACGTAATACTAAATTTTAATTTTAGTACGTTATACCCAATGGAATTTATATATTTGAATTTTTTAAAACCAAAACCAATGCATAAATATTCTTGGCTACTGTTCCCTTTACTTAGTGCTGGAATGACCACCACTGTTTCTGCCCAACAGTCAGAAATTTATACCAACCAACTCAAAGATTTTAATCGCGCTGTTGAACTCTACAACGACAAACAATATTTATCGGCTCAGCTCTTGTTTATCAACGTGCAGCAGCAGAACAACAATATGGATGTGCAAGCCGATTGTACTTATTATGTTGCCATTTGTGCCATTCGCCTCAATCAAAATGGAGCTGATGAATTGATGGAAAAGTTCATCCAAAATTATCCTACGAGTTCCAAGACAAACCAGGCCTACACCGAAGTGGCGCAATTTTATTTCGAGCAAGGTCAATATGCTCAAGCCATGGAATGGTTTGACAAAGTAGACGAAAATACGTTAACGACTGACGAAAGCGACCGTTTCAATTTCCAAAAAGGCTATGTTTTTTATACCCAGAAAAACAAAAAAGAAGCTACTACTTATTTTAATAAGGTATCTAATTCTAAAGAATATGGTTCGCAAGCCAAATATTACTTAGGATTTATGGCTTATGAAGCGGATGATTACACGGAAGCAACCAAGCAGTTTGACCAAGTTTCGGGCGAAGAAAAGTACCAAGACAAAATGTCGTATTTTCAAGCCGATATGAATTTTAAAGCAGGGAAGTTTCAGGAATCCATTGATCTGGGAAAAAAAGCGATGGCAAAATCCAATGCGCAAGAAAAATCGGAGTTGAATAAAATTATTGGCGAGAGTTATTTTAACTTAAAGCAATACGACCAAGCCATTCCGTACTTGAAAGAGTACAAAGGAAAAAAAGGCAAGTGGAACAACACGGATTATTACATGTTGGGTTATGCTTACTACCAACAGAAAGAGTACGAAAATGCCATTGCGCAATTCAACAAAATCATCGACGGAAAAGATTTTGTGGCGCAAAATGCCTACTATCATTTGGGTGAAAGTTATTTGAAAACCAATAAAAAGCCACAAGCCTTAAACGCGTTTAAAAGCGCTTCTGAAATGGAATTTGATTTGAAAATTCAAGAAGATGCGTATTTGAATTATGCCAAATTGAGTTACGACATCGGAAATCCGTACCAAAGTATTCCAAGTGTGTTGAGTTCTTTTATCGAAAAATACCCTACAAACGCCAACAATCCTACGATCGAAACCTTATTGATCAACTCTTATATTACTTCTAAAAATTATAAAGAAGCGCTGGTTTTGTTAGAAAAAAATAAAAGTTTCGAAAACAAGCAAGCGTTCCAAAAAGTAACATTTTACCGCGGGTTGGAATTGTACACCGATGGAAACTACAGCGAAGCTTTAGCCATGTTTAAAAAATCAATTGCCGAACCTCGAGATGCAAAGTTTACCGCTCGTGCCACGTTCTGGAAAGCCGAAACCGAATATGTTTTGGATAATTTCAGCGATGCAATCATCAGTTTCAAGCAGTTTGAAGGAAATGCAGAAGCCAAAAATACACCCGAATTCAAAAATATCGATTACAACATTGGCTACACGTATTTCAAACTGAAGAATTATGAACAAGCGGTAAAACATTTTGATGCCTACATTAAATCGAATAAAGCGGATAAAGTACGGTTGAACGACGCCCTTTTGCGTTCAGGAGATAGTAATTTCGTAAACGGAAAATACTGGCCTGCAATGGAAGCCTATAATAAAGCCATCGATATGAATGGTATTGACGCCGATTATGCAGCTTTTCAGAAAGCCATCAGTTATGGTTTTGTGCAACGAAACGAAAAGAAAATCGAGGATTTAAACAAGTTTATATCGACCTACACGAAATCAAAATACCGTGATGATGCGTTGTTCGAACTGGCAAATACCTATACCGCCGAAAATAAAACTTCGGATGCAATTAAAACCTACGACAAATTAATTGCCGAATATAAAGATGGATCGTATACCGGAAAATCAATTTTGCGTCAGGGTTTAATTTATTACAACGGCGATCAACCGCAACAAGCTTTGGTAAAATTTAAAAAAGTGGCTGCTGAATTTCCCAATACTCAAGAAGCCTTACAAGCAGTTTCTACAGCACGATTGATTTATGTAGACAGTGGAAAAGTGGACGAGTATGCCACGTGGGTAAAAACGCTTGATTTTATCGAAATTTCTGATTCAGAATTGGATAACGATACTTACGAATCGGCTGAAAAGCAGTATTTACAAAACAACAGCAAGCAAGCCATTTCCGGATTCAGTTCGTATGTGGCACAATTTCCAAACGGGATTCATGCATTGAAAGCCAACTTTTATTTAGGACAACTTTATTTTGCTGATAATCTCGAAAATAACGCGGTTCCAAATTACGAATTTGTGATTTCAAAAGCACGAAACGAATTCACCGAGCAAGCCTTGGCACGACTTAGTTCGATTCATTTGAAAGCCAAAAATTACGACAAAGCCATTCCCGTTTTGAAACGATTGGAAACCGAAGCTGATTTTCCACAAAACATTACTTTTGCGCAAGCCAACTTGATGAAAGCTTATTATGACAAAGAAGATTATGCCAGTGCAGTAGCTTCTGCAGATAAAGTTTTGGCCAACCCTAAAACGGATGATAAAATCCGAAGCGATGCTCAAATTATTGTGGCGCGTTCGGCTGTGAAAACCAAGGATGAAGCAAAAATTCGTTCGGCTTACGCCAAATTACTGACGATTGCCAAAGGAGAAGTTGCCGCAGAAGCTTTGTATTACGACGCCTTTTTTAAAAACAAAGACGGAAAGTTTGAAGATTCCAATAAGGCGGTTCAAAAATTAGCCAAGGATTATTCGGGTTATAAATATTTTGGAGCCAAAGGATTGGTATTGATGGCCAAAAATTTCTATGCTTTGAAAGACAGTTACCAGGCGAATGTTATTTTGGAAGCGGTGGTCAAAAACTTCTCCGAATTTCCTGATGTCATTGCAGAAGCAGAAGAAAACCTAGCCATTTTGAGAGCCGAAGAATCGAAAACCAATTCGTCTATTCAAAACTAATGCAGCTTTATTTTAAATTTTCAAATCAAAAAAGATGATGCACAAAATCAATTATAAAATTTCAATCGTACTTCTTTTTGCAGGCTTACAAACCACTTTTGCGCAAAAAAAAGACGAAAATATAGGAACAGAAGTGGTGAATGTAGTGAAATCCTACACGCCAACGGTTTCGGACGCCTTTAAAGTCAAGGAAACGCCTACACTTGACGATGAAGAAACGGCTAAAAAAGAAGTAATCAATTACAACATTTTTTCATTTCCAGTTGCGTCAACTTTTGCTCCAGCCAAAGGTCGCGCTGCATCAGTTGATAAAACGGCACAAGAACGATTGTTTAAAAATTACGCCACATTGGCTTTTGGAAGTTATGCAGCTGCAAACGCCGAATTGTATATCACCGAAGATGTCAACGACACCGATTTTGTTGCTGGAATGTTACGCCACCAATCGGCTCAAGGAAATATCAAAGGGGTAAAACTCGACGATAAATTCTATGACACCGGTTTGGATTTGACTTACGGAAGCAAGCAAGATTCCTACAATTGGAACATCGATTTGGGGTATCAAAATCAAGTGTACAATTGGTATGGATTGCCTGAATTTTTTGGAAACAATTTAACGGAAA
>NZ_JBIPPD010000060.1:0-15454 GCF_044368625.1 Flavobacterium sp. | reverse complement strand
CTGAATTTAGTGGGCGGCATTGCACCGGTAACCTTAACTTGGAACGACGGAAGTACAGCAGGTCTTACCAGAAACAATCTTGCTCCTGGAACGTATACCGCAACAATTACGGATAGCAAACCTTGTATAATTGTTAGAACCTTTATTATTGTGCAACCGCAGCCTTTGGTTCTGGCAGCAAATCTTACCAATCCAACAAATTGTACCAATGCAAGTAGTGGCCTCATCAATTTAATCGTTTCAGGCGGCACCGCTCCGTTTACCTATTCTTGGTCGAATGGATCAACGATTGAAGATTTGAATAATCTTGTAGCTGGAAATTATGCGGTAACTGTTGTAGATGCAAATGGTTGCACTATTTCCGGACAATACAGTTTGACACGACCTGATCCAATTGCGATTAATGTCACTACAAAAACCGATTTTGACTGTGCCACTCGAAAAGTGACCCAGAATTTCATAGCACAAGCTTCTGGTGGCCTCCCTCCTTTCACCTACCAGTGGTCAAGCGGAACGATCAGTGGATCAAACGGTCAAATTATGAACACAGAAACAAACGGAACCGTTTTATTAACCGTTTTTGACAGTTTAGGCTGTAGCCAAATGTATACAGTTAACGTTGATAATCCTGAAATTGGATTGGCTTCTTTTGAAACAATTTCAACAAGTTACACCTCTTTTGGATTTTATTCCATCAATGATGCGATACAGTTTACAAGCAACATCACAGGAGATTATGAGTCGATATTTTGGGATTTTGGGGACGGCACTTTTTCTAGCGAATTAAACCCTATTCATACATACACTGTTCCGCAAGATTACGCAGTGACTCAAACTGTGACGTATCCGTTTGGTTGCGTATATAAAAACACAGTTGTTTTAAAAATCGAAAAAGGATATATTTTGGTTATTCCTTCGGGCTTTACACCAAATAACGACAGCGTCAACGAAAATTTCAGACCCGTAACCAAAAACCTCAAAAATATCATACTGGAAATCTACGACAGTTGGGGCTCTATGATTTACTCAGAAAAAGCTGATGTAATCAAAGGTTGGGATGGAAAAATCAAAGGATTCAACGCCGAAAATGGAAACTATTACAGTAAAGTGACTGCCGAAACGTTTTATGGCACTACTATTTACGAAAACCAAACTTTTGTATTAATTAAATAAGCGCCACAATAGATGAAATCAATATTAATCGTTCTAGTTATTATAATTTGTTCCTTTCAGGCGAAGGCACAAGACCCAATCTTTACACAGTATTATTTAATACCTGAAACATTAAACCCAGCCTATACGGGAATTGCCAATACCTGGAACGCTGGATTTGTACACCGCCGCCAATGGCCCGATGGTAATCGAAAAATGGATACTCAATTTGCCTACCTCAATACCATCGTTAGTGACGAAGTTGGTGTTGGAATGACTGTTATGAACCAAAATGAAGTGTTTACCAGTTTGAATTATTTCAAATTAAATGCAGCATTTTCTTATAAAATCAACATCAATTACGACTGGCGAGTACGGTTTGGACTCGAAACGGGATTTGGCAGAAAAGATTACAGTTTCGATAATTTATTGCTCGAAGACCAAATTAATATCAATACCGGACAAATAAACCCGATAACTGTAGACCCTAGTATTGGCGATTACCGTAACAAAATTAACTTTTTTGATATGGCTGCAGGAATTGAATTTGACCAAGAAAATGCTTGGATTGGACTTTCAGTAAAACACCTCAACCGACCCAATGTGGCTTTTCGAGAATTTGGAAACGTGCCATTGGACATGTTTTTATCCGTTCATGGCGGATATTACATTGATGTTGCCAACAGTCCGAGAAGTATTCTTCCACCCGAATCAACTTTACTTCTAACCGCTAATTACATGCGACAAGGTCAATACAATCGTCTTGATTTAGGAACTATAGTAGATTTTACCCGTTTTAGTTTAGGGGTAATTGTGGCTACAAATCCAGAAGGAAAAAGCGACAACAGCCACTTCCTAACCTCTGTAAATCCCGTATTTTCATTCAAAGCAAATGAATTTACTTTCGGCTATTCCTACGATTGGAATCTGTCTAATCTGGGTCGAACCCAAGGCATTCATGAAATCACACTCATTTGGCAATCCAGCCGAAGATGCGACAGTTGTGATGAGTACCGATTGAAATTAAAAAGAAACGGTGAAGAAGGCTATCCTTTGAGGTAAAAGAGGCATTAGTGAGGAATTGGAATTAAAGAATTTCTTAAATTAAATTCGACATCTTTATTTTGGCTCTCGCAAAGTCACAAAGAAACTTCTCAAACTTTGCGAGACAATTTATAAATAGGAAAAGAGCCGTTTATGGCTAATTGAAAACGTGGCGATTTAACATACTTGAAACTTAAAGCAATGAGCGTGACTGATAAACTACGAATTTCTCCCCTCCAAAACCGCTTCAATATCTTTCAATTTAAAATTCTTCGCTTTGAGCAAAATTAAAAAGTGGTACAGCAAGTCGGCGGCTTCGTTTTTAAACAAATCGGCATTGTCGTCTTTGGCTTCAATAACCAATTCCACAGCCTCCTCGCCTACTTTTTGCGCCACTTTATTAATCCCTCCTCGGTACAATTGGTTGGTGTAGGAAGTCGTTACATTTTCGTCAATACGATTGTGAATGGTTTGCTCCAACTGGTATAAAAAATTCGTCTCACTTTGTGTTTTAAAACATGAAACAGCACCGGTATGACAGGCTGGGCCTTCGGCAGAAACAAAAATTAACACCGTGTCACTGTCGCAATCCAAGTGGATATTTTTAACGTACAAAAAATTTCCAGAGGTTTCACCTTTGGTCCACAATCGGTTTTTACTGCGACTGAAAAACGTTACTTTTTGTTCCTCCACGGTTTTTTTGAAGGCTTCTTCGTTCATGTAACCGAGCATCAACACTTGCAAAGTAGCAGCATCTTGAATAATTACAGGGGTCAATCCATTGGTTTTTGTAAAATCAGGTTTCATAATCGAATGGGGATATTTTTAGTTTTTAAATAATTTTTAAGTTCTGGAATAGGAATTTGTCCGAAGTGAAAAACACTCGCTGCTAAAGCTCCTGTAGCTTTTGTTTCTTGGAAAACAGCAGCAAAATGTTCCATCGTTCCCGCTCCACCAGAAGCGATTACCGGAATAGAGACGGCTTCTGAAATTTGTTGCGTAATAGTGCATGCAAATCCATTTTTCGTACCGTCGTTGTTCATGGAAGTCAGCAAAATTTCGCCAGCCCCTAGCCTTTCGGCAGTCTTGGCCCAATCCACCGCTTTCAAGCCCGTTGCGATTTTTCCGCCACTGCGAAAAACCATCCATTCGTTGTCTGTAAATTTAGCATCAATAGCCAGCACGACACACTGATTACCGTAAGTTTTAGCAATTTCAGTGATCAATTTGGGATTTAAAATCGCTGCCGAATTCACGCTGATTTTATCCGCACCCGAGTCGATTATGGCTTTTGCGTCTTCCAAACTGTTGATTCCTCCACCAACAGTAAAAGGAATATTGATTTCAGCGGCAATCTGACGCACCAACTCAGTCAAGGTTTTTCGCTTTTCCTGAGTCGCCGTGATATCGAGAAAAACCAGTTCGTCAGCGCCTTCAAGGACGTATCTCTTTGCCAATGCAATAGGGTCGCCTGCGTCAACGATATTTTCAAAATTAATTCCCTTAACCGTTCGATTGTCCTTGATGTCAAGACACGGAATGATTCGTTTTTTTAGCATGATATTTTCATTAATTCCTTTAAATTGATTGTTCCTTCGTAAATCGCTTTTCCAATAATCGCGCCTTCGCACCCCATTTCACTCAACTTTATCACATCGTCAATCGTAGTAATTCCGCCACTTGCAATGAGTTTTATGGGTTTTATTTCTGATAAAATTTCGCCGTACAATTCAAATGCAGGCCCCAAAAGCATGCCGTCCTTTTCAATATCGGTAACGATGCTATAACTGATTCCGTTGGCTTGATAGCCCTTGATAAAAGCAACCACATCGTCTTCAGAACTTTCGAGCCAACCATTTGTCGCGATTTTTCGGTCTTTGCAATCCGCCCCTAAAATGATTTTTTCAGTACCAAATTTCTGCAACCACTCGAGCATTAACGTCGGGTTTTGAGCCGCAATACTTCCGATGGTAATTTGTTCGACTCCCGAATCAAAAGCGATTTTCACATCGCTTTCCGATTTGATTCCACCACCAAAATCGATAATTAAATTGGTCCTTGTGGCCAAAAGTTCCAAGGTTTTGTAATTGATAATCTGTTTGGCTTTCGCTCCATCCAAATCTACTACATGCACGTATTTCACACCCAAATCTTCAAATTGTTTCGCCATTTCCAGTGGGTTTTCGCTGTAGGTTTTTTGTGTGGCATAATCGCCTTTGGAAAGTCGGACGCATTTTCCGTCAATAATATCAATTGCTGGTATAATCCTCATAAGTTCAGAAAGTTTTGTAAGATTTGCAAACCAATTTTCGCCGATTTCTCCGGGTGAAATTGGGTTGCATAAAAATTGTTTTTTTGTAAAGCAGCACTGAAAGGCAAAATATAATCGGTAACGGCAATGGTCTCGGGACAAATTTCGGCATAATAACTGTGAACAAAATAGCAATCGTCTTCGAGTTGGATGTTTTCGAACAATTTGCCTTTTACTGAAGTAAAATTATTCCAACCCATTTGCGGCACCAAATCGGTGGGAGGAAACTGCAACACTTTTGCATCAAAAATCCCCAAGCCTTTCGTGTCGCCTTCTTCCGAAAATTCGCACATTAACTGCATCCCGAGACAAATGCCTAAAACAGGTTGCTTTAATTGGACGATAACTTGATCCAGGCCTTTTTCTTTCAGATACTGCATTGCCGAACTTGCTTCGCCCACACCTGGAAAAATAACTTTATCCGCATTTCTCAAAAGTGCAATATCGTCGGTAACTACCGTAGAAAAGCCTAATTTTTCAACCGCATTTTGAACCGAAGTTACATTTCCGGCGTTGTATTTTAAAATCGCTATCATAAAGTTCCTTTAGTGCTTGGAATGTTGAAATTATCCGTTTTTCGAACCGCCATTTTCAACGCTTTCGCAAAAGCTTTGAAGATGGATTCAATTTTGTGGTGTTCGTTTTCGCCTTCCGCTTTAATGTTGATATTGCAACGGGCTTGATCGCTGAAGGATTTAAAAAAATGAAAAAACAATTCGGTGGGAACATCGCCTACTTTTTCCCTCTTGAAATCAGCATCCCAAACCAACCAAGGTCGACCGCCAAAATCGAGGCCAATTTGTGCCAAACAATCGTCCATTGGCAACAAAAATCCATAGCGTTCAATAGCTTTTTTACTTCCTAAAGCTTGCAAAAAAGCGTCGCCTAAAGCAATGGCCGTATCTTCAACGGTGTGGTGTTCGTCAATGTGCAAATCGCCTTTGACTTGGATGTTCAAATCGAGATTTCCGTGCCTCGAAATTTGCTCGAGCATGTGATTAAAAAAAGGCAAACCTGTTTCAATACTTGATTTTCCCGTTCCATCGAGATTGACTTCTACTGAAATCTTCGTTTCCAATGTGTTTCGAGTTACTTTTCCAATTCGAGGTGTTTTTTTTAAAAATTGGTAAATTTCATTCCAATCCAACGTGATAAAAGTGGCATTCGCCTCTTTTTGTGCACTGATAAAAATAGATTTTGCACCCAAATTTTCTGCCATTTGAATATCGGTCAATCGATCGCCAATGACGTACGAATTTTCTAGATCATAATTTCCAAAAACGTATTTTCCCAACATGCCCAAACGTGGTTTTCGCGTCTCCTTGTTTTCGTGCTCGAAAGATCGATCGATGAAAACATCGGTAAAAGTAATTCCTTCGTTTTTCAAGGTTTGAAGGATGAAATTTTGAACGGGATGAAACGTATTCTCTGGAAAAGAATCGGTACCCAAGCCGTCTTGGTTACTGACCATAACCAACTCAAATTCCATTTCTTTGGCAATTTTTGCGAGATTGCTTATTGCATTTGGAAGAAATTCCAGTTTTTCAAAACTATCAATCTGAAAATCTTCGGGTTCCTTGATGATCGTGCCGTCTCGGTCGATGAATAAAACTTTTTTAGCCATTGGAAAGTATTTTTAAAGCGTTTACTAATTTTTTATTTTCTTCGGAAGTACCGATGGTTATTCGAACACAGTTTGGAACAACGGTATTTCGGTTCCGAATAATGATTTTTTGATCAATCAATTGGGCATAAACTTCATTGGCATTTTCGACTTCAACCAATAAAAAATTGGCATCCGAAGCATACATTTTCTTAACAATTTTAATCGTTTGCAGTTCCTGAATCATTTTTGCTTTTTCGATTAAAATCTGTTTCAAATTCAATTCAAATTCGGTGGTATTCGACAAGGCTTCCAAAGCGATTTTCTGATTGACCGAACTGATGTTGTACGGTGCTTTTACTTTATTGTAAAACTGCAAAAGTGGCTCGTTCATCAAGGCAATTCCCAAACGGATTCCCGCCAAACCCCAAGCCTTGCTCAAAGTCTGACTGATAATTAAATTGGGATACTGATTTAGTTTTGTTGCAAAAGTCGCTTCTGGACAAAAATCAACATACGCTTCATCGATAATAACAATGCCGTTGAAATGATCTAAAATGAATTCGATATCTTCAGATTGAATCAAATTTCCCGATGGATTATTGGGCGAACAAATGAAAATCAGCTTTAAATTGGCATCTAAAAAATAGGGTTCGAGGCTTTTTCTATCGATTTGAAAAACAGCATTCAACGGAAGTTGTATCACTTCTACTGCATTAATATTAGCCGAAACTTCGTACATTCCATACGTGGGTATAAACGTCAATACCTTGTCTTTATTGGGTTCGCAAAAAATTCGAAATGCCAAATCAATCACTTCGTCGCTTCCGTTTCCTAGAAAAATTTGATTCTCATTTACCTTTTTGATTGCAGCCAAACGCGTTTTCAACACCGTTTGTTGCGGGTCGGGATAACGATTATAAATCCCAAACGGATTTTCATTCGCATCTAAGAAAACACCTTCGTTGCCTTCGTATTCATCTCTCGCACTGGAATATGGGGCGAGATTCAAGATGTTCTTTCGCACCAATTGTTGGATTTTATTGTTCATCTTCAATCTTTTTTAAACGGATGGAAACCGCATTTTTGTGTGCCAATAATTGTTCGGCTTCCGCCATAATTTCGATGGTTTTTCCTATGTTTTGCAAACCCGTTTTAGTAATTTTTTGAAACGTAATTTTCTTTACAAAACTGTCTAAAGAAACACCGCTGTAACTTCGAGCAAAACCATTTGTTGGTAAGGTGTGATTGGTACCGCTGGCATAATCGCCAGCACTTTCGCAGCTGTAATTTCCCAGAAAAACCGAACCCGCATTTTGAATTTCGCCCACATAACTGATGCTGTTTTGCACCGCTAAAATCAAATGCTCGGGAGCGTACAAATTACTAAAATCGATGCAATCATAAACGGTATTCAAAACTACAGAAAAACTATTTTGTAAGGCTTTTTCGGCAAAGTCTTTTCGCGGAAGTTGTTGCAATTGTTGTTGCAACGCTGTTTCTACTTTTTGAATTAAATCAGCCGAATTGGTTACCAAAACCACTTGACTGTCCACTCCGTGTTCGGCTTGCGACAATAAATCAGCAGCAACAAAATCAGCGTCGGAATTTTCATCAGCAATAATCAAGACTTCACTCGGTCCGGCAGGCATATCAATGGCCACGCCACTTTGCTGAACCATTTCTTTCGCTTTGGTTACATATTGATTTCCTGGCCCGAAAATTTTATTTACTTTGGCAATTGTTTCAGTTCCAAAGGCCATTGCAGCAATGGCCTGAGCTCCACCCACTTTATAAATTTCGGTAATGCCTAAAAAAGAAGCCGTGTATAAAATAGCCGGATTGATGTTGCCGTTTTTATCCGGTGGCGTACACAAAACCATACGTTTACAACAGGCAATTTGAGCAGGAACAACCAACATTAAAATAGTGGAAAACAAAGGAGCCGTGCCTCCTGGAATGTACAAACCCACGTTTTCTATCGCTACATTTTGACGCCAACACGTAACGCCTGGCATCGTTTCGACTTCGGTTTCAGTGCTTTGTTGACTTTCGTGAAAAGTGCGAATGTTATTTGCAGCAATGCCAATCGCTTCTTTCAATTCTTCAGAAACTTGTGTTTGGGCAAACTCAATTTCACTTTGAGAAACTTGTAAATCAAGCAGTTCGACATTGTCAAAATCTTTAGAAAATTGGCGTAAAGCCGCATCACCATTTAGTTGGACTTGCGCTATAATTTGACCGACTTTTTCTTCTAAATTTTCAGCAGGAAAACTAGGTCTTTCGATGAGTGATTCCCATTGATTTATCGGTGGATTTGTATAGGTTTTCATTTGAAAAATTTTAAATTTTAAACAATCATTTTTTCGATGGGAACGACTAAAATTCCTTCGGCTCCCGCGTTTTTGAGTTCTTGAATTACGTCCCAAAACTGGTCTTCGCCAATGACCGAATGCAAGCTACTCCAACCTTCTTTTGCCAATGGTAAAATCGTGGGACTGTTCATCCCCGGAAGGATTTTGATGATTTCGTCCAACTTATCATTTGGCGCGTTGAGCAAAATATACTTGTTTTCTTTTGCTTTTTGTACCGATCGAATTCGGAATAACAATTTTTGTAGAATCTGATTCTTTTCAAAATCCAAATCTTCTGAAGCTACTAAAACGGCTTGACTGTACATTACATTTTCTACTTCTTTCAAACCGTTGGACCGCAAGGTACTGCCGCTACTTACGATGTCGCAAATTCCGTCTGCCAGACCGATTCCCGGGGCAATTTCCACACTTCCCGAAATGAATTCGATAATCGCTTGGATGTTGTTTTGTTGGAAATAATTTTCAAGAATTACGGGATATGATGTAGCCACTTTCTTGCCGTTAAAATACGATAAATCGGTATATTGGATTTCTTTTGGCACAGCCAAACTCAAACGACAGGATGAAAATCCAAGCTTTTCAACGGTTTCAATTTGCTTGGCCGTTTCTACCAAAACATTTTCACCAATAATTCCGATGTCGGCTACTTTTTGTTCCACATATTGCGGAATATCGTCGTCTCGCAGAAACAAAATTTCGATGGGAAAATTAGTCGCTTCGGTAATTAATTTTCCGCCACCGTTGGGAAATTTGATGCCACATTCTTTTAATAAATTCAGCGAATTTTCGCTAAGACGACCACTTTTTTGGATTGCAATTTTTAATTTACTCATTTTTTAAGGATATATGTTGGAGTAAATCGTGTGTAGGAAAGTCGTAAAAAAGAAAAAATCCCATTTGATTTACTCAAACAGGATTAAAATTTATAGTGTACTACATATCAAAATCAACTCGCTTGAGTGCCAGAATGAAAATGATGATGGTGTACTGTATTGAACATTTCTTTGTTTTTTATTTCTGCAAATGTAGCGGTATTCTACTTTGTTACGATGACTTTATTACTTTTTTAACTTTATTGAAGTTGCAATTAAAACACATTTGTCTAAATAACAGTTACTTACACCTATTTAAAAAATAATTGCACTCCATTTCCTTAAACAATGTACACCGCAGTTTGCATATTTTTCAAAGAGGAATATATTTTATAGTTGGTATAAAAAGGTGCTTATGGTGTTTAAAAAGACCGACGAATTTGGAATAAAAAAACTATTTTTACGCTGAAATTAAATTGCCTTGACGGTAATTTTCAATAACAGCCGACTGTATATGGGATTAGCAAAAGACGTTTTATACAAAACTTCGCATAAAAAATTTTTAAAGTTTTTTAGAAATCAGTCTGTTTTTCCTTGTTATCATCTTGTAAGCGATCAGAAAGCAACGCATATCGAAAACTTGTATTCTTTTAAAAACAGCAGACAATTTGAAGATGATTTAGAAATTTTAAAAAAAAATTACAGCTCCCTGCATCCCGGTGCATTGCAGACGCAAAAAAAAGTAAAAAACAGTTTTTTAATCTCGTTTGATGATGGTTTAAAAGAAATTTACAGCGTGATTTTCCCTATTTTAAAAGCAAAAAATATCAATGCGATTTTCTTTATCAATCCCAGCTTTGTAGATAATAATGTGATTTTGTACAAACATTCAATTAGTATTATTATCAATCATTTAGATCAAATAAACAACCCTTCCAATGTTTTGAATGAAATTGCAAAACGAATTGGTTTTACCTACAAAACTGTACAAGAGTTTCAAAAAAATTTCCTAAATCTCAACTATGCAGAACGGGGAAAACTGGCTGATGTGTTGGATTTTTTAAAGATCGATATTACGGATTACTTGAAACAAGAACAACCCTACATTACCAAAGTACAAATTAAGGAAATGATGGATGCGGGGTTTTATTTTGGAGGTCACACGATGAACCATCCGCCGTTGCAACAGTTGACACATGAGGAACAAAAGAGGGAAATCATTGAGTCGATTGATTGGCTTAAGGAACATTTTAATGTTGATTATTCGTTTTTTGCATTTCCTTTTACCGACAAGAACATATCTAAGAAATTGATTCAGGAACTTTTTGAATACGATCCAAATTTAATATTATTTGGCAATTCGGGTATGAAAAAAGACATCGACACACGAATTATTCAGCGTTTTACCTTAGAAAATCCAAATAAAAATACTGAAAAACAAATAGTTACCGAAAACTTGTACAAGTATTTCAATAAGTGTATTGGAAAATATAACCTCACCAGAAAATGACAGCACTCAAGAAAATATATAAAAAAGACATCCCAGCGTTATTTGCCGATTCCGGGTTTTGGAACCATTCGTTTTTATCCATCAGCAAACACCGCTTGTTGGCCCATTCTAAAAATCCCGATTTAAAAGACGAGGATATTGTTTTGCTTTTGGCGTATTTGAATGATGAACTTCTGGGTTATATGGGTGTTTTTATCGACTACATCCAGATTGACGGTCGTTCCGAAAAAATCGGTTGGCTATCGACGTGGTGGGTCCATCCGAAAACAAAAGGAAGCGGTATTGGTCGTGAAATTTTGAATGCGATGCATGCTGAGTTGGACGGAAAAATCGGGATTTCGCAGTTTACACCGAGTGCAAAAAGGGTTTACGACAAGTCGGGTTATTTTACGTCGCTTAAGGAAAATGTTGGTTTGAAAGCCGTTTTGAGAAGCAACTTATCGTTTGTAATTCCGGCAATTTATCCGAAAACATCCAAGTTTAAAACACTTCTAAATCCAGTGGATCATTTTATAAATGTGTTTGTTAATCTGAAATTGGTTATCCAAAAACCATTTATTAAACAAAAAATAAAAGGCATCCGAATGGAATACCTTAATGCTATTGATGATGAAACGTTATCATTTATCCATAAATTCAATGGAAATGATCTATCGAACAAAGAAGCGTCATTTTTTGAATGGCTAAAAGCCTATAATTGGGTTCAAACCGCACCTTTGTTGGGTTTTACCGCAAAAGAGCGATACGAATTTTCGATGTACGACCATTCTTTTGAGTATTATTATTTGAAAATTATAAAACAAAATACGTGTATTGGTTTTTTGGTTTTGCAAAAAAGGAATTATGTTACCAAAGTGCTATTCACTTATTACGACGCAACACAGTATGCATCTGAAATGGCAACTATTGTTCAATTGCAAGCTATGGTTCAAAATACCCGTGAAATCATTTGCTACGACGAGGGAATTTGTAAAGCATTTCAATCGTCATCTGTATTTTTATACAAAACCAAAAAAATCAAACAATCCATTATTTCAAAAAGCTTCAACAAAACCGATTTTACGGATGTTCGGATGCATTTTGGAGACGGCGATTGTTGTTTTGCTTAGGAAAATAGAGTCTTTTAGATGCCAAATATCCATTAAAAAAAAGGAAAACTTGGCGTTTCTGGAAATTTAATTTTCAAAGTTTGTGGCTTTTTTTAACTTTTACCGATTAGCATTACGTAAGAGTCCAGATACTCCCGAAGCTTCGGGACTACTCCATATAGTGTCTATCGGCATTATTTCCCGAATTCGTTGGCTAAAAATTTCAAAATGGATGAGGCCGTTTTAAAATTGCAATTGGTATTAATTCTGCAAAACAATTTCTTTTATTTCATTTGTTTCAATGTCTTTCAAAGTAAGTTTGAGTGTACTTGCTTTTTTCAAATTGCTGAAATCCGATATAAATATCTCGCATTTGGACAAGGTACTAAAGTCAAATTCATTCATTTTTAAAATCTCATCGCCCACTTTTACTTTGTCTTTTATTTTTTCGTCCCAAATGATGCCTACAATAAATTTATCATTTTCATAAGTGGGAAAAAAAGATTCGAATTGGTGCTTGACATCAATTGTAGTCGAATTTTCATACGGCTGAAAATAGTATTTCTTTCTTTTGTAATCCAGTGTTAATTTGCCGTGATTCAAAATTTCAGCACCAACTCTTGAGTTATTTCCAAAAGTTGTTGTGGCAATAACATTATCAAAACGAGTAGTTCCAAAAACAAACTCTTGAATCTTAAATTTGAAGTAGTCATCTTGATTGGCGTTTCCATTCAAACTAAGCGAAAAACTGCCGTTGGAACTTGCAATGATACCCAACAAATCAGAAGTTTCGGTATTTTGCAGCTCTGTTGGAAATTGCTTCTTTTCAATCATTTCAAGGAGTTTGGTCAAATTCCGGTTGGAAAGACTGTAAAAAGAGTCGTCACCCGAATCGAACATCACTTGCTCATTAAAAGTCAAATGTCCCAATTTCATTTTAAGGTCTAAAATAGGGCTACTTTGACTGTCGTAGAAATGAAGCTTACTGGCTTTTACCTTAGCATACTCCAAATTTTTGATCTGATTTGTGAGGGTGATTTTATTGTTTTTAAAATCAAACTCAACCACTGAATTCCGGAGCGAATTACTGCCAATAATTCCTTCTACGCCAAAACATTCAAACAGCGACATATCTGTTAGTTTTAATGCATACGTGTTTACAAAAGTGATATTATTGATTGAAAATTGAGGTAATAGAACAACATCAATTGCGCCATCTTTACCATTGGCGTCATGCACAGGTAAACTGGTAATTTGTTTATAACCCGATTCTGCTAGCAAGTTTTCGCTAACGGATGTAGGCGCTCCCGTATCCAAAATAAATTTTTGGATTTTATTATTGATCTTGACATCAATAATTATTTTTCCTTTGAGGTTTACAAAATCAAACGTGGTGAGGTACGTTTTTTCTTTTATTTCTCCTACGTTGAGGGAAAAATTATCTTGAGCTTGCAAGTTGGTCACTGCTATTAAAAACAGAAAAATGATTGATCTCATATCGTGGATTATAGGGATTCGTTATTGGTTTCGTACCAGTGCTTTCCAAATGTAAGTATAAAAAATTATAAATACAGCGGTAATTTGTACGATAAAATTGATTTTTTTTAAGATGCAACCGCATTTTTGGAGCGAAATACTGCACGAAGATTAAAAAAAATCAGTCCTCAAAGTCTCCTCGTTTCTTTTTAAAACCAAAGTTTCAGAGTGAAGAATCCCGAGTGAGGTATTGCCCATAACTTTCGGGAGGAGCTCTCCCGATTTTTCATCGGGAAGCGGGAATGTGCAGCCCGCCGCCTTAGTTTTTGTCCCTCCCTTTTTCGGATGGACAAAAACTAAGGGGCACGCCCAAAAAAGTGGGCGAACTTCTACTCCACAGTTTGTAATAAAGCAAAAGCCAACTGATCAATTAGCGCGTTTTGTGACGACAAACCAGAAACATTCGAAAGAATTACAATTCCGTTTTTGTTTTTGACATCCAAAACCATTGACGAAGAATAACCTGCCGTGGCGCCGTTGTGCCAAATTACATCATTCCCTTTTTTTGATTTTAAAAGGTGCCAACCCAACCCAATTTTCATCGAATTATTAATGATAAAAGTTGGCGATTGTGTGCGTGACAGTGCTTTATTGTTAGGGTCAAACTGTGCATTTGCAAAAAGCACCAAATCAGAAACCGTCGATAAAATGCCGCCGCCACCCAACAAAACGTCAAAATCCCAGTTGGAAACCACTTCGCCATCAGCGTCCAAACCTTTTACCAGCTGACTTTCCATATTTTTAGAACTGGTGAACGAACGGTTCATTTTATAGGGTTTAAAAATGATTTTAGACAAAAGTTGGTCGAAAGAAGTTTGCTGCGAAAGTCCCAACGAATGCCCTAACAAACCCGCTCCTAAATTGGAATATTCATACGCTTTGTTTTCGGCTGTTGCCAAAGTCATTTGGTTGGCCAAGTAGGTGTCGATTTCCTTAGCACCATAATTTTTGTAGGGATTTTCAGCGTCAGAAACTTCTAAATTGGTAGGCAATCGCGGCAATCCCGACGTGTGATTGGCCAAGTTCTCAAATGAAAGCGACGCGTTATTTTTGAATAAAAAAGGGTACAACGGATTGATTTTGTCGGTCAATCTAATTTTACCTTCCGTAACCAATTGTGCCAAAACCGTTGCCGTAAAGACTTTGGTCAGCGAACCAATTTCAAAAATTTTATCTTTATTTTCTACTGAAATCAACTTGTTGTTTTCAATTTGAACGCCGTAATACGTTGCCGTTCCGTTGTCGATTACCGCAATGGAAAGTTGCGTATTCTTAGGGAAATTTTTGGCGTTTTTAAAAATAATCGTTGCAATGTCTTGAGGAAAAGTAGACAATTCGTTGACCAAAAGCGATTTCGAAGTAGCTACAAAAGGTTTTACCAAAAGGCCTGAAATTTTAGTCTTGGAATCAATGGAAATTTGAATTTCAAAAACCGCCTTTTCAAAAGTAGTTTTGTAAGAAGCCGCATTTCCATACTTCATTTCTTGAAATTCATAGGAAGTAATTTTACCCGCTTGTTGCTCAATTCCACCAAAAAACTGTAAAGCATTTGCAAGTGGCAAAGCGTTTTGCATATCCTCTGAAAAAAGGTCAAAAATGGCTTGAAAATCATTTGAATTGTAGTGATTCTTGAATTGTTCAAAACCAATTGCGTACTTTTCCTCTTGACTAAACACATAAAAAGTGGAAAGCAACGCAAAAAGAATAAAGGCAAATTTTTTCATAAACGACCGAATTTTAGACCCCCTTTTAAAAAAGAACTGGGTTTTTGGAAGTTCAAATATACTAAAGTTTTCAACAACTATATTAGTGGAAAATGAAACGATTTTATACCTCTTTTCTCTTAAATTTAACTGTCATTCATGCTTGGATTGTCGTAATTTTGCAAAAAAAACTCCATGACAAAATATGTAACTGCCGAAGAAGCCGTAAAAGTAGTGCAATCCAATCAACGTGTTTATGTGCAAGCGGCTGCAGCAACGCCATCTGTATTGACCAATGCCTTAGCAGCCAGGGCTTCGGA
>NZ_JBIPPD010000352.1:0-3121 GCF_044368625.1 Flavobacterium sp. | reverse complement strand
ACTCATTTGAGCAAAAATGATTTAAATTTGGATTTGAATAAGATGGATTTTTTCCATTTGAGCGATTACAAATTGCTTTATACATTTGAAACGCTTCAAAATCTTCTTTATTTTTATAATAAATTGATTTTGCATTTTGAATTGGTTGTTTAGATCCATTCATTGTAACTCTATTGACTTGATTTTTTATAAAGAAATCAAATGGATGATTATTGTCCTCAATAAAATAAAAATGATCAAATTTGGATAGTTCCAAATGAGACAAACCGAAATAAAATAAATTATTATAAATATAAGAGTCGTAAAATGGAACTCCTATTTTAACATTATTGAAGAATAATTCATCTACTTCAGACAAGTTTAAAACAATTTCTTTATTTTCAAAAGTTTTTGAATAGAGGGCTTTTATATTATTTATGCCATCATTGTTTTTTGCAAAGAAAATTAATTTACTAGGAAGTTCGGAAAATGAATTTTCAACAACTGATAATCTTATTCCAAAGATTAATTTAATACCAAGTTCTTGAGCAACATTATTAATACTCCTAAAGCCATAAAAAGAGTCTTCAACAACAACAATTTCACTAAGATTATATTCTGATTTAATATCAAATATATCTTTTGGCTGCAAAATGGATCGCCCAATACTAAAGTGAGTTTTAAAAAGAGGTATTGCCACTAGATAAGTTTATAACAATTCATTGATATTGTCAAATCTAAAAGCTGGACATCCAGAATATTTTCTCTTTTCTATAGAGAAGCCAAGTCCATTTTTTCTTTTTTTGTTTAATTCTTCTTTAACATAAGAGGAGGATATAATATTTTTATCTTCGTCTAATAAAACAAAATAGTCAAATGGAAATTTAAATGGACAATGCCACATTAAAGTTCCATCTTTTTTTAATTGACCTTTATATTCAGCTCTTCCACATACAACCCTCCCGCTAAACCCCTCTTCTTTAGAGGGGAATCCTTTATTATAGGCAAGACCATCAATAGCAGATTTTTCATTAAAATTATTAATTATTGATTGAATTTGTGTTAAAAAATATTCAAAGCCTTCTAGTTCATCTTCTGCCACTTCGCTCATTTCAAGAAGACCTTCGTTTTTACAATCAAATTTCAGAAACAAAAACTCCATATCTCTTTTTAAGAAATCTGGATATAAATATTTAACAGCAAGACAATACATTAAATTTTGCATATTATCTTCAACTTCTTGACCGCTAAAAATTTGCTTAGATGTTTTGAAATCTCTTATTAATGCTATTCTTTTTTTCTTGAATAAGAATAATTTATCTATAAACCCAAGAATTCTATAATTCTTTTGACCATTATTGACCTCTATATCAAAATCCTTTTCGCTAATAGATTCTGTTGGTTTGCCGTATTTATTGCCAAAAAAATCATAATTGAGACCCTCCATAATCATTTGATTAATTAATTCAAGATTATCAAAATCATCAATTTTATTCTTTCTTGCAAAAGAATTAACCATACGATTAATTGGTTTAGATGATTTTATATCTTGATGTTTTACTAATTGATCATAATGATGTTTATGTCTTGGATCGCCAAGAACCTCAAAAACTGCATGACATATACTTCCTCTTAGACTCCCTTCATTTGTTGTGTCTGGAAGCTTTAAATGATATTTGCACCAATATTGCCAAGAACATGTTTGTAATGTTTTAATTCTTGATGCCGAAAGTGGTTTATTCACTAATTCACTCATAGTTAAATTTATAAAGTTTTTTAAGTTTTTTGAGAGAATCAGAAAAAGATTTATTTGTTTTTAATGTAGACTCCATTTTTTCTGCTATTGAAATAACCATTTCAATAGACTCCTTGTGACTTATATCATCGACTTTTTTAAGATAGATTTCCAAATCATTCTTTGACATTTGTCCAAAATCATTTAAATCTGGCGGTATAAAATAAATATGTTTAAAATCTATTGTATCAATAAGTTTAAATATAGACTTAATCGCACCTTCAAAACCGCGATTTCTATCAGAGAGATAATCATTGTTAAAACAAACAATGATTTTTTTAACAGGCATTAAACTAAGTTTAGATATAAATTTAGACGAAATATTTAAACCAAAACTAACTAAATTATTTTTAATGCCTTTATCAAATAAAGATAACGAGTCTCCGATAGACTCTACAATAAAAACCTTCTCTGAATTAAAAATAGAATTCCTGCATTCTTCGATAGAATAAAATGGATAAAACCAATCTGCAACTCTTCCAATATGCAGCCATTTTGGTTTATTTTCATCTAGGTCAGCTTTTCTGCCAGAAAAACCATGTATCTTTTTATCTTTGCTAAAGATTGGGAAAATTGTTCTTTGATACATTTTGCCAGATGTAGAAAAGCCACATTGATATTTCTTAAGAGTTCCAATAGAAATATTCTTATCTAAATAAAAATCATAATGCGGCAAAAGTCTTTGAAGTGATGTGATTGGATATGTTTTTTCTTCTTTCAAAAATGTTTTTTCTTTAATTATATTTACACCCTTTTGTATGTCTTTCAAATAACTCTTAATTATATTATTATCATTTGTATTTAATGTACGAGACAACAACGCCTCAAATGGCATAAAAGTACTGTCCTCTACATAGTCTTTCCATACTCCAGTGTCCTTGTAAATTTGAAGTGCCGTAGTGTTATCTCCAGATCTATATACAGCATTTGTCCTCCAATATTGACCATGGTCTTTTAGATTATATCCTAGGCTTTCTAAAATTTCTCTATACTTACTCATTGTGAAAAAATCATTGGAATGGAGTTATCTTCGTCATCTTCTTCAAGATGAACGTCTTCATTATTCATAGAACGAACAATGTCATTCAAGTCGCCTTTTTCTGTGATGCAGAAGTTTTCAAATTCAAGATTAATGAAATTAGATTTTTTACTTCCATCTGGCATTTCAACTGGATTGATTGCTCTTAATGGATCTTTGCCAAGATGCCTTGCTTTAAGATTGACTAATTTGTGAGAGCCAAATCTATTTCCCTCAGAATGAATTTCCTCAGCAATCTTTTTGCGCAACAAGAAAAGATGTGAGCAAAATTGAGTAATTCCATCAGAGAGAGATACGACACTTTCATC
>NZ_JBIPPD010000243.1:0-4436 GCF_044368625.1 Flavobacterium sp. | reverse complement strand
TCAACCACTGATGATTACAAATGTGCAGTCGACTTGCGGTTGTACGGTTCCTTCTTTTCCTAAAGAGCCCATTATGCCTGGAAAAACAGGAAAAATTGATGTGAAATATAATATGAATCCGGGTCCGATTAGAAAAACAATTACGGTGGAATCGAATGCTTCGAATTATGAAGGAGGGAAAGTTCCGCTAAAAATAAAAGGCGATGTAGTTGTAAAACAAGAAGTTAACCCGCTTGTTAAAACAAAATCCATTATAGAAAAAAGCTAATTTCAGTTTTTTTCACAATTTATAAAAGTCGTTTTTTCGTTGAAACGGCTTTTTTTATTGGGCTACAATTTTGATCTCTACGCGTCGGTTTTCGTTTTCTTGTGCTTCGTTTTGTTCGGGTATGGGATGTATGGGTTTTGAAACGCCATATCCTTTGTAGGACAAGCGGTCTTTCTTGATTTTATTTTGAATCAAATAATTATAAATGAATTTGGCACGAGCCGACGAAATGTGGTTCATACTGGTATTGATTTGACAACAAATGTGTCCTTGTATTTCAATTTTCAGATTGGGATTTTCTTGCATCACACACAATAAATCGTACAAAACTGTTTTTGATTGAGGAACAATTTGTGCGGAATTATTATAAAAATTAATGTTTTTGAGTCGTACTAAATCGCCATTTTTAGCTGATTTTACCTTTTCTGAAAAAGTAATTTCTTTAACTTCCTCTGCTGGTTCGGGCTTTAAAGTGGTATAAATAATTGCAACTTTTCGATTGAGTGCTTGATTTTTATCTTGTGTAAAACTCTTACCAAATCCTTTTTGAAGATACCCTTTATCAATTTCAATTTTATGCTTGGTTAAGTAGTTGTAAACCGTTTGAACTCGTTTTAGAGAAAGCGTATCGTTGTATAGGTTTGACCCTTTCCAATCGCAAAAACCATATATTTTGAGTACTTTGCTCTTTGATTGTGTAGCAATCCAATCGTTTAAAGTAGTTAATGCAGTTGGGTTTAAATCGAATTTATTGAAATCAAAAAAAACCTCCACTTTTTCCTGAGCAATACTCGAAAAAAGGGTTGAAATTAGTAATAAAGATGTGATTAGGGATTTCATATTGTTTGAATTTCACTTTAAATGTAACAAAAAAAATCTAATTTTCAAGGATTAAGATTTCTACACGACGATTCGCAGCACGTTCTTGTTCGTTTTTTTCGGGCAGCGGATAAATGGGTTGTGTGCTTCCGAATCCTTTGTAAGTTACCCGTGTGTTTTCGATTCCTTGACTTTTCAAAAAACCTTTAATGGCTTTTGCTCGTTGGGTAGAAAGTGTTTCTTTGTTCGATGCATTGCAACAAATATGCCCTTGAATTTCAATTTTGAGTTGTGGATTTTGCTTCATCACCAACAGTAATTCATACAACTTACCACGCGATTCATTGGTAATTGCAAACGTGTTGAACTGAAAATTAAGATTGTCCAACTGCAGTTTTTCGCCTGATTTGGCATTAGTTACTTTTTGCATAAATGCGACATCTAATTTAAAATCAGAAACCGAACCGTTGGGATTTTGCACCTGAAAAAAATCGGGATAAGAAACGGCTGGCTTGGGTTTTGTAACTACTACTTTCTCTTTTATTCCTAAAATTTCGTTTTCTCTAGCCAAATCTTTTTCTAAAAAATAAAAGATATCCACACGCCTGTTTTTGGACTTATCTTGTTCTTGCAGATGATTTTCTCCAAAGCTTCTGGATTTGAAATCAGAACGAATGGCGACGTTATTTTCAATAAAATCATAAATAAAACCCGCTCTTTTTTGAGACAAGGTATCGTTCAATTCATTTGAACCATCTTTGTCGGTAAATCCATTTATGGCAACAATTTTAACTTTCGAATTGGTCTCGATCCAGTTGTTCAATCGCTTACTTTCGGCAGGTGTCAAAATGGCTTTGTTGGTGTCAAAATAAACCGAGAATTGCTCTTGTGCCGTTGAAAATTGAGTGCCGAAAAACAATAAAAATAAAAAAGAGGAAAAAGTATACCGCATGATAAAATGTATAAATATAAAAACGAATTTACAGCAATAATAGTATAAAAAAAGACCTGAAAAAAATAAATTTTCAGGTCTCCTACATCTAAAATTTGAAACTGTTATCGCGTAAAAAGCAATTCGCGGTATTTGGTAATTGGCCAAATTTCGTCGTCGACCATTAATTCTAATTTATCACAGTGCTTTCTGATTTCTTCGAAATAAGGTTTCACTGTGTCGCAATAGGCTTCGGCCATTTCTTGAGCATCTGTCAATAAATTTGCTGATTTTCGAGCTTCGGTCATTTCTTCCACATTGGTATAAATACCTTCGATGTGTTTTGAAATTTTCTTGATCAAACCGATTTGTTCTTTCGCAATACTTTCAAAATCTTTACCAAAAATCTCCTTCATGCCGCTCACATTTTCAATCAATGTATTTTGGTATCTTATGGCTGTTGGAATAATGTGGTTTCTAGCAAGATCTCCCAAAACGCGGCCTTCGATTTGAATTTTCTTTGTATATTCTTCTAATTCAATTTCGTAACGGGCTTCAACTTCTACGTGATTCATGATTTTCAAATCGCCAAAAAGTTGGATTAATTTTGGATCTACTTTGGCTTTTAACGCTACAGGAGTTGTTTTAGAATTACTCAATCCACGTTTTCCAGCTTCAACAGCCCACTCTTCGCTGTATCCGTCGCCTTCAAACAAAATGGCTTTGGATTCCTTAATGTATTCTCTCAAAACATTGAAAATAGCTTCGTCCTTTTTCAATTGTTTACTTTCGATTAAGGTATCAACGGCGATTTTGAAATCCTTTAATTGTTTGGCAACTATAGCGTTCAAAGTGGTCATTGCATTGGCACAATTTGCCGATGAGCCTACGGCTCTAAACTCCCATTTATTTCCAGTAAACGCAAATGGCGACGTTCTGTTCCGATCCGTATTGTCCAAAAGTACATCCGGAATTTTTCCTACCACATTCAATTTCAAGTCGGTTTTTTCTTCTGGAGATAATTTTCCATCCGAAACCGTTTCTAAATTGTTTAAAACTTTGGTCAATTGTTCGCCAATAAAAACAGAAATAATCGCCGGTGGCGCTTCATTTGCACCCAAACGGTGGTCGTTACTTGCCGTTGCAATTGCCGCTCTTAAAAAAGTTTCGTTATCATTTACCGCTTTAATCGTATTGATAAAAAACGATAAAAACTGCAAGTTACTCATTGGTGTTTTTCCTGGACTCAATAAATTTACGCCCGTGTCTGTTGCTAACGACCAGTTGTTGTGTTTTCCTGATCCATTGACTCCTTTAAACGGTTTTTCGTGGAAAAGTACTTTAAAATTATGACGTTCGGCAATTTTTTGCATTACATCCATCAATAATGAGTTGTGATCCACCGCTAGATTCGTTTCTTCAAAAATGGGTGCCAACTCAAACTGATTTGGTGCTACTTCATTATGACGTGTTTTTACAGGAATTCCGAGAAGCATGCACTCTTGCTCCAATTCTCTCATATAATTCAGGGCACGGGTTGGAATTGAACCAAAATAATGATCGTCTAATTGTTGTCCTTTTGCAGAAGTGTGTCCCAAAAGTGTACGTCCCGTCATTAAAATATCAGGTCTCGAATTGGCTAAGGCTTTGTCGATCAAAAAGTATTCTTGTTCCCAACCCAAAGTGGCGGTTACTTTTTTTACATTCTTGTCAAAATATTTACAAACTTCTGTTGCAGCTTCGTCAATGGCATTTAACGCTCTCAACAAGGGTGTTTTGTAATCCAATGCTTCTCCAGTATAGGAAATAAAAACGGTTGGAATACACAAAGTAGTTCCAAAAATAAATGCCGGTGATGTTGGGTCCCATGCGGTATAACCTCTCGCTTCAAATGTATTTCTGATTCCGCCGTTTGGAAAAGAAGAGGCATCTGGTTCTTGTTGTACCAATTGAGCACCACCAAATTTTTCTACCGATTCCGAACCATCATAAGAAGTTTCAAAAAAAGCATCGTGCTTTTCGGCAGTTGTACCTGTTAAGGGCTGAAACCAGTGGGTATAATGTGTTACACCTTTCGAAAGTGCCCACTCTTTCATTCCCATTGCAATATAATCAGCTAAATTTCGGTCAATTTTTTTTCCGTGTTGCATCGCGTCCTGTACTCCTTTGTAGGCGTCCGAAGTTAAAAACTGCTTCATAGAAGCTTGGTTAAAAACGTTTTGACCAAAAATTGCTGACTTTCGATCGGATTCTTCAAATTTAACTGGCTCTCTGTGAGAAGCATCGTGCAATGCTTGAAAACGTAATGTTGACATAAAATCTTAGTATTAAATTGATAGTAAAGTAAAACTGGGTACAAAGATATTTTTTTTTATAATGCAAAATTATAAATACCCCATTTTTTTTGGGGTTAAAATT
>NZ_JBIPPD010000059.1:0-15602 GCF_044368625.1 Flavobacterium sp. | reverse complement strand
AAATAGACAGTATTGTTTACTTTGTAAATGATAAAAAAGTAGGAACTAAGAAGGACAACGTTGCTTTGGAATACAATTGGAACAACCAAAAATTAGGTTACATTAGTATTAAAGCAATTGTTTATTATGATGGAAATTCAGAAGAAACGACTTCTCGAATTGAGATGGTTTCAAATGTACAACCTAAGCCGTTGCGTTTTAAAATTGTGAATACGTATCCTCACGACATCAAAGCCTACACGCAAGGGCTGGAATTTTTTCGCGATACGCTTTACGAAAGTACAGGAAACGGTGCTGGAAACGGTACAGGTATTCGTGGAATTTCAAGTTTACGAAAAACCGATTACAAGTCTGGAAAAGTATACAAACAAACCGACTTAGAAAACGCGATGTTTGGCGAAGGAATTACGGTTTTGAATAATAAGGTGTACCAGCTTACTTATAAGGAGATGACCGCTTTTGTATATGATGCAAACACATTTAAACGAGAAAAAACCTTTACATATCCCAAAAAAATGGAAGGTTGGGGATTGACTAATGACGGTACAAACCTTTATATGTCAGACGGGAGTGAGAAAATTTGGATCGTAGATCCGTTGACATTTAAAGAGATAGACTTTATTAGCATCTATACAGGTGCCGCTAAAATCAAGAACATCAATGAGTTGGAATGGGTAGATGGAAAAATTTTTGGCAATGTATATCTACGCGATGCAATTGCTCGAATTGATCCTAAAACGGGAGCCGTTGAAGCTATATTGAATTTGAAAGATTTAAAATCAAAAGTAACCCAACATCCAGATTTAGATGTTTTGAACGGAATTGCCTATAATCCTAAAACAAAAACATTTTTTGTAACTGGAAAAAATTGGGATAAAATGTTCGAAATCAGTATTTCAGAATAAAATTAAAGTTAAAAAAGTGCAGGAAATTCTTGCACTTTTTTATTATTTAGAACCACTTTTTTCGTTTAAAATATAAAATCATTACTAGGGTTATCATAATCATAACCAGCCAAGTAACATAGTAGCCGTTTCGCATTTCTAACTCGGGTAAATATTTGAAATTCATACCGTAAACTCCTACAATAAACGTCAAAGGCATAAAAATTACCGAAAATACCGTCAATGTTTTCATGATTTGATTCATTCGCTGGTTTTGAGTCGAATAAAATAGGTTGGAAGCACTTTCAAGAGTATTGACGTCGTATTCAACTTGTTCTAACAACTCTAAACTCTTTTGGTGCAAACGCGTAAAAAAAGTCACATTGGTTTTGCTAATTCCGTTATAATCATCATCGTCTTTAATACTTTTCAACGAAAATAAAGCGTCGCGAAGCGGAAGTACAGAACGCTTTAAATAATTAAAATTTTCTCTTAATTTCTCAATGTGCTCTAATACAAAAGTAGCATCATTCTCTTTTACATCTAAAAGCAATTGCTCAATCTTACTTTCGTAATGTTCGATGGTAATAAAAAAGTTTTCAATAATTCCATCCAAAAGTAAAAAAAGTAGGTAATCTGCTCCTTTTTTTCGTACGATACCTTCATTATTTCGGAGGCGTTCTCTGATAAATGTAAAATAATCACTTTTAATTTCTTGAAACGAAACCAATAAATTATCTTGTAATAAAAAACTAATTTGCTCGACTTTTAATTGTTCTGAATCTTCTTGCAAAATAGATTTAACGCTGAAAAACAAAAAATCCTCTAACTCCTCAATCCGAGTTCTGCCAGAAACGTTGAGCACGTCACTCATAATATAATTTTCGATGTGAAGCATTTCTTTAATCTGAATCATTTTAGGAATATCATGCAAACCGTGAATGTTTAACCAAGCTATTGCGGTTTTTGGTAATTCGTCCAATTTTTTCTGAATGTCGACTAAAGAAACAGCAGTATTTTCCTGAAGTTTTTCGGCATCATAAATAAATAATTGATACGCAATCGGTTGGGTTGTGTGAATGCCCGTGTATTCAAAACTATTGGGCTTCGCTTTTCTGCCTTTCTTATATCGAAGTTTTCTCAAAATGCAATTAATTTAAAGTATCAAATTTCGATAATTACTTTGTTTATTCAACATACAAATGACCACTATTTTTGAAATAAGTTTAACGACTGTTCAATTGTCACGTGTTTTTTTTTAAATAATTTTGTTATATGATTAAAAATAATTTTTCTGAAATAGAATTGGACCGAATAATTGAGATGGCTTGGGAAGATCGTACTCCTTTTGAAGCCATTACGTTTCAATTTGGAATCACCGAACAGCAGACTATCGAAATTATGCGAGCCGAAATGAAACGCTCGAGTTTCAATATGTGGAGAAAACGCGTTCAAGGTCGTGCTACCAAACATGCAAAACTCCGAACCAGTGGCATTGATCGATTCAAATGTACATTGCAACGCCAAATTACCCACAATAAAATTTCGAAGCGCTAACTTTAGTCTTCCAATATTTCTACATCACATTTTACACTTAAAAAGTAGGTCGTTTTAAAATTCCCGCATATTTTTACAAAAAATTAAAAATGATGCGCATTTTATTGACCAATATTAAAGAGTTACTTCAAGTTCGACCCACCCACATCGACAAAATTTCAGGATCAGATATGGCTCAATTGCCCGTATTAACAGACTCCTATTTACTGATTCACAACGATTTAATCGCTGATTTTGGAAAGATGTCCGACTTACCCGATAGCGCATTTGATCAAAAAATAAATTGCGAAGGTCGCGTGGTCTTGCCTACGTGGTGCGACAGTCACACACATATCGTATATGCTGGAAGTCGCGAAAAAGAGTTTGTGGACCGCATCAACGGTTTGTCGTATGAAGAAATTGCCCATCGTGGAGGTGGTATTTTAAATTCGGCCAAAAAACTCAACGAAACTTCTGAAGAGGAAATTTACAATCAATCAAAAAAACGCTTAGAAGAAGTCATTTCGCAAGGAACAGGTGCTGTTGAAATTAAGTCAGGATACGGACTTTCTGTCGAAGGAGAATTAAAAATGCTTCGCGTTATCCGACGTTTAAAGGAAAATTATCCCCTACCTATCAAAGCTACATTTTTAGGCGCTCACGCCTTCCCTACTGAGTTTAAGGAAAATCATAAAGGCTATATTGACATGATTATCCATGAAATGTTACCCAAAATTGCAGCCGAAAATTTAGCCGATTACATTGATGCCTTTTTGGAAACCGGATATTTTTCGGTATCTGAAACGTGCCAAATTATGGAAGCGGGAAAAAAATATGGACTACGCTCCAAAATTCACGTCAATCAGTTCACTGCAATTGATGGTATTAAAGCATGTGTAGAAATGGAAGCACTTACAGTCGATCATCTTGAAGTGGTTACCGATGAAGATATTGAAGCTTTAAAAAACTCCAATACGATGCCTGTGGCTTTACCGAGTTGCTCCTTTTTCATCAGTATTCCCTACACTCCTGCTCGTCGAATGATGAATGCTGGATTGCCTTTGGCACTGGCAACCGATTTTAATCCAGGAACCACTCCCTCAGGTAATATGAATTTGGTTGTAGCTACAGCCTGTATCAAAATGAAAATGACTCCAGAAGAAGCGATAAATGCAGCAACAATTAATGGGGCTTATGCTATGGGAATTTCAGACAGCCACGGCAGTATCACAATTGGTAAAAAAGCAAACCTGATTATTACAAAACCCATTGATTCTTATTACCAAATCCCATATGCTTTTGGAAGTAATTTAATTCAAGATGTTGTTATCAACGGTAAAATTTGCAATTAAATGCTAATGTATTACAACATAAAAAAAGCGTTTGTAAATCACTACAAACGCTTTTTCTTGAATTAATAAAAACCAATTTATCGCAAACTAAAACTTGTTTTTGAAACCAATTCTGATTGATCGAAAATGTTTACAAAGTACGTACCTTTTTCAAAATCTTTGCCTTTTCCATCTAAAAACTCACACACATCAACCGCTTTATTATCGTAAGCAACCGTTGTTGTAAAACTGTAGTTCAGTGTCATATCGTCAAAGTTTTGAATTTTCTTATCACCTAAAACATTATTTTTACTGTCAATGATTTGAACATAGTACGTTTTATTTCCCGATTTGGCTACAGCATTTGGAGCAATTGCAAAGCAAACTTTCAACTGATCGGCACGACTTGCTTTGTCTGTGTCAATTTGTTTTCCGGAATTACGAACTTTGATTGCTTGCGTTCGTAAATTCATAATATTTAATTTAGATGCTTTTTCAACTGTTTTAGCAAGATTTTCGTTTTGCACCACTAAGGTGTCGTTAAAACGTTTTTGCTGACCTAAAACCACAACAGTGCTGTCTCTTTCGGTTGTCAAAACTTCATTCTGTTTCTTCAACATGTTATTCTCAGCAATCAATGTTTTCATTTTTGAATTCAAACTGTTGTATTGTTCACGGTATTTTTGCATCGATGCCGCATCACCTTTTGATTTTTTTAAATCTGCTATCAAATTGATTACTTTTTCGCGTTCTGCTTCTAAATCGTCTGATAAAGTCGTATTGTCTTCAAGTGCTTTATCATAAGTCGCTCTAAGATCCTCAAGCTCTGTTAAAAATTTTGTTTTCTCCGATTTTTCAGTTGTCAATTCCGTTTGCATCGTTTTAGAATCCGTAGTCATCTTAAAGATATAGGCCAAACTACCCGCTAATAATAAAGCCAAAACTACTACTATTGCTTTCAAACTTGAATTATTTCTCTCTTTTTCCATTTGTGAATTTTAAAAATTAGTTATATAAAGTTAAAAGGATTCTTTAACGCTTTCAAAGAAACAAAAATAATTTATTATTGCGCAATCCTATTCGAATTAACGTAAGTTTATATAATATTAGTACTTTTGAAATCAAAAAAAAGCCCTTAATGGAAAATTTAATTCTTTACACTTCTTCTGATTTGGCTAAAATAACCAACCACCGAAGTGGCGAAATAAAGTTTGGAGAGAAAATGCTTACTGTTCCCAAAAATGTAAATGCGTCAAGCTTTCTCCAAGAATGCGAAGCTAAATATGTTTTATTTGGGATTCCAGAAGATATTGGTGTTAGAGCCAATTTAGGCCGTCCAGGAACGCATTCTGCTTGGGAAAGTATGCTCAAAAGTATTGCTAATATTCAGCATAACCGATTTTGCAAAGGCAATAGAATTCTGATCTTGGGACAACTTGATGTAGCTAAGGAAATGAAAAAAGCCGATGAATACGATTATCAGATTTTGGAAAACCGTTTGGAATTGAGCAAGTTGGTTGTAAAAATTGATAAAGAAGTTACTCACATAATTTGTAGTATTGTAAAAGCGGGAAAAATTCCAATAATCATTGGAGGTGGTCACAATAATGCCTACGGAAATATTAAGGGAACGGCTTTGGCCAAAGGCAAATCGATTAACGCCATAAATTTTGATGCCCATTCCGATTTTCGAATTTTGGAAGGACGTCACAGCGGCAATGGCTTTTCTTATGCGTATGAAGAAGGTTTTTTGAAAAAATACTTCATTTTTGGTCTACACGAAAGTTATACATCCAAAAGTGTGTTGGATATGATTAAAAAAATTGACTTTCGGGTCAAATACAATACGTATGATTCCATGAAAATAAGCATGGAAAAATCGTTTGCCGAAGAAATGTATGTGGCCATGAACCACATTAAATCTGATTTTTTTGGATTGGAAATTGATTTAGATGCTTTGCCAAATGTAGCCAGTAGTGCCATGACCATAAGTGGTTTTTCTGTGGAAGAGGTACGGCACTTTATTCATTACTTCGGCAAAAGCCAAAACGCGGCCTACTTGCATATATGCGAAGGCGCTCCCGACTTGGCCGAGCCTAAAAACAGCCATTTGGTTGGAAAATTGATCGCTTATTTGGTAACTGATTTTATAAAAGCGAATTATATTGAAGTGTAAGTCTTCTCTTTATTGTTTTAAAATACTGTTCAAACGATTTTGTTAGTAGTTGTTGCAAATTGGTTAAAAATTGTTATACTCCTATTTTTATGGTGATATTTAATTTAATCCTTAAAAAATATCCTAAAAAAATTCTTTAATTTGTACAAACCAATAATTAAAGATGGAATTTAATCCCGAAAACCTGCATCAAAAGGAAGTTTATAAGTTATTAACCGGTCTAATCATTCCCCGACCTATAGCATGGGTTTCGACAATAAATGAAGAAGGAATGGCCAACCTTGCTCCATTTTCATACTTCAATGCCGTTGGAGATGACCCGCCACACGTGATGATCTCGATTTCAAGAAGTGGTCACCTCAATAAAGACACTTTAAATAATATCCTGAACAATAAAGAATTTGTCGTGAATATGGTGACCGAGGATTTGGCCGAAAAAATGAACTTGACCGCTCATCCCTTGCAACCGCATGAAAGCGAATTTGACTTTGCTGATATAGCCATTGGCAATTCTAAAAAAGTAAGACCACCTTTGGTAGCCAACAGTCCTGTTTCTATGGAATGTGAAATGGTACACCACTACAATCTTGAAAATCATAAAAATGGCGGCTCAACCATTATAATCGGACGTGTGATTTATTTTCATATCAAAGACGACATATTATTAGATCATTTTCACGTTGATCTTACCAAATACCAACCTATTTCCCGACTATCAGGTGCCAATTATGCAAAACTGGGTGAACTATTTACAATTAAAAGACCACAATAATGACATTTCAATCCACAAATGAAACTCCAAAAAATGCCCAATCAATTGCAGTAATTGGTGGTGGTCCCGGAGGTTTGTACTTTTCTATTTTAACAAAAAAAGCACTTCCTAATTGCCAAATCGATATTTACGAACGCAATAAAGCAGATGACAGTTTTGGTTTTGGCGTTGTTTTTTCCGACGAAACTTTGAGCGAATTTTTAACGCGTGACCCTAAATCCTATGATTTAATCCGCAAGCATTTTGCCTATTGGGATGATTTAGATGTAGCACGAGACGGCGATATTGTTCGCATAACTGGAAACGGCTTTTGTGGTTGTTCTCGAAAAAAGTTACTTCAATTGTTGCAACAACGTTGTGTGGAAGAAGGCGTGAATTTGCATTTTGAGCATCCTATTGAAGATGTAACAACTTTAAAAGTCGATTATATCATTGCCTGCGATGGTATTAATAGCGCAATTCGATCACAATTTGAATCCGATTTTGGCACTAAAACCGAACTGAAAAAAAACAAATTTGTCTGGATGGGTTCGACCAAGCCGCTCGATGCATTTACCTACTTTTTTAGAACCACTGAATTTGGCACTATTGTCGCGCATTCCTATCAATATGAAGAAGGTATGAGTACGTGGATTTTTGAATGTTCGGATGCGACCTGGCAAAATGCAGGTTTTGAAACTACAAATGAAGAAAGCACCATTGCCAAAATCAGTAGTATTTTCAAGGAAGAACTCGACGGTCATGGCCTTATTTCAAATCGTTCGCATTGGCGTCAATTTCCAGCAATTACTAATGAAAAATGGCACAAAGACAATATTGTTTTATTGGGCGATGCCAAGGCAACTGCACATTATTCAATTGGATCTGGAACCAAATTGGCAATGGAATGCGCCATTTCATTATCGGATGCGATTGTGAAATTTGGAACCGATAAAGAAGCCGCTTTCGCAGCATATGAAAAACTACGACGAAACCGTGTGGAAATGATTCAGTATGCCGCAAATGTATCGCTGGACTGGTTTGAAAATATGGATCGTTACATTAATTTCGATTTCAACCAATTTGCTTTTGGCGTGATGACCCGTTCAAAAAAAGTCACTTTCGAAAATTTGGGACTTCGAGATGCTTCTTTTCCACAAAAAGTTTTAACCGAATTCAATACAAAAAATAACATTTCTAACACAAATACACCTGCTGCTTTTACACCTTTTTATGTTAAAAATGTAAAGCTCGAAAATCGTGTTGTGATGTCAGCAATGGGGCAATACCAAGCCAATAACGGAATTCCCAATTCGTGGCATTTCAGTCATTATACCCAAAGAGCTTTGGGAGGTTTGGGACTGATTATTACCGAAATGACGTCCGTTAGCGAAACAGGACGTATCACTTTAGGTTGTACAGGAATTTACAATGAAAATCAAGTAGTTGAGTGGAAAAAAATAAATGATTTCATTCATACTAATTCATCTTGTAAGGTCGCCATTCAGTTGGGTCATTCGGGACGAAAAGGGAGTATAAAAAAGCCTTGGGAAGCGGAAAAATTAGCCCTTTTACAACAATGGGAACTGATTTCATCCTCTCCTATTCCATTTTCTGAAGGTGGAATTGTACCTAAAGAAATGACGCAAGAAGACATAAACTTGGTTGTACAACAATTTGAAATTGCAGCTCAAAATGCCAACAAAGCGGGTTTCGACATGATCGAATTGCAAGCCCATCACGGGTTTTTATTGGCTTCCTTTCTTTCTCCATTAACCAATACAAGAACCGATGAGTTTGGAGGAAGTATTGCCAACAGACTAAAATTTCCATTACGTGTTTTTAACGCAATTCGAGCTGCTTTTCCAATTGACAAACCCATTTCAGTTCGCGTTTCGGCAACGGATTGGGCCGAAAACGGCATTTCTGAACAAGACGTTTTGACGATTGCTGAAAGTTTCAAGCAAGCTGGAGCGGATATCATCAACGTTTCAACCGGAAATACTGTCGCAAACCAGCAACCGCAAATGGGAAGAATGTGGCAAACACCTTTTTCGGATTTAATTAGAAATACAGTCTGCATTCCCACAATAACCGCAGGATCCATTACCGATATTGATCAAATAAATACGATAATTCTCAACGGAAAAGCTGATTTAGTGGCACTTGGAAAACCGTTGTTATTAAATCCGTATTTCGTTAGAAACGCACAAGCTTATGAAAATTTTGAGGTAACCGATATCCCAAATTCCTATAAAATGGGTATTCAAACTTTGTTTTCTGAAAATGCTTCTAATCGAAAAATGGTCGAAGGAATGAAAAAAGCTTTAAAACCCAAAAGTCATAAATAAAATTCGGATTTTTATGAAAAAATACAGCGATAATTTTGCCGAAAGACATTTGCCGCATCCCGATTTACAACCGGATTATATTTGTAACCATCCTGATTTTGATTTTTCGGAAATAACTAATTGTGCAAACAAATTACTAGACATTCACATTAATGAAGGCCGAGGAAATTCGGTTGCCATTCAAACATTTAATTGTAAATGGACCTATCAAGAACTTTTTGAGAAATCCAATCAAATTGCACATGTTTTGGTAGAAGATTTGGGTTTTGTTTCGGGAAATCGCGTTTTAATTCGTTCGGCAAATAATCCAATGTTTGTCGCCATCTGGTTTGCCGTTCTTAAAGCGGGCGGAATTGTAGTTTCCACAATGCCTTTGTTGAGAGAAAAGGAGTTAACTACAATAATTGACAGTGCTGAAATTTCGCTTGCATTCTGTGAAATCAGTTTGCAAGAAGATTTAAATACTGTACCATCCAGCTACTTAAAATCAGCACTTACATTTTATGGAAATTCTGAAAAAAATGGACAATTAGAGCTCTTAATGCAAAACAAGCCTAAAGAATTTCAAAATTTTCATGCAGGTCCTAACAACATTTGTTTAATCGGATTTACATCAGGAACTACGGGGAAACCAAAGATGACCGCACATTATCACAAAGATATTTTGCTCATTTGCGAAGCATTTCCTAAGTTTTCGTTAAACGTGACACCTGATGATGTTTTTACAGGAAGTCCACCACTAGGATTCACTTTCGGACTTGGCGGTCTGGTTTTATTTCCGTTTTACTACGGTGCATCGACGTTTTTGATTGACAAACCTACACCTGATTTGTTATTGAAAGCCATTCAAGATTACAAAGTAACCATTTGTTTTACCGCCCCAACCGCTTGGCGAATCATCAGTACAAAAGTGAGCAATTACGATGTACGTACGCTCCGAAAATGTGTCTCGGCAGGCGAAACTTTACCCGTAAAAGTTTGGGAAGATTGGTACAATTTAACGGGATTGAAAATCATAGATGGCATTGGTTCTACCGAAATTCTGCATATCTTTATTTCCTCGAATGAACAAAATATGCGAAAAGGCGCCACAGGTTTGCCTATTCGTGGTTACGAGGCAAAAATTGTTGATAAAAACGGAAACGAAGTTGCGATAAATGAACTTGGCCGATTGGCGGTTCGTGGAATTACAGGTTGTAAATATCTGAATGCCAACGATAAACAACAGGAATATGTAGAAAATAAATGGAACATCACTGGCGATATTTTTAAAAAAGACGAAGACGGCTACTTTTGGTTTATTGCCCGAGGCGACGATATGATTATTTCTTCGGGGTACAATATTGCTGCAATTGAGGTTGAAAGTGTTTTATTGACTCACGATGCCATTTTAGAGTGTGCTGTGGTTGGAGTGCCCAATGAAGATCGCGGCATGCTCGTATGTGCCTATATTGTTTTAAAAGAGACCGAAAAGCCTTCGGAAAACTTCGCAACAGAAATACAAAACTGGTTCAAACAAGTTGCCGCACCGTACAAATATCCACGGATTATTCACTTTGTGGATCAACTTCCAAAAACAGAAACAGGAAAAATTCAGCGATTTAAGCTGAAAAATTAAATAAATTACAAATGAAGATTAAAACTACTTTTTGCGATTTTTCAGAAGCTATTTCCGGCTATTCATTGCAATCTTTGTTTTTTTAAAGAAAAAAAACAAAGGATTTCCACTTCTATCCGGGCTAAACCATCAGAATCGACTGTGACAAATCTAAAAGTCGTTTTTAACCTCAAAACCAATTGATTATAAAAATATGAACCAACCTTTTACAAAACAAGAAAAAATCCGTTTCAAGCATGTCGATTATGCCGGAATTGTGTTCTATCCCCGATTTCTAGAAATGCTGAACGACTTGGTCGAAGACTGGTTTGAAGAAGCCCTTGACCGACCCTTTTCTAAAATCCACGAAACCAACGGTATCCCAACAGTTGATTTAAAAGTACAATTCAAAAAAGCAGCACGTTTAGGAGAAATCCTGACCAAATCTCTTTGGGTAAAGCATTTAGGAGGTTCCTCAATCAATTGTGGATTTAATTTTCTGGACGAATATGGTCAAACCTGCCTAGAAGGAGAAGTAACCTTAGTAAATGTGGCAATTCAACAAGATAGAAACAACATCAAAGCCGAACCATTTAATGAAGATATGAAAGAGAAAATCTCAAAATACATATCAAAACCGTGAAAAATATAATTAAAATACTGCTGTTTTTAATCCTATTGAATGGATCACTTTACGCTCAAATTAATGACTTAGAAAAACCAAGCGCTTTTAATAAATGCGAAATAACATTCAATGACGGAAAGGTAGAGCATGGATTTATAGCTTTTTTCCTAGAACCTTTTACCTCCGACTTTGAGGATGCAATAGGTCACTCTTTAGAGAGAGTTTTAAATTTAGACGACAACGATTTTGAATTTAAAACCTCCATTTCCGACCGACCAATAAACATGACACAAAAAAACATTCAACAAATCAAGGTTTATTACGAATATAACTATGTAAAAACCTACAAACTTATGCATGTTAAAAAAATTTTAGAGGATGGCACCATTCAAGCTTCTTCAAAAAAAGCATGGTTACCAGTCAGTAAAGAAGATGTTATCAGTCTGTATCAAAAAAATATTTACAGAGAATATAAAAAATACAACAAAAAAACCGATGATTTTATAACTGTAAAAAGAAAAAAGTATATTACTATAACCTATTTAAGTAACGAAAAACAAAATATCGCTTTTGAAATCTATGATTTAAATCAACTTAGATTATCAAAACCAAAATTAGACGACAAATATGTAGCAAAAGTATTGCAATACATCTTTCAAGATTGTCCGGATTTTCTTAACAAAATAGTTAAGGATAAAAGATGGGATTATGTCTCTTTTATGGATGACCACGAAGATTATGATACTCAAATAAAATTAATACAGAAATCCAAATTAAGTAAAACCGAAAAATTTAATCAGATTGATGTTCTTGAGTTAAAAAAAGAAGCGCAACCGTTTCTTAAACTAATTGAAGCCTATAAATTAAATTGTAATCAATAATGGAATTTAAAAAATTTAAAGCCGCCACAGTTCAAACGTCACCCGTTTTTATGAATGTAGAAGCAACAGTTGCCAAAGCCATCGCTTTTGTAAAAGAAGCATCGGAAAATGGAGCAACACTAATTGCTTTTCCTGAAGTTTTTGTAGCCGGTTATCCCTATTGGAACTGGATTATGACGCCCGTACAGGGAAGTAAATGGTACGAACGACTTTACAAATGTTCCGTAAAAGTAGACGAAGAAAGTATGCAACCACTTTATGAAGCAGCAAAAAAGTACAATTGCCATATCGTAATTGGTATCAACGAACGTGGAAACAGTTATGGCGAAATTTACAACACCAATTTAATTATTGATAACAACGGAACTCTAATTGGAAAACACCGAAAGCTGGTTCCTACTTGGGCCGAAAAGTTAACGTGGAGTTCAGGCGATGGCTCTTCCCTAAAAGTGTATGATACTCAAGTGGGACCACTTGGAACGCTGGCTTGTGGCGAAAACACGAATACCTTGGCACGATTTACATTACTTTCGCAAGGCGAATTGGTGCATATTGCCAATTATATTTCGCTTCCAGTGGCACCACCCGATTATGATATGGCCGAGGCAATCAAGATTCGTGCAGCTGCACATTCTTTTGAAGGAAAATTATTTACAATTGTTTCATGTTCAACAATCTCTCAAGAAATTAAAGATGCTTTGCGCGAGGACGTACCCAATGTGGATGAATTATTGACAAGAAAAAATTCGGCGTTTTCAGGATTTATTGGTCCGAATGGAGCCGTTATAGGCAAAGCCTTGATTGACGACGAAGGTATTGTATATGCTGATATTGATCTCGAGAAATGTATTCAGCCGAAACAAATGCATGATATTCTTGGTCATTATAACCGTTTTGATATTTTTGATTTACGAGTGAATATTGCACCAACAAGGAAGATTACATTTGTAAATAGTCATGAGGAGTTTAATAAAAGATAGTATTAAGTTAAAAATATTAAGATTTTACAAAAATTGAAACAATGAACGAAAATCATTCAGACAATCAAATAGGAAGAGCTCGAGTTCAGGATTCACCTGAATTACAAGCCTATTACAAAGAACTTGAAACCCTTGGCGCGGGTGCTTTGTGGACGGTTGCCAACGATATCGAACCATGGGAACCAAGAAGTTCATCGGTACCAATGTTATGGCAATACGACAAACTTCGGGATTTGGTACTGCAATCTTCCGAATTGGTAACGCCCGAACAAGCAGGACGACGCGTGGTTTATTTGGTCAACGACAAACGAAAAGACGTGTCGGCAGCCGTAGGTTGGTTGTACACCGGCATTCAAGTTACACGACCTGGAGAAAGTACTTCCGCTCACAAACATAAAGCATCCGCTTTGCGTTTTATAATGGAAGGCGAAGGCGGATATACGGTTGTGGACGGAAACAAAATTACATTTGAAGTCAATGATTTTGTCATTACACCCAATTCTACTTGGCACGAACACGGTGTGGCTGAAAATGGAAAAACCTGCATTTGGCAAGATGGATTGGATATTCCGTTGGTCAATGCTTTGGAAGCAAATGATTACGCTGTGTTCGATGGCAAACAACCTTTAGAAAACCCAATAAACTACTCCCCAATTACTTATGGAGGTTCAGCTGGACTATTACCTTCAGATCAAAAATGGAACAAACCCTATTCTCCTTTGTTTAAATATGCTTGGAAATCGGTTTATCCTGCTTTGGTTGAAACTTCAAAAATAAAGGAATTTTCTCCTTTTGATGGAATTTTGATGCACTATTCAAACCCTTTGACTGGCGGTCATGTAATGCAAACTATGGGAGCTTCGATGCAATTATTGCCCATTGGTTTTAAAGGAAAAGCACACAAACATACGGGCTCTTTTGTGTACCAATGTGCCAAAGGTTCGGGCTATTCCATCATTAATGGAGTACGTTTTAACTGGAAAGAACGCGATATTTTCTGTGTCCCTTCATGGGCTTGGCACGAACACCATAATAATTCCGAAACAGAAGATGCATGTTTGTTTTCGTTTAACGATTTGCCCGTAATTGAAAAATTAGGCTTATTTCAAGACAAAATATACACGGAGAATAACGGACACCAAATAGTGAAGCTTTAAATCCTATCAGCGTTTTAACGAGTACGGGTTTATGAACTTTAAAATATTTTAAGTATATAAAAATCTTTATAAAATGAAAAACACAAAACCATTATTCGGAATCATATTAGCAGTAGGTTTCATTTACTTGGGATATTATTTAACCCAAAAAGAAGAAGAATACAAAGTAATAGTAGGTTATGTTACGATTGTTTTCTGGAGTATAATCGTACTATTTGCTGCTTACAAAAAATTGACAACAAAAAAACAAACAACTTAAAATGAAATTACTTACCTACAAAACAGCAACATCGGAACCAAGATTGGGATTTTTACATAACAACACAATTGTCGATATGGAAGATTTTGGAGAAATATCTAATTTTCCGCTACCAAATGATATGTTGGAACTGATCGATATGGGATTCGAAATCATCGCTGAAATCAACGATTTACTCGATGATACATCCACAAGTGATTTAGCAGAAGTTTCCTATTCCATGGACGAAATTACCCTCCTCGCTCCTATCCAAAAACCCCGTAAAAACATCATCGGTATTGGATTGAATTATACCGAACATGTGGCTGAAAGTGCGCGAACACTTGACACGACTGGAAAATTACCTCAAAAACCAATTATTTTTTCAAAACCACCCACAACAGTTACGGGTCCAAATACAGCTGTTCTTTTGAATCCCAAATTGACGCAACAATTGGATTACGAAGTGGAATTGGCCGTGGTGATTTCTAAAAGAGGAAAATACGTAGCCCCCGAAAATGCTTTAGAGTATGTTTTTGGATATACCATCATCAACGATATTTCAGCCAGAGATTGCCGTCGTGAGGGACAATGGATTGTTTCGAAAGGTCAAGATACTTTTGCTCCAATGGGACCGTATTTAGTTACCAAAGACGAAATTGAGCATCCGCACAACTTGAATTTATCTTTGAAATTGAACGGAGTTGAAAAGCAAAATTCAAATACAAAATTGTTACTTTTCAATATAAATGCACTTATTGAAGATCTAAGTACGGTTTTCACATTAGAAGCCGGTGACATCATCGCTACGGGAACTCCCGCCGGAGTTGGTGCTGGGAGAAATCCGCAAGAATGGATGAAAGACGGCGATGTAATGGAATGCTATGTGGAAGGAATCGGCACAATTGTAAATACAGTTAGAGAAATTTAAATTAAATAAGCCACACCGATTGGAGAAATATTAAAAGTTTTAATGTATATCCGTAATTGCTCATATTTTTGTATATTTGTTTGATAGATAAATTATTGGGTATGAATATTTTTAGTTTTGGAGTCGAATTTAGTAGTGAAGCCAATTGTATTGCGCATTTTAAA
>NZ_JBIPPD010000058.1:0-15702 GCF_044368625.1 Flavobacterium sp. | reverse complement strand
AACCGAAAAAACACTTGAATTCTCTACAAAACCAACTCCTGCGGCAGCTCCAATACCGGCAAATGCTAAATTACCTGCATCTGTACCGTTCACTTTTACATTCAAAACGGAACTATTGAGCGAATTTGCTGCTGCAACTACACGAACGTTTAAGGGAGCATCAGTTGTAAAATTTGGCAAACTGAAATCGAACGTTTGTTCGTTATTAAAACTAAAATCATCGCCAAACCATCTTCGACCTAAACGTGCAATATTTACTAAATCCCTTTCGTGAAAACTATAGGAGTCATACGTTGTAATTGCGGTGGCAGGTGCCGTAATCGTTGGCATTGTAGCGATTCGTTTTCCGTTAGCTCCTTGAGTAGTGATATAATAATAGGATTTGGTATCGTATAGATTTAAATGTGTGAAATTTTCTTGACTAAAATTATCAAGACCCTCGGCATAAAACAAGATGAAATCGTTATTGTCGAAACTACCATCTTCCCCACCCACAATTTGAATTGCATTTTCTTCCAAATCGGATGGATAATCAACGGCATTACTGAGTGGTATCATCCGACCCCCGTTTCCATAAATCTTAATGCTTTGCGGATTTACATTATTGAGGTTTAACCCCAATTGTTGCAAAAAAGATTTCGACAATCTATAAACACCTGATTTCTCAACGTAAAAGCGGTACCAATCTCCAGTGGATAAAACAGAATTAGCCACTTCATCAAAACCACCTCGAGCAGAAAACTCATTTGAAGCACCACGTTCCAAACTGTAATCAAATGATTTAACTCTTTGAAAGCCGGATTTAGACTTAATAATAGGAGCAAAAAAAATGTGAACAAACTGGTCGTTCCGAGCTTTAACAGGAATTGCTCTCTCAGAAATTGATGTTGGAATACTACTGATGGATAAATCGCCAAGTTGGGTTATCGTTTCATAAACAACATTTGAAATCCGTAATGAATTAGGATTTATACTATTAGATATAGGAACATTAAGACGAAACTCCAACGATTTATTTACCTCGTCAAACGAGAAATTTTCATAATTAAATTGGGGTACATTAAACTTTGCATCTCCTATAGAATAACTTAAATTATCTTTCCAATCAATAACAAAAGAACCGCTCACTTGAGCAGTGGCAAGACAAGAACCGAACAAGAGTATAAAAATTATTTTTTTCATTGTTTTAAAAACGCTACTAGTACAAAATTATTACAAAATCGTAAAATTAAATGATTTAGATTGTTCAAATGAATAATATTTCAATTAATTTTACGTTCTAATTCTGAATGGAAAACATTTATTTGGTTTTTTGTTATTATTTATAAAAAGTTGTTGCAATTTAAACCTTAATTATTATATTGCGCCACGAAATTTATTACCTACTCAAAGTATGAAAGTAAACAAAATTATGACGGTTAAGCTGATGTTATCATTAGCGGTAGTGGTTGGTTTCTCTAGCTGTAGCAAGAATTCCAGCTCGAAAAATGCCTCATCAGCTACAGGTTGGAAAATCAACGATAAAAAAGGGGGTTTCCAATACAATACGAATTACAAGAAGCAACAAGCTGCTCCAGGTCTCGTATTGGTAGAAGGTGGGACATTTACAATGGGTAAAGTTCAAGATGATGTGATGCACGATTGGAACAATACGCCATCACAACAACACGTACAATCATTCTATATGGATGAAACTGAGGTAACAAATGCTATGTATGCCGAATATTTATTCTGGACAAAAACAGTTTTCCCTCCAACAGATGAAAATTATAAAAACATTTACGACGGTGTACTTCCTGATACACTAGTATGGAGAAACCGTTTGGGATATGCAGAAACGTATACCAATAATTACTTGAGACATCCTGCATATGCATACTATCCGGTAGTAGGTGTAAACTGGATTCAAGCAAGTGAATTTGCAAAATGGAGAACCGAACGTGTAAACGAAGCTACTTTGGAAAAAGCCGGTTACTTGAAGAGAGATGCAAAAATCAATGATGTAACTGCTGAAAACAATTTTAGTACCGAAACCTATATTAACACCCCTTCAAAAGCTTTTGGTGGAAACGAAGAAATTGTCCTTAAAGGCAAAAACGGAAAAGCAAAAGCAGGTAAAAATTCTGCTGGTGAACCAAAAGAAGCCACTAATGTTTATGCAACAAGAAGCTCTGGATTAATTAACCCAGAATACCGACTTCCTACTGAAGCGGAATGGGAATATGCTGCAGCTTCAGATGTAGGTAACAGAGAATACAACTTGTATAAAGGACAAAAGAAATATCCTTGGAGAGGCTCATACACCAGAAGTGGAAAGCGAAAAGTTAAAGGAGATCAATTGGCCAACTTCAAACAAGGTAAAGGAGATTATGGTGGAATTGCAGGATGGTCAGATGATGGTGCTGATATTACCAATGTAGTCAAATCATATCCGCCAAACGATTTTGGATTGTATGATATGGCTGGAAATGTTTCTGAATGGGTTGCCGATGTTTACCGTCCTATGGTGGATGATGAAGGAAATGACTTCAACTACTACAGAGGAAATATCTACACGAAAAACAAAATTGGAGAAGACGGAACAGTGGAATTGGTTACTTCTGACAATATTGCCTACGATACTTTAGCGAATGGTAGAATTGTAGCTCGAAATTTACCCGGTCAAATTGCTCAAGTGCCAATTGATGAAAAAGAAACCTATTTACGTCAAAATTTCTCTACTAGCGATAACAGAGATTATAGAGACGGAGATAAACAATCTACACGTTATTTTGATTTTGGTTCTGAAGAAGATGCAGATGCTGATCCGGCAAAAAACAAAAAGAGGATGTACGATTCACCTGTGCACAACGTATCGGTAGATAGCTTGGACAATATGGTTAGAAAATATGATACTTCAAACAAGAGAACAACGTTAATTAATAACAATGTTCGGGTTTATAAAGGAGGATCTTGGAGAGATAGAGCTTATTGGTTAGATCCTGCACAGAGAAGATATTTCCCACAAGATATGGCTACTGATTATATCGGTTTCCGTTGTGCAATGTCAAGTGTTGGCCCAAAATCGACTAAGAAAAGTGCCCGAAACTAAAATTTAATTTTTTTTTACAATAGATATAAAAGCCCTTTAATTAGGGCTTTTATAGTTTTTACTAAGTTCACATCATGGAAATAAATACTTTACACGAGTTATTTTTAAAATGCAATTCTGTTGCAATTGATACCCGAAAAATTACAGCAAATTGTTTATTCGTTGCATTAAAAGGAGAGCGCTTTGATGCCAATACTTTCGCAGCAGAAGCACTCGATAAGGGAGCTTTGTATGTAGTTATCGATAATTCTAGTTATTTTATTGACCATCGAACCATTTTAGTAAATGACAGTTTAACCACTTTACAAGAGTTAGCTCAGTTTCACCGAAATTATTTAAAATTGCCGATCATCGCATTGACAGGAAGTAATGGAAAAACCACCACCAAAGAATTAATTCACGCTGTTTTATCGCAAAAATTCAAGGTAATGGCTACAATTGGAAACCTGAATAACCACATTGGTGTACCTCTCACCTTACTATCATTTGATCAATCCACGGAAATCGGTATTGTGGAAATGGGTGCCAACCATCAAAAAGAGATTGAATTTTTGTGTCGATTAGCTCAACCCGATTTCGGATACATCACTAATTTTGGCAAAGCACATTTAGAGGGTTTTGGCGGATTTGAAGGAGTGATAAAAGGTAAAAGTGAAATGTATCATTTTCTAAAAGACCATCATAAAAAAGTGTTTGTTAACTTAGACGATGCACTTCAAGTACAACACAGCACCTCCATTTCTTACTATTCTTTTTCTACAAAGGACAAAAATGCTAACGTATACATAACTGAAATTTATGCAGATCCTTTTGTTTCCGTAACGTACAACAACGTAGAAGTTCAGTCACAATTAGTGGGAAGTTACAACGCAAACAATATTATTGCTGCAATTACCATAGGCCAATATTTTGAAGTTACCGCCGATTTGATTAAAAATGCCATAGAGAATTATTCCCCCACCAATAATCGATCGCAATTGAGCCAAAAAGGTTCAAACCAACTGATTCTTGATGCATATAATGCAAATCCAAGTAGTATGGCCGTGGCTTTGCAAAACTTTACTCAACTTCCCGAAAACAATAAAATAGCATTTTTGGGAGACATGTTTGAACTTGGTACCGAAAGTTTACAAGAACATGAAGCCCTAGTAAAGACGGTTGAAAACAACACCGATATAACTTTTTACTTCGTAGGATTGGATTTTTTTTATGTAAAAAAAGAACTTAACCATTTTCATTTCTTCGCCACTTTTGAAGATTTACAGCATGCATTATTGAATACAAAGTTTGAAAATAAATGCATCTTAATCAAAGGTTCACGAGGAATGGCATTGGAGCGAATTGTAGATTTATTGTAAGCCTTACAAAAACGAAGCACGTCTTAAACGATCATTAATGGCTTTTCCGATACCCTTGTTGGGAACATATTCGGCAATGATGAGTTCCAGACCGAGAGCATCAAGTTCAATGAGGGTGGCATAAAGACTTGCAGCTGCTTCTGTGAGAGATTCATTTTGCGTAAGCGATTTGTATATTTCATTTTCTGTATTTTCTTTGATCTTCGCAAAAGTTAAAACACCTACTTTTTTGCCGCTGTTTTGTAGAAGTAAATTCCTGTGGTTTGAGGTAACTACTAATGGTGTTTTCGGAGCATAGTGTTTTTTTAACATTCCAGGCGCTTGCGGTTGAGCGGATACTGATGGTACAAAATGCAGTTTCCCCGTAATTTTTTCAATTTCAGAAACAGCACAACTTCCTTCCCGATATAAAATGGCTTTGTCATTTTTAAATCCAATTATAGTGGATTCAATACCGTTAATGCAACTCCCGCCATCCAAAATAAATTTTAAATAGCCGTCAAAATATGACTTGACATGTTCGGGTTTTGTAGGACTTATGGACATAAACGGATTGGCACTTGGAGCTGCTAACGGAAAGGAAAGCTGCCTAAGAAGCTCTAGAGTCAAGGGGTGATTAGGCATTCTTACCGCTACTTTTTTACTTCCAGCCGTTACAATATCGGGAATGATATCCTTTTTTTCTAATAAAAGGGTTAGCGGTCCAGGCCAAAAAGCCTTGGCTAATTTATAAGCAACTGTTGGAATATTAAACGCTACTTTTTCCAAATCAGTTATCGCCCCAATGTGTACAATTAATGGGTTGTATTCGGGACGTTTTTTTAGGATAAATATCTTTTTTACCGCTTCTTCATTTGATGCATTGGCGGCCAATCCATAGACAGTTTCGGTAGGAATCGCAACTAGGTCATTGGCTTCCAAAATAGTCTTTGCCGTATTGATATCTGAATTTATTAGTGTCATTTTTTAAGGATTGCAATTGTCACAATACATCGGGTCTTCAAAAGAAGCTCCACTTGGAAAATAATTTTGTTCGGAATACTGGCATTTTGAACATAATATCAAATGATACAAAGTAGACTTCGTAGGCAAGTGACAGCTGCTGCATTGCAAACCAGGTATCGCTGACGACACTGAAAAACCAGGCATCTTACATTCTGGACACAACGAAGTAATTTTTTCAACTAAATTTTCGGCAGCTTGTTCAATAATATACATTCGAGAAGGATTATTCATAGCTCTCATGTCCGTTTCCGCATATACTTTTCCAAACTTTTTGACAAGAAGTTCAAAAACAGCAATCGCTTCTTCAAAAGTTGCGATGTCTTTGTGGACTTCTACATCATTTTCTGCCGGAGTTTTTAAAATAACTTTGTGTGAAGGAAACTTTACTTGTTTTAAAAATTTCATGAAAGAATCTAAATCGGAACATTCCAAAGAAGCAAAATTAGTTTCAAACGAAACCTTTCTTCCTATAATTTCAAGCTTGTTTTTTACGTCGATTAAAATTACCAATTCATCGTCTGCTGACGCAAAAAAAGCCGAAGGATGTGGTCCGAAAGAACCCTCACTGGCCACAGCTAAGTCGGCATTGTAAAACAACATTGACGCAAGACACTTTTTTTTCAGAGTAGTCAAGGCGTCGTCTTTTCGGTCAATTTCACCTGAGAATGTACCAAAAGTATCGGTATCTAGCAGCGTATTTACATAACATTTTACCTTTAAATTACTTTCGAGTACAGGTTGCAAAACAGCTTCTTTACCATGTTTTGTGACAATCAAGAGGTTTCTATTCTCAAATAATTTCATTTTTTAATCTGAATTTCCGCAAATATAGAAAGCGTATCTGCTTCTGAAAGGCTTTCCAAATAAGTTAAAAACTCGTCTTTTGTCACTCTCAAATTTTCCATCCGGGTTAATGAGCGATCGTCTTGTTCGCCACGACGGATTTCATTACTGAAATTTTGCTTGCCGTGGTATTGAATTTTAAACTCTAGTAAATTTGTGATTATTTCCTTGGTTTCTTTTACTGAAAACGAACCATCAATTAGTTTAAATTTTTCCATAATTATTTAATATATTTATTAAAGCAGACTTTCAACTGTAATGAAAGCCTGCTTTTTGATTCCATTTATTGTCCTTGACCAAGTGAATAAGCATCTTTACCAGCAAACTGGTACAAGTTTTCGGTTTTTATCACCTCAAAGCCAGTATCTATGGCTCTTTGCATCAAATCCAAAATTGCTTGATTTGAAAATGGGCTTCCGTTGCTGGTTTTAAAACGACAACGCCAATGATCGGTACAAAAAGTTTCTTCAAAGCCTTCCGGCCATACCTTAATTCCGCGATTGGTAATCATGGTTAAAATGATGCTGTTTTTTTCTAATTTCTTTACATCGTCTGCCAACTCGTTTGCATTCAAACCTTTATAATCAAGAAATAAATCGACACCCACAAGTGTTTTTTGAGCGGGTGCAGCCCGTTGGTATTTTGGCAGTTGGATACTCCTATTTTTTTCGTAATTTACTTGCTTTAAGGTTTCCGGGAGTTGACCCAAGTTTGCAATTACAGCTTCGGCAAATTCGGCTGTTCCTACACGCTTTATACTTGAACCTTCTCGATATAAATCTTTAGTATGAATGCCGCTTTCAATAGTTTTTAGCCAAGCATTGTGGATTTTTTCGGCAACTTCTGTTTGCCCAATATGATTGAGCATCATGACTGCACCTTCTAATAATCCAGACGGATTGGCTGAATCTTTAACCATCCTTGGTGCCGAGCCGTGAATGGCTTCAAACATCGCACATTCTTCACCAATATTGGCAGAACCTGCAAGACCCACAGAACCTGCAATTTGTGCGGCAACATCGGATAAAATATCTCCGTACAAATTCGGCATTACAATCACATCAAACATTTCTGGGGTGTCGGCCAATTTTGCAGCTCCAATATCTACAATCCAATGTTCGTTTATAATTTCAGGATATTCGGCGGCAATTTCATCAAAAACTTTATGAAACAGTCCGTCTGTTTGTTTCATAATATTGTCTTTTGTAAAGCAAGTCACTTTTTTTCGACCGTATTGTTTGGCATATTCAAAAGCGTATCGAACGATTTTCTCACAACCCGGACGACTGATTAATTTTAAACACTGTACTACTTCATCCGTTTGCTGGTGTTCGATTCCTGCATATAAATCTTCTTCGTTTTCACGGATAATTACGATATCCATTACGGGATGTTTGGTAGGCACAAAAGGATACAAACTCATACATGGCCGAATATTGGCATACAACCCTAAAAATTTTCGCGTAGTTACGTTCAAACTTTTGTAACCCCCGCCTTGAGGAGTTGTAATTGGGGCTTTCAAAAATATTTTATTTCTTCTGATAACCTCCCAAGACTCTTTAGAAATTCCAGCGGTATTTCCCGAAAGATATACTTTCTCCCCTACTTCGATTTCTTCTGTTTCAATTTGAGCTCCTGCTGCTTTCAAAATTTTTAAAGTAGCATCCATAATTTCTGGACCAATGCCGTCTCCTTTTGCAATAGTGATTTTTCTCATTAGAATAAATATTTAATTTGTGCGGCAAATCTAATAACTGATATTAATAAATTTTTATTTATATTTGATATACTATCTATTAAATATTTTTATGAATTACACCCTAAGCCAACTGGAAATTTTTTTGAGAATTGCACAAACGGGAAGTGTAACTAAAGCGGCAGAACTATTGCATCTTACCCAACCGGCTGTTTCCATACAATTAAGAAATTTTCAATCGCAGTTTGATATTCCTCTCACTGAAGTGATGGGACGAAAAATTTATATTACTGACTTTGGAAAAGAAATTGCCGTAGCGGCCGAAAGTATTTTAGAACAAGTGCATGCAATAAATTTTAAAACAGCTGTTTTTAAAAATAAATTAACAGGGAAGTTAAAAATAAGCGTAGTTTCGACCGCAAAATATGTGCTTCCGTTTTTTCTTAACGATTTTCTAAAGTTGCATCCAGATGTCGAACTGATTTTGGATGTTACCAATAAAAGAACAGTAATCCAAAATTTAGAACAAAACGAAGTAGATTTCTCACTGGTTTCGATTATTCCTCAAAAATTAGAACTCCAACAAATGGATTTACTACCCAACAAATTGTATCTCATTAATAACAACCCAATTGACTATGCAAAAGATGACAACCTTAGCGAAATATTCCAAAAACTAACGTTACTTTTTAGAGAAGAAGGCTCGGGAACGCGGCAAACTATGGAAGAATTTATTTTTAGAAACGATATTAAATTTTCTAAAAGACTGCAATTGACAAGTAACGAAGCCGTTAAACAAGCCATTATTGCAGGTATGGGAAGTTCTATTTTGCCCCTTATCGGATTAAAAAACGAACTTTTGAATAAAGACCTTCATATTATTCCCATAAAAAATTTGCCCATCAAAACAATGTGGAGTTTAATTTGGTTAAAAAACAAGAAACATTCGCCAGTAACAATGGCCTATCTTACCTATTTAGAGGAGAATAAAGCCCGAATTATCGAAGAAAAATTTGCTTGGTACGATAACTATTAGTGAAAAAACTGTTAAATAATAGTAAATAAACATTAAACGAAAGTATTACTATTATATTTGCGCCAACAAATATTAAATATGGATCGATTACTCGCTAATATTAAAATTCAGGTTAATCCAGCTATTTATATAAAGGATCCCGAAACTACTGAGTTGGGGCGTAAAATTCTAACAGAAAGCATCTACTTAATTGATGAATTGGGTTTTGACCATTTTACATTTAAAAAATTAGGGGAACGAATTGGTTCTAACGAAAGTTCTATATACCGCTATTTCGATAACAAACACAAACTCCTGATATACTTATCGTCGTGGTACTGGAGTTGGATCGAATATAAATTGGTTTTTTCGACCAGCAATATTGCAGATCCAAAGCAACAGTTGATGAAGGCGATAACCGTAGTAACAGAAAAGGTGGAAGATGATGCCACTACCCTACATATAAACGAATCCGTTTTAAACCGAATTATCATTACGGAATTTACCAAAACATTTTTGACGAAACAAATAGACGATGAAATTCGAGAAAGTTTTTTTACGGTATATAATAGAATCATTTATCGGATTATCTCGATGCTTGCTCCATTAGTACCCGATTATCCTTATGCAAAAAGTTTTGTTTCGGACATGGTGGAAGGCTCTTTACACCAACATTTTTTGAGTTTACATCTGCATTCCATAACCAATTGTAATGAACTTGTAAGTCCTACTGATTATTATATAGATTTGACACAACGATTAATAAATAGCAGCATATGAATCCCTCCACACGATTTTTCAAATTATTAAAAATGGATCGAAAAGATATTTATCAAATATTTTTTTATGCCATTTTTGCGGGGTTAGTCAGTTTATCATTACCGCTTGGCGTTCAAGCCATCATCAATTTTATCCAAAGTGGACGTGTAAGCGTTTCCTGGATCGTTTTGGTGGTTTTTGTAGTTTTAGGTGTTGCTCTTGTTGGTTTTTTGGCTTTTATGCAACTTCGAATTACCGAAAACTTACAACAAAAAATATTTGTTCGTTCGTCTTTCGAGTTTGCGTATAAATTACCTAAAATCAAGTTTGACGATTTGTATCCGAATGTCTATCCTCCGGAACTTGCCAACCGCTTTTTTGATACTATAACCATTCAAAAAGGAAGTTCGAAAATATTAATGGATTTTTCGGCTGCATTACTGCAAATTGGTTTTGGAATTATTTTACTATCACTTTACCATCCGTTTTTTATCGTTTTTGGTATTTTATTGGTAGGCTTGTTGTATTTTATATTTAAATTTTCGTACCAACCTGGAATTAAAACCAGTTTGAAAGAGTCCAAGTATAAGTATCAAGTCGCCGACTGGCTTCAAGAAATTGCTCGGAACCGATCGAGTTTTAGAAATGAAACCAATTTTGCGTATGCAATGAATAAAAACGATTCAATTATATCAAAATACCTAGTTAACCGTGAAAGTCATTTTGCTGTTATCAAACGGCAGTTTGGCCAATTGGTATTCTTTAAAATATTAATTACGGCTGGATTATTACTGTTGGGTGGCTACTTGGTTATTTCGCAACAAATGAATATTGGACAGTTCGTGGCATCTGAAATTGTTATTTTATTGGTAATCAATTCAGTCGAAAAAATTATTTTGGGACTTGAAACTTTTTACGATGTATTGACCTCGTTAGAAAAAATCGGACAAGTAGCAGATATGGAATTTGAAGCCGATAACACTAAGCCTTACAGCAGCTGCTATACAGCCATCAATTTAGAATTAGAAAATGTAAGTTTTCGTTTTCCAAATAGTAGTGACGACCTGCTAAAGGGAATTTCGCTACATATTACACCTGGTGAAAAAATTATTTTGAGCGGCAGAAATGGCTCTGGAAAAACCACATTGATTCGAATATTATCGGGAATTTTAACGCCTACTTCCGGCGCATTTTTTGTAAACGATGATACTTTTCGAAAAATAAACATTACGCAATACCGTTCCCAAATCGCTTCTATTACAGCGGGAGAAACACCTTTTGAAGGAACACTTATCGAAAACATTACATTCAACGATCCCAATGTAAGTGATGAAGATATTAAATGGTCGCTGGAAGCTACTCAACTGACGTCTTTTTTTAGAACATTACCCAATGGTTTGGACACCGAACTTTTGCAGGAAGGAAAACAACTCTCCTCCTCTAATGCCCAGAAAATTTTGATAGCAAGGAGCATTGTTAAAAAACCAAAGGTTATTTTTTATGAAGATCCTACAGAAAAAATGGACGACGACACAGCGAGACAGATTATCGATTTTATTTGCAAGCCTGAACACAAATGGACGGTTGTAGTTACATCGAATAATCCGTACTGGCAAGAGAAAGCAACTCGTTCAATTGTTATGGATAATGGTCGAATTATCAACGATAAAAAAATAAATCATGCTTAATATAACCGAAAATTACACTGAAAAACTCGAATCACTTGGCACCTATAAAACGGTGAAGGATTTGAACAATCGGCCTCACTACAAAATCTTGAATAAAGTGATTTTAGGCAGTTGCATCTTTGCGGTACTCTTTTTGTTTCTGCCTTGGACACAAAATATTTCAGGAACAGGATCTGTTACCACATTAAAACCCAATCAAAGACCGCAAACTATTCACACCGGAATAGCAGGTAGAATTGAAAAATGGTACGTACAAGAAGGTGATTTTGTAAAAAAAGGCGATACTATTTTATTCATTTCAGAAGTAAAAGAAGATTATTTAGATCCCAATTTGGTTGCCAATACAAAAAACCAAGTCGATGCTAAAAAACTATCTTTTGATTCATACGACGGAAAAGTAAGCGCATTAGAGAAACAAATGTCAGAGCTTTCGAAAGAAAAAATGCTAAAATTGCAACAAGCACAGAATAAAATTAAGCAAGGAATTCTGAAAATTAAAAGCGATAGTATTGACTTAGAAGCGGTCAAAACACAACTCAGGATAGCAACTACCCAATTTAATCGTTCCACCCAATTGGAAAAGGAAGGTTTAAAACCTTTAACTGATGTCGAAGAAAAACGCTTGAAACTGCAAGAAGTTCAAGCAAAAATTATTACGCAAGAAAACAAATTATTGACTTCTCAAAACGAAATTTTGAATACCCGAATGGAAATAAGTCGTTTGAACGCGGAGTATAGCGAGAAAATCTCTAAGGCAGACAGCGATAAGTTTACCGCCTTGAGCAATCAATTTGATACAGAAGCACAAGTAAATAAATTACAAAATCAGTATGCCAATTACAGTATTCGAAACGGAATGTATTATATCAAGGCGCCTCAAGATGGATTTGTGAACCGTGCACTTCAATCAGGACTTGGTGAAATGATAAAAGAAGGAACTCCTGTAGTTAGTATAATGCCTGCAAATTATGAAATTGCAGTAGAAACTTTTGTAAATCCAATCGATTTACCACTCTTAAAACGTGGAGAACGGGTTCGAATATGGTTTGACGGTTGGCCCACTATCGTTTTTAGCGGCTGGCCTGATATGTCCTACGGAACTTTTGGTGGAAGAGTGGTCGCTATCGAAAACTTTATCAGTCCAAATGGAAAGTACCGAATTTTGATTGCACCAGATCCTAATGAAGCAAAATGGCCTAAACAATTGAGTATCGGTGCTGGTGCTCAAACTATAGCTTTACTGGAAACAGTTCCTATTGGCTTTGAAATTTGGCGGGTTCTAAATGGATTTCCCCCTAATTATTATGAATCTAAAACAGGCAATGATGCGACTGCTAAAAAATAATTTCATATTTTATTTTTCGTTATTTCTTGTTTCCCTTAGTTTCGGAAACCTTCAAAGTCAGGAAGTACCTTCTGAAGTGCTAACCTATCCTGAATTTTTGGGATATGTAAAAAAATTTCATCCGAGAATCAAGCAAGCCAATTTATTAATCAGTGAAGGTGAAGCTGAATTAATGAAAGCCCGAGGTGCATTCGATCCCAAAATCGAGGTAGATTATGAAGAAAAACAATTCAAGGGGAGCGAATATTACAGCCTTTTAAACAGCAGTTTTAAAATTCCTACGTGGTATGGAATTGAGGTAAAAGCGAGTTTTGACAATGCAGAAGGGATTTATGTCAATCCGCAAATGACAACTCCAAATAGTGGTTTAACCTCAGTGGGAGTAACACTGCCATTGGGTCAAGGATTGTGGATAAATGAACGAATGACCGATTTGCGCAAAGGGAAACTACAAGTGCAACTGTCACAAGCCGAACAAAAACTTGCAGCAGTAGAAGTTTTATATGATGCTTCTGTTGTATATTTCGATTGGCTCAAAACCTACAACGAACTTAAATTGTACCGTAATTATTTAACTTTTGCTGAAACACGTTACAAAGGAATCATCACCTTAATTGAACAAGGCGACAAGCCAGCGATTGACAGTATTGAAGCAGGAATTATCATCAAGAATCGAAAAATTAATTTGCAAGAGGCCGAATTAAAATTGATGAAAGCCAAACTAGATCTTGCTACTTTTTTATGGATTGAAAATGTACCAGTCGAACTACAAGAAAACATTATCCCTGATGAAGCCATACAAAACAACATTTTTCAAGATTTGCCTTTTGATCGTATCGAAAACAATTCAGTGCTCACGGACAACCATCCAAAAATCCAATCGTTGCAACGAAAAATTGACATTTTAACGTTAGACCGAAAACTCAAAGCAAATATGCTTTTACCAAAACTAGACGTAGGTTACTATTATTTGTCAGAACCCTCTTATTTTGACAATTACCGATGGTCCGATTATAAAGTAGGTGTCAATTTTACTTTCCCAATTTTTCTACGCAAAGAACGTGGAACGTTAAATTTAGCAAAACTTAAATTACAAGATTCACAACTGGATTTAAACTTAGAACGATTGCAACTGGACAACAAAATGAAAGCAGGAAGAACCGAAATAGCTACTTTACAAAATCAAATTGAAATTACAGATGCCTTAGTAAATGATTATTCCACAATGTTGCAGTCAGAAGAACGTCTTTTTTCATTTGGCGAAAGTTCAATATTCTTAATCAACAGTAGAGAAAACAGTTTGATTACCAGTCAGATTTCTCAAATAAATTTAGAAAATAGGTATTTACAATCCTACGCCAACTTGTTCCGAATTATGGGAATCTTGGAGTGATAACTATTACGAAATAAGCCTCAAATATTTGTGTCAGATAAGAAAAATAGTGACTCTGAAATGGATTTAGAACGAGAACCGTAAATGGTTTTGGTAAAGAAATTCTTTAAAAAGTGTCATGCATTCGTAGCGGTATATGTTAACTATCCTATATTGTCGTATTGAAGAACAAGAAGGATCAACATTGCAAATTCATTTTTAGCCTTTGTAGCATTAAATTAACTGTAGATCAACACTTAAAATTGTGGGGAATTATGGAAATGCAAATAAAATATTAGTTTATTTTAAGCGATATTTTAGATGATTATTCAATTCTCGAATTGTTTTATAATGCAATATGTAACGTCTTTTTTTGTTGTACCAGATTTCGATGTATCCGAAGGTTTCTGGTTTCATTTGTCTCTTTGTGAAGAGTTTTATTAGCTTAGAATAACTCTGTTTTAAATGGTTTAAAGAAGCATCCACCCAAAGCGTTAGTCACAGTTCACTTTTCTAATAAACTTTTTATTATACCAAAGAATTCAATTGTTTTAGCAAATTTCTTATTTGCATATTGAACACCAGAACCAAACCATATTACTTTGCTCAAACTGGTGAACTAATGAAAAATCAATCTTCGTTGAATGTTTCTGTTCCTTATTACCATCTACATGCAGCAAGATTTGTTTGCTTCGCCTGTTCACTGTAGCAAGGGTCATTCAGTATTTATCCTATTGCTTAAACTGCATTGAACAATATCCACTAGAAACAACTTTTAACCGTGCACATTTTTCAATCGTAAATAGGTCGTCCCAATTATTAATGACCCTTTATTTCATCGACCGAACTTGGAAAGATGCTGATTGCTATTTTTATATATCAAGTTCAAGTTCTGCATCTTTCAACTTTTTCTAAAGTTCATAAGTCATTTTTACTCTAGTGTTCGCTAAAAAATTTTCAGGAAAACTACATACACGAAATTAATCACATTCTTTTCACTATTTGTAGATTAAGATAGGTAAAATCCCAAGTTTCCCATCTTATTCTTAGATTTTATCTCTTACCTTGCTTAATTGAAAAGCTTTTGTCTTGAAACCTGGATTATAAATTTTTCTCTCTCGTATCATATGTTAAAGATAGCATCTCGTTCTTGATTTTATTATGAAGCTACATTAGTATATCCTGATATTCATCAAGCATATAACCACACCCAAGCGCTCAGAACTATCTTTGAAATTAGAACCGACAAAATAATTTGTATCGCTAGAGTTGCCATATGTCAGGAAAAAGTAAATCAGTCTGTAATCAAGACCTTTAATAGAATATCCCGAACGATAATCAATCATTATCAAACCATTTTGAACAATTTTGACAACAGAAGTACAAATGCTTTCGGTTAAAATGACATTCACGAACTCTTTATAAAATATTTTGAGTAATCTTTCAATGCTAAAATAAAAGCATTCAGAAACCACTTTAGAGGCGTTATAAATATAGAATTCTTACTCTTTAGACTAACAAATATATATG
>NZ_JBIPPD010000242.1:0-4490 GCF_044368625.1 Flavobacterium sp. | reverse complement strand
ATGGGTTATCGTAAACGAATAATCTAAACTCTTAAAATACCAATGAAATCCTTAAACTACTTCAGTTTAGGGATTTTTTTTTGGGCGTGCCCCTCCGGGTCGTGCTGTCCGTTCCCGCTTCCCGATAAAAATCGGGATGTGTCCCGATTTTTATCGGGAGAGCTCCACTTCCATCACTCACGCAAACAGCGTAAACCCTCACATTTAGTAGATATCTGAAAATTAATGGATTTAAAAACAAAAAATACACCCAAAATTGAACTGTAAAACTTTTTATAACTTCACGCGATTCCGTTTTTTCAAATCGTCGTAAATCAAATTATCTGATTATCTTTGCCCCAGTTTAACATTTATACAAAAAATGAAACCCAACACACAACAACTACTCGATTTAAGCACACAAGTAAGAAGAGACATTCTTCGTATGGTTCACGCGGTTAATTCTGGTCATCCCGGAGGTTCTCTAGGTTGCACCGAATTTTTTGTAGCCTTGTACCAAAACATTATGGACCGCAAAGAAGGTTTTGATATGGACGGTACCGAAGAAGACTTGTTCTTCCTTTCCAACGGTCATATTTCACCTGTTTTTTACAGCGTTTTGGCACGTAGCGGTTATTTTCCAGTTGCAGAATTGGCAACTTTTCGTCACATCAACTCCCGTTTGCAAGGACACCCAACTACACATGAAGGTCTTCCTGGAATTCGTATCGCATCGGGTTCTTTAGGACAAGGATTGTCTGTTTCCATTGGTGCCGCTCAAGCCAAAAAACTCAACAACGACAGCCATTTGGTGTATACTCTAATGGGCGACGGCGAATTGCAAGAAGGTCAAAACTGGGAAGCCATTATGTATGCCGCAGCAAAAAATGTAGATAATTTAATTGCAACCGTAGATTTAAACGGAAAACAAATCGACGGAACCACCGATGAGGTTTTGAACATGGGAAGCGTTCGGGCAAAATTTGAGGCATTCGGCTGGGACGTTCTTGAAATCAAACAAGGAAACGACATTGAAGCCATTATTGCCGGTTTAAACGAAGCCAAAAGCAAAACAGGGCAAGGAAAACCCATTTGTATTTTGCTTCATACTGAAATGGGCAACGGAGTCGATTTCATGATGCATACGCACGCTTGGCACGGAAAAGCCCCTAATGACGAACAATTGGCAAAAGCATTTGAACAAAATGTAGAAACTTTGGGCGATTATTAATAACGTATGAAATATTGTATTTTAAATTTCATTGTGTTTTTTTATTCAATAGCATCTTTCGGTCAAGAGGTAGAGGATTATACATTTGATTATTGTGACATTTATACTTTAAAAAACAAATCGTCCGAAGCTGTTTTAAAAAGATATATTATTGGTAATTCTAAAGATGGTTCTTATTTCGCTTACATATTGACAACACCAACGGATACTATATTGGATATGGCCTTGAATGACCAGAGAAACGTCAGACACTACCAATTTAATGTACAAAGAAAGCATATTAAAGAAATTTCCAGCTTTGCGGAATTAACACAAGATTATAAACTATTCAAAGCATCCGTTTCTAATAAAAATGATAAAAACTACGTCTATGATTTTCAGAATTTGACCGCTAACAACGAAAAAGTTTTAGAAGTCAAAGTTTTCAAAAATGAAAGCCGAAATAAACTAGTGGCCAAATATCATTATTATTTAGAAGACAATAAATTATTTACCAATCAGTTTCAAACTTCAAGATTATTATTATCACGCGAAATTCCGACAAGTAAAACTAATAATGAAGGAGTTTTACTTAAGCAAGTTGCATTCGAAGTTAAATCTGATACTGCTTTAGAAACAAATGAACTGAATGAAATTAATCCTCTAGATTTAAATATAAAGTTAAAAACCGCACCATCGTTAACATTACGAGAAAAAAATTAAATTACGTTAAATACTCATGAACAAATACACAAATACAGGAAATAAAGATACCCGATCCGGCTTTGGAGCGGGATTGACGGAACTAGGGCAGAAGAACGAAAATGTTGTAGCACTTTGTGCCGATTTAATTGGTTCTTTAAAAATGGACGATTTCAAGAAAAATCATCCGGAACGTTTTTTCCAAATCGGAATTGCAGAAGCCAACATGATTGGTATCGCAGCGGGTTTAACCATTGGCGGAAAAATTCCGTTTACAGGAACATTTGCCAACTTCTCTACGGGAAGGGTTTACGATCAAATCCGTCAATCAGTTGCGTATTCGGATAAGAACGTAAAAATTTGTGCATCCCATGCGGGATTGACTTTAGGAGAAGACGGTGCCACACACCAAATTTTAGAAGACATCGGTTTGATGAAAATGTTGCCCGGAATGACCGTAATCAATACCTGCGATTACAATCAAACAAAAGCGGCAACTCTAGCAATTGCAGATCATCACGGGCCGGTTTATTTGCGTTTTGGACGTCCATCTGTTCCCAACTTTACACCCGAAAACGGTACTTTTGAAATTGGAAAAGCAGTTGTTCTAACCGAAGGTTCTGACGTTACAATTGTAGCTACGGGTCATTTGGTTTGGGAAGCATTGGTTGCCGCAGAAGCTTTAGAAGCGAAAGGGATTTCTGCCGAAGTGATTAACATTCATACCATTAAACCATTGGACGAGAAAGCTATTTTGGATTCTCTTGCAAAAACCAAATGTATCGTTACGGCCGAAGAGCACAATATTTTGGGTGGTTTAGGCGAAAGCGTGGCGAGAGTTTTATCTCAAAACAGTCCTGCTCCACAAGAATTTGTGGCTGTAAACGATAGTTTTGGCGAATCTGGAACTCCGGATCAATTGATGGAAAAATACAAACTGAACAATCAAGCAATTGTAGAAGCAGTAGAAAAAGTAATGAAGAGAAAATAATAATCAACAAGGCAAAAAAAATCCAGTTCATTGCGAACTGGATTTTTTTATTTGTTAAATTTTCAAACTATTGACAACTCGAGTCTAAATGCTTTTTAAGTGTTCCGCCGTTACAGGTAGGAATCATGTCGAAAGAAAAGGGTTTTCCTGTAGCTGGATTTCTAATTTCAAGAAGGGTTCTCACGTTATCATTATCATCGTCAATGTCTAAGAAATCAGGAATATTATCGCCGTCTGTATCTACCGTATACAAATCTTCTACACCTGTGCCATTTTCATATTTAGATAAAACGCCATCGCGGTCGTGATCACGCTCCCGAACACTATGCAAACGAACCGTAAAGACTAGGGGAGAGTAGGCAGGGATATTAACCCGTGTATTATTGAAGTATGCCAAACCCGATGGTATAAATACTACACCAACACCATAATTATTAAAAGTAACACCTCCGTCTCCTCCAACCGTTATTGACTCTGCCGCTTTTAATAAAGGAGTAAATTGTCTAAATCCAGATACAAATGCTGATTCAAGCGTAGTAAGTGCTGGAAAGGTAGCCCACACGGGAACATTACTAATGTCCACTTGTTTATTGTCCAATCGCCAACCTCGGTAGCTCACAAACGTCGAGTCGAAGCGGTTCGTTGACACTCCATTTCCTTCATTGATAAGTAAATAATACATTTTATATTCGACAGGATCAAGTGAAGTGCCGTTTACAAGGTTGCTTACACGAGTGTCATTCTTAATTGTTTTAAATTGTAAAGGATAATCTGTATTGTCCCAAATGGACACTTTGCCATTTGCATTCCCTACAATAAATGTATCTATTTTTACATCGATTCTTCCGGATTCTTCGATAACAGTAAAAGAGTGTGTTTTTAAATAGGTTTCAATTGAATCTAAATCTGCTTCATATTGTATTTTAAAATCTCTTGGAGGTGGTGCCGATGATGCCTCATCGTCTTTATTACAAGAAAATAAAACGATACTTAGTAAAGGCAAAATAAAATAAAACTTAACTTTGTTCATTATTAATGGAAATTTTGCCCGCAAGATACAATATTGATTTATTTTTGACTCAAAAATTAACGCTGATTTTACAACCAATATGAGAATTGACAAATATTTGTGGTGCATTCGCTACTACAAAACAAGAAATATGGTAACGGAAGCTTGTAAGAAAAATCACGTAACCGTAAATGGACAAGTGGCCAAACCCTCGAAAGAGGTTTTTCCTACGGACAAGATTACTTTCCGTAAGGATCAAATTACACGTAAAATAACTGTTTTGGATATTCCTGAAAGCCGCATAGGTGCCAAACTGGTTGATATTTACCGAAAAGATGAGACACCAGCCGCTTCTTTTGAACATCTGGAACTATTGAAATTAGCCAAAGAACACTATCGTAAAAATGGAGAAGGACGACCAACCAAAAAAGACCGTCGGGATATTGACGATTATACCACCGAATCAAATCCCGAAACAGAGATTTAATATAAGAATTAACCCGTTGGGTGTAATTAAATTATTTGATTTTTAATATTGTTTATTGGTCTATCAAATATGAATTTATTGATATATTGAACCAATGTTAATGCTGTTATTT
>NZ_JBIPPD010000002.1:0-48920 GCF_044368625.1 Flavobacterium sp. | reverse complement strand
AAGTATCTTCAAAACCAACCCACTGTTTTTATGCAAGCCTTTTACGGATTTTGCTTTTTGTATCTCCTATATTTCTTTTTTATAATAGTATTGAGATTGTCGTTGTCATATAAAGATAGACAAGAAGTAAAGATTGCTTTTCTGCCAGCAAACTCTCATTCATCCGAAAATATAGGCTTTACTTTTTTTGCATAATCTCGCCCTATGGAATCTGCTTTTTTGCTAAAATAAGAATCTAATATTTCTGCTTCAGCCAAAAATGAAAAATCATTATTTTTCATTAACTCTTTCGCAATTCCATCTTTTGTTAATTCACAAAGACATGAATAAATATCATCTTAATCTCCATAATATTTCATTTTTTTAAAGATTTTATATTCATTTTTAGCTATAGAGTCCAATTCTCTACTTGCAAAATAATCAAGGCAAGTTTTAGAAATATATTTCTTTTTTTTATCTTCTTCCGTTTCTATAAAATATTTGTTTTCCGGCATATGCTGGATAGCGTTCTTTCCAAGGGTTTTCATTTTCTCCCAAAACGGCATAGGTATATAATCATTCGGATTAAACAAATCTTCTTTACCCATCATTTTCATAATGCTGTCATTTTGGTAATTTTCAAAAAGACAATAATAAAAAACTTCTTGCTTGTAATTATTAATCCAGAACTTCAATTCACCTTCCTTATCTTTCTTTTTAGAAGGCTTCTTTGGGAAATCAATTCCATGATAATGGTCTAAATCAGTATATTTAGAGCCTGACTTGCATGAAAAAAATAACGTAAGGATTATTATCCCTGTAATTAAAAATTTAATAATTATTCTAGTATCCATACATCTATTCTTTTTATTCGTAAATTAAAAAAACAATTAAATGGGCAAGTAACCTTGCCAGCGGTGTTGGTGTAAATATAGTCAGCGTGTCCCGAAGCGTCGTTAGTATTTTCAACAGTGATCATAGAATATATTCCAGAAATGTTTTGAAGCTCTTGCAAGTTAGGAAAATTTTCGCCATTTGTTCCGCCATCGCTACTTGTAAATGAAAGATGCTTATTATTATAAGGAGTTGCAGAAGTAGCAGGATTTGTACCGAAAGTTTCACGCATCCAAGCGTTCAATGCTTTAGCGTTTAGAAAAAAGAACTTCCCAGCGAATTCAGCCCCACCTCCTTCTATGGTTTTACCAGGTAGGTTTGGAATCACTACCCCGCTTCGATTAAGAGCTATAGAAACTTTTAAAGCACAAGTATTATTTGTTTCAGAAGGATATTGATTGCGAACTTGTAAAACAGCTCCACCCACTAAATTATATATATTATCTGCACCTGCCAATAAAGATATACCATCAGCTGCTTTAGGCATTCCTGCTTTATAAGCATCTCTCGAAGGCAAATCTTGTTGAGGAAATGATAGGTTTGGGTTTTCCCAAAAAGCACTGTCATAATCCCAGTCCTGACCCTCTGTAGGTGTCATAAACCAATTTTTGAATTGTGCCATAGTCACAGAGGGATTCATTTCTAAATAATCTACCGCCCAACTACCAAAATCAATCGCTTCCTCGTCTTCTCTATTTTCGTAAAGATAATCAACTATTGTGTTTCCTTCATCATATCCAGCATTTTGCATAAAGCCTTTAGTATTATTTATTTTTACCGTATTGACGCCGAAAAAATTATTATTTAAAAACGAATAAAATGCCCAAAGGTTGAGTCTGTTAATACTTATGGAAGTTAAATTAGGATAAATGGAATTTAACTGAAAATTATGGTAATTAGTGAGTGCTTGTACCATTTGTTGTCTATTCTGTATGCCTACCCTGCCACCGTTTTTCCGGCAAAAATCTATCAAATAGGAGTGAATAAAATTATGCTCAATTATTAAATCCTGTAATTCTGGCGCTAGCGTACTTGTAAATGCCACTACTTGACCAGCAAGCAGAAAATCTAAATTATCAATGGCAACGTCTCCTTCGTAAGGATTTGGAATATAGATACCGCTATCATTACCGCCGCCTCCACCAGATGAACCTCCAGAACTTGGTGGATTGCCTCCTGGCACATTACCAGTATCTTCAAAACCAACCCAGACGTATGAAATTGTCGTTTGGAGGCATTCCCCTGTCTCGCAAGTCAAGCCATCACATGATCCTCTCTTTATACAATAAGCATTATTAGTACAAACTACATTATAACTAACCACAACAGCATAACCTGCACGTGCAGACATTCTATTATAAACCATTTCTGAACTTTCAAGCTCTCCTGTATGTGTAGGATTGGTTTTTTCGATATTATAAAAAATGATTTCATTCCATTCGGTTCCTATTTTTTCATACACAAGATTATAATATTCTTTAGCATTTAAGTCTTGAGAAACTGGATAAATTTTAAACGAATAGGTTGTTTTGCTATCAACTGGATTTACATATTTTTTTATACCAATGGTATCTGTGACAAATTCAGCTTCAATATCACGGGCCATTAAGTCCGTTGACCTATTTATATTCGCTGTTTTAATGTAATCAAATTTGGTTATACCTGTTTCGGCCTTGAATTGTTTAAAGGATATTTCATTCTTGTGAGGTACACCAGCATGGGAATGTTGGGACTCTAAATCTTCTTTGCTACAACTAAAAAATATAATTGTAAAAAGAAATAATACAACTGTTTTTAATTTGTTTGGTTTTCATACTCTACATGGCTTTAAGTTAAATTTTAAAATGTATATTTTTTTATTTAACACAATTATTAAAGTAAATTGCGATAATTCAAACTTATCAAAATTCATTCGATAACTATTTCGTTTTTCGGTATAATTATTTACTTTTATGAGCAAAATAAATCGTTTTATGGAATATTTAGAAAAAGAAATTGAAGAGAGTATTGAAAAAATTCTTAAAAAAATTAAAGATACTCGTAAATTAAAAGGCTTGTCTCACGAGAATATGGCAGTAGAACTAAATATTAGTCCATCGGCCTACAACAAATTAGAAAGAAGGGAAACAACTTTATCTTTAGAACGTTTGCTAAAAATAAAGCAGATTTTAGATTTATCTTTTTCTGATTTATTCGATATCAATTCAGGAGATGTTTACCACCAAGATTTAAAAGAGCAGTCTATTGGTACAGTGCAGAACTTATATCAAGAAAATAAAGAAATTACAGAAAAACTCATTAAATCACAGCAAGACGAAATCATCTTTTTAAGAGAGTTAATTAACAAAACAAATAAGTAAACTGATTACTTTTACTTTTGAAATTTATAAAGTACATATCTTTACTACTAGAATCACACTGATAATTTAATGAATTCAACACCCAAAGGCAAACTATTTCTAATTCCCACTACTCTAGGCGAATGCAATCCGATGGACGTGCTTCCGCAAACGGTTCAACGAGCCATTGAACTGATGGACACATTTGTAGTAGAAAACGAAAAAGACGCACGAAAATTCATCAAAAGCATTTGTCCCGAAAAAATCCAGGCCAATCTTAAATTGAGTGCTTTGAACAAACGCACGGAAAAGTCGGAACATTTTGCCATGATACAGCCTTGTTTAGAAGGTCAAAACATCGGTTTAATGTCGGATGCAGGTTGTCCAGGTGTTGCCGATCCAGGTGCTGCAATTGTAAAAATCGCGCACGAAAATGGCATTCAAGTCGTACCACTTGTGGGACCTTCTTCTATTTTGTTGGCCGTGATGGCATCCGGAATGAACGGACAAAGTTTTGCATTTAACGGTTATTTGCCCATTGATAAAGACGAGAAAAAAGCCATGCTGAAAAGTCTGGAAAAACTTTCCGCTGATAAAAACCAGTCGCAATTATTTATCGAAACACCGTATCGAAATAATAAAATGCTGGAAGATTTACTCACTATTTTGCAGCCTTCGACCCATATTTGTGTGGCTGCTGATATCACGTTGCCAACAGAATACATCAAGACAATGCGTGTTTCTGAATGGAAAAAAATAAAAGTTGACTTGCACAACCGCCCTTGCATTTTTATACTGCACAAAATGTAATTTTCAACCGTAATAAAAAATCCGCTCATCAAAAGAAGAGCGGATTTTTAGGTTTATTCAGGATGGTTGTTCTATTAGTAATAGTTGTATCGTCTTACTTTAGCAATATATTTTGCCAAACGAATTACTTGGTGGCTGTAGCCGTACTCGTTATCGTACCAAATGTACAACACGATATTTTTTCCATCAGCAGAAACGATTGTAGCGTTGCTGTCATAAATAGATGGGGCCGAAGTTCCGATAATGTCCGAAGAAACCAACTCGTTATTAACCGAATATTTAATTTGCTCCACAAGTTCGCCCTCCAAAGCATATTTTCGCATAATCGCATTGATGTCTTCAATCGAAGTTTCTTTTTCAACTTCCAAGTTAAGTACAACCAATGAACCATTTGGAACAGGAACACGAATTGCGTTTGATGTCAATTTACCAGCCAGCGAGGGCAATGCTTTTGCAACTGCACTTCCAGCACCCGTTTCGGTAATCACCATGTTTAAACCCGCAGCTCTACCACGACGGTATTTTTTGTGCATGTTATCGGTCAAATTCTGGTCGTTAGTATAAGCGTGAATCGTTTCCAAATGTCCTTTTACCACTCCTAAAGTATCTTCAATCGCTTTCAAAATTGGAGTAATCGCATTGGTCGTACAAGAGGCAGCCGAGAAGATATTTACCTCATCTGGATTGTATTCGTTTTGGTTTACCCCGTGAACGATATTTGGAACCCCTTTTCCTGGAGCCGTCAACAACACTTTGTGAGCTCCTTTAGAAGTCAAGTGTCTCGACAACGCTTTCTCATCGTTAAAGGCTCCCGTATTGTCAATAATCAAAGCATCCTCAATGCCGTAAGCCGTATAATCGATTTCTTCTGGACCATTTGCCGTAATAATATGAACGGTTGTTCCATTGATAATAAGTGCATTGTTTTCCAAATCAGCATGAACCGAACCTTGAAAATCTCCATGAATAGAGTCATGTCGCAACAACGAAGCTCTTTTTTCTAAAGTAGTCGCGTCGTTTTTGTCTCGTGTAACAATCGCTCTCAATCGCAACTGACTTCCTTTACCTGTTTTGGACATTAATTCTCTGGCCAATAAACGCCCAATTCGACCAAAACCGTAAAGTACTACGTTCTTTGGCTGAATTTCTTTGAACTTTTTAGCTTCTTTTAATTTAGAAATCACAAAGGATTTAGGGTCGTTAAAATTGTCGTGCTCTAAATGAAACTCGTAAGCCAATTTACCAATATCCAATTTCGATGGTGGCAAATCCAGTGAAGCAATCGCCTCTGCAATTTCAACTGAATCAAATACAGATATTGGTTTTCCCACAAATGCGTTGGCGTACTCGTGCAAATTAATAATATCACTTACGTTACGGTCGATCAACTGATTTCTAAAAAAAACCAATTCAATTGATTTGTCGTACCACAAATCGCTGATGATGTTGATGAATTTTACTCCAGCACGTCTTCTGTCGGCTTGAAAAGAGAGTTCCTTTTCGTAGGTCATGTTTTTATCCATTTCTGTAATTGTAAAAAAGTTAGTGTTGTTTTTTAAAATTTGGGGCAAAAATACTCATTTCAAACGTTTTCGTAAAGTATTTTGGCAACAATTTGATTAAACAATTCCAAAAAAATTTAACCAACTACGAAACCTCCTTTCAAATTTTCTTTCTTTTGGGCGTTTCCCTACGGGTCGTGCTGTACGCTGTATCCCCGATGAAAAATCGGGGGATGCCGCTTCCATCACTAACGCGGGGTTCTGTAACAACAGAAATTTTCGGATTTAAAGGGAAAATCTACATAATGCAAAAAAGCATCACTCCTTTGCGTCTTGACTCCCGAAATTTAGGGATTGCGGGAATCTTAAAAAATTATAGAAATAGAAAATTAGCTATCAAACAAAATTTTTAGGACTCATTTCAGAAACAAAATGATCCCTTTGCCAACATTGAGTAACCAAACCTTGTTTGTTTTTCGGAATACTCCAAGGCGGATAAACTCTAAAAGCGCGTTTTCCTTCTTTCAAATGTGTCGAAACAATTTTTTTCGCAATTAATGCCGACTTTGGAAAAATAAAGTATCCCAAATCCGATTCACTTTCAACCTCAATAATCAAAAAGTTAAAATCATCCGATTCCTCAAAAGGAGCAATTACACCACTCGGAATCCGTTTCCAAAACACCACAAATTGACCTTCTTTTTTTGGCGTTATTTTTGCCTTTCGAAAATGAAATTTAATTGTTTCCAGTTCAAAACTACAAGCACAATATGCTTGACTCTCTGGAAATTCAATAAAATGGATTATTTCATTATCAGCATTAGGAATTGCAATTTTTATTTTTTCTAAAACAGACATACTTAAATTTTACAGCGAAAATAATCTTTTAAAAAAAAAAGAGCCGATTTGCATCGACTCTTTTCAATAAATGTATTCTATACTAAATGATTATTCGCACCAGTTGACCACTATTGGTCATAATTTCCAACTGAACTCCTTGGGTTTCGTCTTTTCCACTCATCAGTTTGTTTACTTGTTGCATGTCGGTTACGGGAATATTATTTACCTTTAAAATTACAGCCCCTGTCAGTTCAGATTCAAACTGTACCAATCGAGGATTTTCGATGCTGGAGATTTTAACACCTGAGTTAATTCGAAACTTCTTTTTATCTGCAGTAGTTAAATTTTCTAATTCTAATCCTTTGAATTTTGACCGAACGATGTCATTTTTCGACAAGGTAACCGAAGTACTCATTTGCTTCTCTTCTCTCAAAAACGACACTTGCACTTCATCATTTGGACGTTTGGTATTGATATATCCGTTCAAATCAGCAAAACTTTGGATGGTTTTATTGTCAATTTTAGTAATCACATCCCCTTTTTTCAAACCGGCTTTTGCAGCACCCGAATTTTTAACCACATCACCTACATAAAATCCTTCGGAAGTTTTCAATCCCAATTCCTTAGAAATAGACGGATTTAAGTCGGAACCCTGAACGCCTAACATTCCGCGTTGCACCATTCCGTATTCCAAAATGTCTTCGATGATTTTTCGAGTGATATTAGATGGAACCGCAAAAGAATACCCCACGTACGAGCCTGTAGTTGAAGAAATCATCGTGTTGATTCCGATCAGTTCTCCTCGGGTATTGACCAATGCACCACCACTATTTCCTGGATTTACAGCAGCATCGGTTTGAATGAATGATTGCAATCCCGAAGTGTCCAAATTTCTAGCTTTAGCCGAAACGATACCTGCTGTAACAGTAGAATTCAAATTATAAGGATTTCCAACTGCCAAAACCCATTCGCCTACTTTTACATTATCAGAATCGGCGAAAGTAGCATAAGACAATTTTTCGTCGGCATCAATTTTGATCAACGAAATATCCATTTTCTCATCTGTCCCAACCAATTTTGCCTTGTAGGATTTTCCGCTATTCAAAGTGATTTCAATATTTTGAGCATCTTTGATTACGTGATTGTTGGTTACGATATATCCGTCTTCTGAAATTATTACACCAGATCCCGTTCCAATTTGCTCTTGTTGTTGACCTCCTCTATAACCATAATAATACTCTAAAATGGGATTTGAAACAGTACGATACGAAACATTTTTAACGTGAACAACCGAATGAACCGCTTTGTCGGCCGCATCTACAAAATCAATGTTTTCTGCTCCAAGACCCACATTTTGAGAATAATTGGGAGTGGCCACACTAACTACGTTTTTTGAATTTGAAAATGAGGAATTTTCATCAAAAAGTAATTTATAAGCGCCAAGTGTTGTGGCTCCACTTAACAACGCTACTACGAAAAGACTACTTAAATTTTTCATTATCAATTAAAAATTAAATTATTTAACGTCAAAATTAAGGTTTTCACTACTAATGTAAAATCGCTTTAACGCTCGATTAACAATGATTAACTTTTCATTAATATACGTAACTTTGTACCACTAAATGTTTATTATGGAACTTCAATTTTCTAAATACCAAGGCACCGGAAATGATTTTGTGATGATTGATAATCGCTTACAAATCTTTCCCAAGAATACCGCACTTATTAAAAAATTGTGTGACAGGCGTTTTGGCATTGGTGCTGATGGACTCCTATTACTAGAAAATGATTCCGAGACTGATTTCAAAATGGTGTACTACAATTCGGATGGAAATGAAAGTTCGATGTGCGGAAACGGTGGTCGAAGCATTGTAGCTTTTGCTAAAAAATTAGGCATTGTGGATTCAGAAACTACATTTATGGCTATTGATGGCGCACATTTTGCAACTATTGACGCCACAGAAACGGTTGCTTTGCAAATGAAAAACGTGGACGAAATTAAAATTGCAAACGACTATGTTTTTATGAATACGGGTTCGCCTCATCATGTCGAATTGGTTTCAGATCTTAAAAATGTGGATGTCAAAAATGAAGGAGCCAAAATTCGTTACAGCGATCTATATGGAAACGCGGGTTCGAATGTAAACTTTGTAGCACAAATAAATCCCGACACGTTTGCCGTTCGAACCTACGAACGGGGTGTGGAAGACGAAACTTTGTCTTGCGGAACAGGCGTTACTGCTGTTGCTCTTGCAATGTTTGCCACTGGAAAAACGACAAGTCAAAACGTTCATCTAAATGTTGAAGGCGGTTCGCTTACCGTAACTTTTAAAGAGAAAGAAAATAAATTTGCAGATATTTTCTTGATTGGACCAGCAACTTTTGTGTTTTCAGGTTGTGTAGAAATTTAAATTTTGTACAAAATGATTACTTTAAAAGGACCTAATCTATTTTTAAGAGCGCTCGAACCCGAAGACTTGGAGTTCGTGCATGCTATTGAAAACGACGAAGAAATTTGGACTTACAGCAATACGCAAACGCCGTACAGCAAATTTTTAATTCGGCAGTATTTAGAAAATGCGCATCAAGACATTTACGAAGCCAAACAATTACGGTTGGCCATTTGCAAAAACAATACTACGGAAGCTATTGGTTTGATTGACTTATTCGATTTTGATCCGCGAAATAATCGTGCTGGAATTGGAATTGTAATCCAAGACAGTTACAACCGCAAACAAGGTTTCGGGGCAGAAAGTTTAGGATTATTGATTAGCTACAGTTTTAAGCAACTGCATTTGCATCAATTGTATGCAAATATTGGTAGCGAAAATGAAACTAGTTTAAAGCTTTTTACTACTTTTGGTTTCCAACAGTGCGGCGTCAAAAAGGATTGGAATTTAATTAAAAATACTTATCAAGACGAAGCCTTATTTCAACTCATTAATCCATTTATTTAAAAAATCAAACTCGTGAACTTTAAAAAAATCCTCGTTTATTTTTCTCTTGTTGTAGTAGTTGCTGCATCCATTTACGGCTATATGCTTTACAGAAATATTTTCTCACCAAATACTCGTTTTGCCGAAAAAGAGATTTTTGTATACATCCCAACCGATGCGGATTATAACAAAGTACTGGAAATCGTCAGCCCATACATTACTGACATCGAGCGATTTAAAATGACTGCAGAAAAGAAATCCTATACAACGAACGTTAAGCCAGGTCGATTTTTATTTAAAAAAGACATGAATAACAACGATTTGATTGTCGCACTGCGAAATAATGTTCCGCTGAATTTGGCTTTTAACAACCAAGAGCGTTTGGAGGATTTTGCTGGTAGAATTGGTTCACAAATTGAAGCCGATAGCACTAGTTTGATGCAAAGTTTTACAGACGAAACTTTTTTGAAAGAACAAAACATGACGCGCGAAAACGTGCTGAGTTTGTTTATCCCAAATTCCTACGAGTTTTTTTGGAACACCTCTGCTGATAAATTCCGCGATCGTATGGCGAAAGAATACCGAAAATTTTGGACACCGGAACGTTTGGAAAAAGCAAAAAAACAAAATTTAACACCGTTAGAAGTTACCGCTTTAGCATCCATCGTTCACAAAGAAACAGTGAAATCCGACGAACGTCCAAAAGTGGCCGGAGTATATTTGAACCGTTTGGAACGAGGGATAAAATTAGAAGCAGATCCAACCGTTATTTTTGCGGTTAAAAATAATGCAAATGATTTTACTTTAGAGATTAAGCGGGTTTTGTACAAAGATTTAGAAACCGATTCGCCTTACAATACCTATAAATATGCGGGTTTGCCTCCAGGTCCTATTGCCATGCCTGATGTTACGGCGCTTGATGCGGTGTTGAATCCTGAAAAGCACAATTATATTTTCTTTTGTGCGAGTGTGACCAATTTTGGCTACCACGAATTCGCTGTTACTGCCGCACAACACGAAGTCAATCGGCAGAAATATGTAGCATGGATTAGTAAACAAGGCATAAAAAGATAAAAGTGACAAAAAAGTTTCGCCATAGCTTACTTTTTTTTCTAGCAGGAATGAATGCTGTTTTCGCTCAAGGCAAAATGGAATCTTTCTTAACACCTTCCGACACATTAAATGTTAAAAGACAAAATGCAGTATTTGCTACCGAAGTCGTGGCTTCTTCGGCAATTCTTTTAACATTAAACGAACTTTGGTACAAAGACTATCCAAAAAGTGATTTTCATTTTAAAAACGACAATGCACATTGGTTGCAAATGGACAAAGCGGGACATGTTTTTTCTGCTTACCACTTGGGTCGTTTTGGAGCGGAAGCTTTAGAATGGAGCGGAAGCAGCAAGAAAAACCAACGTTTGTATGGTGCTACTTTGGGATTCGTGTTTTTGTCTGCGGTTGAAGTAATGGATGGTTTTTCGGGCGAGTGGGGTGCTTCTTACGGCGATATTTTGGCCAATGCCTCGGGAACTGCATTGTATATTTCACAAGACTTGTTATGGAACGAACAACGCATCACACCCAAATTTTCTTACCATCAAACCGTTTATCCCACTGCGCGACCAAATACTTTAGGCAAAAATTGGAGCGAGCGAATTTTGAAAGATTACAACGGACAAACCTACTGGCTTTCAGCGAATGTTGCTTCTTTTGTACCCAATTCTAAAATTCCAAAATGGTTGAATTTGGCCTTTGGATACGGTGCCGAAGGAATGATTACAGGCGAAGATGTTTTAGTCAATTCGGTTTTTTTTCCAGAAAACAAAAGAACGCGTCAATTTTACCTGAGTTTGGACGTTGATTTAACGCGAATCGAAACCAAAAATCATCTTTTAAAGACCGTTTTCTCGGTTTTTAACACCCTAAAAATTCCTGCACCAACCCTCGAAGTCCGCGCTAACGGGAGGCTCACCTGGCATGGTCTTCATTTTTAGATTATATTAACACACTGATTATCAGATTTATATTTTTATTCGTATATTTGCTGGCTGAAATTTCTCAAAGTGACAGAAGTTGAGAAGAAATTTAAGTTATGATCAAAAAATGGATATATTACACTAGTATTGCACTTATTACTGCTTTTATAACTTTAAGTTTTAAAGCTACTACAGAAAAAAATAGCAACGTTGTAACACAAGACGAAGTGTCTTTTTACATTCTTCCATCCCTCGAAGATATTGACAACGAAGCTGAATTCCTCAATTTTAACTTTCCTTATACCGGAAAAACCTTTACTGGATTTAAAGAAGCACTTGCATTTAAAGAATCGCAAGGTCGTTACACTTTAATCAATTCCCTTGGATATATGGGAAAATACCAGTTTGGTCGTTCGGCACTTCGTGCGATTGGAATCCACGACAGTTCTGAATTTTTAAACAATCCGCGTTTGCAAGAGAAAGCATTTAAAGCACTTTTGGCAAAAAACAAGTGGGAGTTACGTAAAGAAATCGAAATGTACGAAGGAAAAGTGATTAATGGAGTTGTAGTTACCGAATCGGGTATCTTGGCAGCGGCTCATTTAGGTGGAGCAGGTTCGGTTAAGAAATTCTTCAAAAACAAGGGTAAGCGGGCGATCAAAGACCAATACGGAACAACATTGAAAAGCTATATGAAAAAATTTGGAGGTTACGACACCTCGTTTATTCAAGCGAATAGTAATGCAAAGATTAAGCATTAATTGCGAATAAAAACAATAGGCTTTTTTCTTTTCAAAGTAAAAAATAAAAAAACTCCCGAAAATTTCGGGAGTTTTTATTTATAAAAAGATCAACTTAAATTACGCTTTTCCAGCAGCAATTAAATTCAGTGCTGAACCAGCAACGAACCAACCTATTTGTCCGTCGTTATAGGTATGATTGGTTACGATAACATCGCTCGAACCGTCTTCATGCACGAACTCTAAACTCAACGTTTTACCTGGAGCAAACTCAGTTAAGTCTAAGAAATTGATGGTATCGTTTTCTTGGATTTTCTCATAATCCGCTTCGTTAGCAAAAGTCAAAGCCAACATTCCTTGTTTCTTCAAATTGGTTTCGTGAATTCGGGCAAAAGATTTTACCAAAACGGCTTTCACGCCTAAGAAACGAGGTTCCATTGCGGCATGTTCACGAGAGGAACCTTCGCCGTAGTTGTGATCGCCCACAACAATTGAAGGGACATTTGCAGCTTTGTAAGCTCTTGCAACCGCAGGAACCGCATCGTAAACGCCTGTTAACTGATTTTTGACTGTATTGGTTTTTTGATTGAAAGCGTTTACCGCTCCAATCAACATATTGTTAGAAATATTATCCAAATGACCTCTGAAACGCAACCAAGGACCTGCCATAGAAATGTGATCGGTAGTACATTTCCCGAATGCTTTAATTAATAACTTCGCACCGGTAATGTTGTGTCCGTCCCACGCTGTGAAAGGAGCAAGTAATTGCAAACGCTCTGAATCTTCGCTTACTGACACTACAACACTAGAGCCATCTTCCGCCGGAGCTTGAAAACCTGGATCTTCCGCGTCAAAACCATTCGGAGGTAATTCGTCACCCGTTGGTTCATCCAATCGAACCTCTTCCCCATTTTCGTTAATTAAAGTATCGGTCAACGGATTGAATCCTAAATCACCAGCGATTGCTAAAGCGGTTACCAATTCAGGAGAACCTACAAAAGCCAAAGTATTTGGATTACCGTCGGCTCTTTTAGAAAAGTTACGGTTAAAAGAATGAACGATAGTGTTTCGTTCTTCTTTTTCGGCGCCTTCTCGGTCCCACATCCCGATACATGGGCCACATGCATTGGCAAAAACAGTTGCACCGATTTGGTCGAAAGTATCAATAAATCCATCACGTTCAATGGTATAACGAACTAGCTCTGAACCTGGTGTAATGGTAAACTGCGACTTTATTTTTAAATTTTTCTCTGAAACTTGTTTTGCAATTGAAGCAGAACGTGCGATATCCTCGTAAGAAGAGTTGGTACACGAACCGATTAAACCTACTTGAATGTTTAAAGGCCAGTTGTTTTTAATCGCTTCTTCTTTCATTTTAGAAATTGGCGTAGCCAAATCTGGTGTGAAAGGTCCGTTTAAATGCGGCTCTAATTCAGAAAGGTTGATTTCAATCACTTGATCAAAATAAAGCTCTGGATTCGCATACACTTCTGCATCACCTGTTAAATATTCTGCCACTTTATCTGCAGCATCGGCAACATCAGCTCTGTTTGTAGAGCGTAAATATCGACTCATTGAAGCGTCGTACCCAAATGTAGAAGTTGTAGCTCCCACTTCGGCACCCATATTACAGATGGTTCCTTTGCCTGTACAAGACATTGCAGTTGCACCTTCACCAAAATATTCGATGATTGCACCTGTTCCTCCTTTTACCGTTAAAATTCCTGCAACTTTTAAAATAACATCTTTTGGTGCAGTCCAGCCTGATAATTTACCCGTTAATTTGACTCCAATTAATTTAGGAAATTTCAATTCCCACGCCATTCCTGACATCACGTCAACAGCATCGGCTCCACCTACTCCAATGGCAACCATACCTAAACCACCTGCATTAACAGTATGTGAGTCGGTACCGATCATCATACCACCTGGAAAGGCATAATTTTCTAAAACTACTTGATGAATGATTCCCGCTCCTGGCTTCCAAAAGCCTATTCCATATTTATTTGATACTGAAGAAAGAAAGTCAAATACTTCATTACTTTGTGTTTTTGCGCGAGCTAAATCAGTTTTTGCATCTACTTTTGCTTGAATTAAGTGATCACAATGCACAGTGGTGGGAACTGCAACTTTTGGTTTTCCAGCGTGCATAAATTGCAATAAAGCCATTTGTGCGGTAGCGTCTTGACATGCTACACGGTCTGGAGCAAAGTCAACGTAATCTTTACCTCTGGTAAAAACGGTATTGGGACTGCCTTCCCACAAGTGATTGTATAAAATTTTCTCTGTTAAGGTAAGTGGACGACCAACAAGTTCACGTGCTTTATCCACACGAGACGGCATGTTTTCATACACTTTTTTAATCATTTCAATATCAAAAGCCATAATGTTGTATGTTAGTTTTTTAATGATGCGAATTTAGTGAATTTAAAGCAAAATTGCAATTTGTCTAACAAAAACAACTATTCAAACGATTATTACTGCCAAATCATCAAATTAGTTGATTAATATTAAAAATTTTTATTTTTAAAACAAAATATTATGCAATTACTATTTTAAGCATCAATTTTTATCAAATTCGGAATTTGGCATCTGAACAATAAAAATAGAACCTTTCTAAATTAGTTAAAAAAAAAGTCCGTCAGCTTTAAAACTACGGACTTTTTAATAGGTTATCTTTTTTTTGATTAAAACAATTGCGTGATAATTTGTTCAATTGTTATTCCTTCGGCATCGGCTTTGTAGTTTTTTACGACCCGGTGGCGTAGTATTCCAATCGCAACGGCTTTTACATCTTCGATATCAGGAGAAAACTTTCCATTAAATACTGCATGGGCTTTAGCTGCTAGAATTAAATTTTGTGAAGCTCTTGGTCCGGCACCCCAATCGATGTAATTTTTAATATAAGCATTCGATAAATCATTGGTAGGCCTGGTTTTAGAAACCAAGGTTACCGCATATTCGATTACATTATCTGCCACAGGAATTCGTCGAATTAAATGTTGGAAATCGATAATTTCCTGTGCTGTAAAAAGTGGATTTATGGTTTGCTTTAAATCTGAAGTTGTGCTTTTTACTACTTGAACTTCTTCAGCAAATGAAGGATAATCGAGATTGATTGAAAACATAAATCGATCCAATTGAGCTTCTGGCAAAGGATAGGTTCCTTCTTGCTCGATTGGATTTTGCGTAGCCAAAACAAAGTAAGGCAAGTCTAACTTATAATTGTGTCCGGCAATAGTTACCGATCGTTCTTGCATTGCTTCTAATAAAGCCGCTTGGGTTTTTGGAGGCGTTCTATTGATTTCATCTGCCAAAATAATATTCGAAAAAATAGGCCCTTTGATGAATTTAAAATTACGATTTTCATCCAAAATTTCACTTCCTAAAATATCCGAAGGCATTAGATCGGGTGTAAACTGAATGCGTTTAAAATTCAAACCCAATGCCTGAGCGAGCGTATTGACCATCAATGTTTTTGCCAGTCCGGGAACCCCTACTAACAATGCGTGACCTCCTGAAAATATGCTCAACAATATCTGATCGACCACTACATCTTGACCTACAATGATTTTCGCAATTTCGGCTTTTAGAGCCATTCTTTTTTGCACTAAATTTTGAACAGCAGTAATGTCAGACATGTTTTTTTCTTTAGAATTATAAATTTAGACTTTAAATTGACTTAGACTTTCAACCAGTTGTTCATGAATTCACAACTTTTATATTCGCCGTTGATTTTGATATAGGTTTCCTTAATTTTAGCTTCCGTCCATTTGGCAATCTCTTTAATTTGCTTATCCCGCAAGGCAAATTCTTTGATTTTCAAATAATCTTGCGAATAATCAACAGGATGAGAAGGGATGCGATTAGTAACCATCATCAATTTATATACTTTACCTTTTACACGGTCTTCTTCAAGATAAGGCAACGAAACTTCTCCTGTTTTTAAGTTTGAAACTTGTCCGTAAAGAACAGCATCTAACTTAGTCATATCAAATTTGGTATCTAATGATTTTGGGTTTAATAAAGTTCCCCCGTTTGCTCTTGTTTCTTTTTCGTCTGATGAACTTCGAGCCGCATCTGCAAAACTGATTTCGCCGTCCACAATTTTCTTGCGAATTGAAGCCACTTCATCTTTGGCTTCCTTCAAGGCTTCTTCAGAAACTTTTGGAGCCATCAAAATATGCCGCAACTCTACGTCTTGACCTTTGATTTTTTCTACAAAAACAATGTGGTATCCGTATTCTGTTTCGAAAGGTTCCGAAATTTGACCTTCGTCTAGGCTAAAAGCTACCTCTTTAAATTCTTTTACCAATGGCGATTTTCGATTCACTTTCATGTAACCACCATTGGATTTTGACCCTGGATCTTGCGAATAAAGCACTGCTTTACTATAAAAACTCGAACCTGCAGCAATGTCTCTTTTAAATTCGTTGAGTTTGTCAATAACTTTCTGTTTTTCTGCTTGACTGATTTGTGGTTGAATTACAATTTGCGCAATCTCGACCTCGTCACTGATCACAGGTAATTCTTCTTTTGGGATATTTACGTAAAAATTACGGACTTCTTCGGGTGTAATTTCTACTTTTTCGATTATTGAATTGGTCATTCTTTTAGTCAACTCATTCATTTTCAGAATTTCAAAAAAGTAACGACGAAATTCCTCTTCCGAATTTTTCTTGTAAAATTTGACCAAATCATCGACAGAACCGCGACTTTGCTCCAACATGATTCCGATTTTTTCTTCCATCGTACTGTTGATTTCGGCATCACTCACCACAATACTGTCTTGCAACGCATGGTGGGCATACATCCGTTCTTCGAGCAATTTGCCTAACATTTGACAACGTGTAATGTTTGAAATATCGTTGTCGCTGTTGGCCAATTCCACTAAACTTTTATCAATATCCGAATCCAAAATAATATAATCGCCCACAGTGGCAATTACACCATCAATTTTTTGTCTACCTGTAAAATTAGTTGAAGTTTTGGAATTCTTCTTTACCGTATCCATTACCACCTCTTGGGCTGTCGCTAAAAACAACGAGCCAAAAGTCAACAACACTACGGCTAAATTTTTACTACTTATAAACTTCATAATCTTTATTTTTGATTGCATCATCTGTAATTTCCTTCTCAAATTTTTTAATTAATTCTAATTTTCTTCTATTTAAAATTACTTGTCGCAAAGTTGGTTTTAAATATTCAAAAGGACTGATTTGATTTCTATTAATCACCTTTTTTATTTTTACTAAATAAACGCCGCTGTTTTCATCCACTTTTTCGAACGCCATACCTTGGCTTATGTATTTATCCCTGTTATCGGGGTTTATAAAAGGTAATCTACGATAGACCTCGTTGAGCGATACCCAAACCGAATCATTTAAGGCAGAATTTTTAAACTGCATCTGATACATTCGCCAAAATGCTGCATCCGATTTTTTAAAGTTTAAAAACTTACTTTTAATTGCGGCAAGCTTAGGATGATCTTTCGAAGTATGAATGTACCGCAATTGAACAATGGTTCCGTTGGTTTTAAAATTCTCCTTGTTATCTTCGTAATATTGCTTAAGCTCTTTCTCAATAATTAACGTATCCACTGTGGTTTGTACCACTTTTTCAATATACGCTTTTGTGTACAAATCATTTTTGTACTGCTTGATTAAACTATTGAATTCCTCTTTTTTAGCATCGTCTAAATTTCTTTCTGCGGCTTTGATGAGCAATTTTTGTGTTGCCCATCGATCAATGTAACTTTTTATTATAAGAGTGCTTTCGGCTTTGGAACTGTTTTTCGGAACCAAGCTATCTAGTTCTGAACGGTATAAATAACTATTTCCAACTCGTGCCACAGCTTCAGTAGCGCTTTCTTTTGTGAAATAACTACAGGAACTAACCCATAACATTAGTAGTATCAGCCCGCTGTTTCTTATCATTTATAACTTAATTTCCGCCTTAACTTGTTCAAAAACTTCCGAATTTACTTTGATGGTAAACTCTTTTTTCAAATCAGAAACCCAATTTTCTTCTAAATATTGTTGGTAGTCGTTAATAACTTTTCCTTCACATTCCTCAAATGTTTTTTGACCGGCAGGAATTATATCTTTTACGCGACTGATAAAATAATAATTTCCTTCTTTTACAATAGCCGTCAATCCTTTTTTATCACTTACATTTTTTGGCAACAAGGTACTTCCTTCTTCAAAAAGTCCTTCTTTGTCAATCACTTCAATCTCTTTTCCGGAGTTTAAAGCTTCTTTAATTTCAGATGCCGACTTGCCTTTTTTCAACATTTTTTGTACTTTCTTGATATAATCTTCCTTGGTAGAAGAAAAAACCAATACATCGTATCGTTTATTCCACTGGTACTTTTGTTTGTTTATGTCGTAAAACGATTGCAATCCCAACGTGTCGGTTTTCGACTTTTCCCAAATTTCTTTTTCCATCAAGTCAAACAACAGTAAGCCGTCGCGGTATTCACTCATCACGTTTGCAAACTCGGGAAATTCATTTTCCAGATTCGCGTTGTAATACGCATTCAACTGCTGGTCTGTAAATTTCTCAAACAGTACCGATACCATCGTTTTTAAAGGTTTAATTTCTAAAGCCTCTTTTTGACTCGCTTGGATAAAGTTCAGAAAATCTCTGCCCGGTGCATTTTTGGTATTGATGGTTAAAATTGTTTCACCGAAAGGCGTTTTAACGTCTTCACTGGTCCAAGTCCCTTTGTAAAAATCTTCTGTGAGCGCTTTTTCTACTGCCGCATATACCTTCTTGTTTTTTGTAATGGTATATTTCTTTCTTAATTTATCGGTGAGTGAATTTTCAATTAAACGAGAGCGTTCGTCACGACTCAACTTTGTTTGCAAGTCGGCTTTTACTTCATCAAATGATTTAACGGCATTTTTGTTGTTGAACTTGACAATATGCCAACCAAAAGCAGTTTCAAAAGGAGCAGAAAGTGGTGTTTCTGGAGAAAGGCTAAATGCAACGTTTTCAAATTCTTCAGCACTCAATTGTCCTGAACTGAAGGGCGCCATTTTTCCACCATTTGGAGCAGACGATTTGTCTTCCGAAAATTGTTTTGCCACTTGTTCAAATTCTTCGCCTTGTTGTAACTTTTGATATAATTCTTGAATACGCAATTCATTTTTTTTATTCAGTTCTTTGTCATCCGATTTTAACAACATAATGTGCGAAACCACGACTTCACCTCGGTTGTTTCGAACATCGTTTACTTTAATCAAATGGTATCCAAAGCGGGTACGTATGGGCTGCGACACCTGACCTACTTGAGTATTGTAAGCCCCAGACTCAAAAGGATACACCATTCTAAAAACTGAAAAATAACCTAAATTTCCTTGGTTTTCTTTAGCAGATGGATCCTCGGAATATTGCATAGCCAAGGCGCCGAAATCTTCTCCTGCAACAATTTTCTTACGAACTTCGATTGCTTTGTTGAAGGCTTTTAGTGTATCTGCTGGACTTGCATTTTCATCTACAAGAAATAAAATATGTGATCCATTGATTTCTTTCAGCGAACGATTGTAGGCTTCCTGAATCAATTCGTTCGTAACTTTTACGTCTGTTAAATAATTTTTAGCCAATTGGGCACGGTAGGAATTGAGTTCATTCACATACTTTGAACCGTTTTGTAACCCCAATTGATTGGCTTTATTGATTTTGAGCTTATAACCTACGTATAAATTCAAGTACTGATTGAGGTCTTTTTGAGATTCGTCCTTCACTAAATCAATATTTTTATTGTAAACCCGTTTGAATTCATCCGTATAAAAAGGAGCGTCATCGATAGTAAACAATACTTTTTTGGAAGAATCTTGTGCCTTGGCAATGGCACTAGTTACTATCAAAAAACCGAACAACAAGTGTTTTAAATTCATTCCTTAGACCTATTTAGTTTATATTATTTTTAGATTTATAATGGTGTTTTGCTGTTCATTGGAAATGGCAGTAAATGCAATTTACAACGACCCACAAAATTAACAATTCAAACACATTATGCAAGTGAGTTGATTACTATTAACATAAAATTATACGGGAGTTTTATTTAGTTCGTTGCTAAATCGTTAATTTCAAATTCTGGTGACAATAAATTCGCTTCGACGGTTGAGTTGGTGTTCGGTCTCCGAACAAGGAAATTCATCTGCACATTGATTGATCAATTGTGTTTCTCCATAACCTTTTGCCTTCAATCGGCTGCTGTCGATTCCATTTTGAAGTAACCAGGTCAAAGTGGCTTGGGCGCGCTGATCGGAAAGAATTTGGTTATTTTCGAAAGAATCTCTACTGTCGGTATGCGACCGAATTTCAATAGACAGATTGGGATTTTCAACCAAAACTTTTTTTATTTTAGCGAGTTCTTTTGCCGCGTCCTCTCGAATTATGGACTTACTCAAATCGAAATAAATCGGCTGTAGCGACAGCTTTTTCGCTAAATCATCGCCCAATTCAAAAGCTGTTTTTTCTTTTTCAATAAAAATCTTCTCTAAAACAGCCGTTGAATAGCGTGCAGGATTGATTGAAATATGGGCAGAAGTATAGCCTCTTTCTATCATTTTTATCGTGTATTTTTTTCTTCCATCTACTGAAAACTGGTATTTACCGCTAGCATCAGTAGTCGTTTGATCTATTTGATTGGATTGAGCATCAAATAGTAGCACGGCAATACCCGCTTTTGTCTCTTCGGGATTTTGAATAATTACGGTTCCTTGTAAAATAGTAGTAAAGGAAATCGGAATCCAATTGTCAAATGCATAGATATCATCCATACCTTCACCACCAGATCGATTTGAGGTAAAAAAACCTTTTTTAGTTGTTGAATCGATAATAAATCCGAAATCGTCCACCTGTGAATTTATGGGCAAACCTACATTTTGGGGTTCATTAAAATTAGACTTTCCATCATGGATTGACACAAAAATATCCAGTCCACCAAAACCGTTGTGACCGTCGGAAGCAAAATACAGTTCACCCGCATCGCTGATGAATGGAAAAGTTTCTCGACCTTGCGTATTAATCACGGATCCTAAATTTTTGGGTATTCCAAAAGTACCATTCGGCTCAACCTGCACTCGGTACAAATCAGAAGCACCAAAACCACCCGGCATATCGGAAGCAAAATAGAGTGTTTTTTCGTCGGCACTTAAAGCCGGGTGGGCCACACTGTACAAATCGCTACAAAAAGGCAAAGCACCCACAACCGTCCATTCGGATCCTTTTTTCTCGGCTTTATAAATACTCAACAAGGTAGTTTGATTGAAATTAGTTCCTCGTTTATTATTTTCAAAATTGTTTCTGGTAAAATACATGGTCAAACCGTCCTTAGTAAAAACCGCACTGGACTCATTGAACTTTGAATTTATACTTTTGGCAAAACGGATGGGTTTTGCGTCAGCCGAATCGGAATCAACGGCATACAAATCGGTAAAACTGTGATTGGTCCACGAATGCTTTCGGGTAAAAACACCACTTGTATCTCTGGCGGAAGCAAAAACGATTTGGCTTCCATAAAAAGAGGCACCAAAATCGGCAACTGTAGAATTAAAATGTGCTAACTGAATTTTGCATCGCTTAAAATCCATTTTTTTATCTTGAGAATCAGCGAAATCAACACTTTGATCAGGGTACAAGAGCGTCATTTGTGTTAAAATAGCTTGAGCTTCATCATACTTTCCGATGGATTTCAGCACTTGTGAAAAACGAAAAAAATGATCGGGTCTATTATTCTCCGTTTCGTTAAACAGCAACTGAAACCATTTGGCGGAAGCCGTATAATTGGCATTAAAATAATACGAATCGGCTAATTCGGCATAAATTTGAGGGTTGCCTCTACCCTGTTCGACTGCTTTTTCAAGACTTTTTATGGCATCGCTGTAGGCCATTTCTTGAAACTGCTGATGCCCTTTCTTTTCCCAATTTTGAGACGCTCCGGAAACAGTCCAGAAAAGTAGCAAACAGAAACAACATAAATGGCAAATTTTCATTTTATCTAATTTAGAAAAATCGGGGTGAAACTATTTTATTATATTTCGAAAACAATTCGAATCGGAGAAAAATTTCGTGGGATCCCGAATTGTAATTTGCTAAACTGGTGGTATCGGTATCGTAAGAATAGCCTATTTGCCAAGAATCGTTTACTTGAAAACCAGCCAAAGCACTAACTGCAGCATTAAAACGATAGGCAATGCCAAATGTGAATTTTTCTACAAATAAGACATTGGCCGAAACATCAATTTGTAAAGGTGCTCCTTGTACGAATTTTGTCAGTACTGCGGGTTTAAATTGCCAATCGGCGTTCCAATCAAACACTTTTCCCGCTATGAAATAAAAGTGCATTTTATCTTTAGAAGTCCCACTAATGGCATCGTCGTAGCGTTTGGTTTCAAGAAAATTGGGAACCGAAATTCCGATGTAATTTTTGTTGGAATGATAATATACTCCCAGACCTGCATTAGGCGAAAATTGATTGTTTATTGTGTTTTGATCGTTTAGCACCACATCATTTGGATCTAAAATGGTCAAGCGGCTGTAATCGACACTTAGCAAATTAGCAGAAGCTTTCATTCCAAATGATAATTTATAGTTTGCATTTACAGGAATGGTGTACGAAACGTCGCCTGAAAAAGTGTTGCTGTTTGAAATGCCTATTTGGTCGTTAATAATCGAAATCCCGTATCCCAGTCGGGTATTTGAAATGGGTTTGTTGAAAGAAAAGGAATGCGTTATGGGAGCTCCATCCAACCCAACCCATTGGCTACGGTGTAAAAGAAACATACTAGTAACGCCTCTCGAGCCAGCATACGCGGGATTTATGGCAATTGTGTTGTACATGTATTGGGTGTACTGCGAATCTTGTTGCGCAAAAATGTTGCTCACAGAAGTAAGCAGCATTATCCAAAATAAGTAGCAACGTAATTTTAACTTCATCTATCTTCAAATGCATTTTGTAGCCAATCCAACTGAGAAACGCTACCTATTCGCCGCTGAAAATTACAAAAATAAATTTAAAGTTACACGATTGTGATTTCGGTGTTTATGTGTCTAAAATCGAATTGAATAATGAACTATAAAATTGTTATGTAAAGAACAATTGATTTTTGCGATTTTTTATAATTGCTTCGCCAGTTCAAGCAAAGTTTTCTTGTTCGCGTAAATATATACTATAATTATGCTTGTTGTTGAAAATGGAATAATAGATTCCTGGTCGAGTGACCAATTTATACGTAGGTAATTAAGGAAAATGAATGGAATGTAGTTTTAGTTTTTTTTAACAATTGTACTAATGGACATCTGGAGGAATGATTCATAACATAAAAGTAGCACCAAAATGATTTAAAAAAACAATTCAATTTTTATTTTAGAATATCTTGATTTAACCTTTATTACGCAATAATATTCTATTTTTGCAATCAAGAAAAAAAATTATGAGTTTTAATAAAGAAATAGAACGGCGACGTACTTTTGGGATTATTGCACATCCCGATGCTGGAAAAACGACATTAACAGAAAAGTTGTTGCTTTTTGGAGGTGCGATTCAGGAAGCGGGAGCTGTAAAAAATAATAAAATTAAAAAAGGAGCCACTTCCGATTTTATGGAAATCGAGCGTCAGAGAGGAATTTCGGTTTCGACATCGGTATTGGCTTTTAATTACAAAGAAAAAAAAATCAATATTTTAGACACGCCCGGTCACAAGGATTTTGCTGAAGATACGTTTCGTACTTTGACTGCTGTAGACAGTGTGATTGTAGTGGTGGACGTTGCCAAAGGGGTTGAGGAACAAACCGAAAAATTGGTTGCTGTTTGTAGAATGCGAAACATTCCAATGATTGTTTTTATCAATAAATTGGATCGTGAAGGAAAGGATGCGTTTGACTTGATGGATGAAGTAGAACAAAAACTAGGGCTGACCGTTACTCCAATGAGTTTTCCGATTGGAATGGGTTACGATTTCAAGGGGATTTACAATATTTGGGAAAAGAACATCAATCTATTCAGCGGAGATAGTCGAAAAAACATAGAGGAAACCATTGCATTTTCAGATGTCAATAGTCCGGAATTGGATAGTATTATTGGCGAGAAGCCTGCCACGAGATTGCGCGACGAATTGGAGCTTATTCACGAGGTCTATCCAGAATTTAACCAAGAGGCGTATTTGAAAGGAGATTTGCAGCCCGTATTTTTTGGTTCGGCATTAAATAATTTTGGTGTTCGGGAATTGTTGGATTGCTTTGTTGAAATAGCCCCATCTCCACGACCTAAAGAATCAGAAACCCGGTTGGTTGATTCCTACGAACAAAAGATGTCGGGATTTATTTTTAAAATTCACGCCAACATGGATCCTAAACACAGAGACCGATTGGCCTTTTTAAAAATTGTTTCGGGTACATTTGAACGCAATAAACCCTATTACCATGTGCGTCAAAAAAAGAATTTTAAATTTTCGAGTCCCAATGCATTTTTTGCCGAAAAGAAAGAAATTGTCGACATTTCTTATCCCGGTGACATTGTAGGTTTACACGATACGGGGAATTTTAAAATTGGAGACACACTTACTGAGGGAGAAGTGATCACTTTTAAGGGAATACCGAGTTTTTCTCCTGAGCATTTCAGGTACATCAACAATGCTGATCCTTTAAAAGCCAAACAACTTGAAAAAGGAATTGACCAGTTGATGGACGAAGGTGTTGCCCAATTATTTACCTTAGAACTCAACAACCGTAAGGTAATTGGGACTGTTGGAGCATTGCAATACGAAGTTATTCAATACCGGTTGGAGCACGAATATGGTGCGAAATGTACTTATGAAAATTTCCCTGTACACAAAGCGTGCTGGGTGAAACCTGATGATGCCAAAAACGCTGAATTTAAAGAGTTCAAAAGGATTAAACAAAAGTTTTTAGCCAAAGACAAATACGGACAACTTGTATTTCTGGCCGATTCGGATTTTACGATTCAAATGACGGTTTCCAAGTATCCAAGTGTTAAATTATATTTTACGTCAGAACTGGATTAGTATCAATTAAAACCAATACCTATGTTTTTTTTCAATAAGAAAAAGCCTATTTTAAAAGATTTAATTCCTGATAATCATATTGATTTCCACTCGCATTTGCTTTTTGGGATTGATGATGGTGCTAAAAATTTTGAAGAAACGTTGACGCTTGTAAAAGCGATGAATGGTTTTGGGATTACTCAATTTACCGCCACACCTCACGTAATGAATCATGTTTGGGAAAATACTTCTGAAATGATTATCAATCGACAGAACGAGGTAAATGCATTGTTCAAGCAACACCATTTAGATTTTACCATAAAAGGTGCAGCGGAATATTTAATGGACGATTCATTTGTGAAACTATTTCAGAATGAGCCGTTATTAACCCTTAAAGAAAATTATGTTTTGGTAGAAATGTCCTACATCAATGCGCCACTGCAATTGTACGATATTTTGTTCGAATTGCAAATTGCAGGTTACAAACCGGTTTTGGCCCATCCGGAACGCTATAATTTTTACCACAACCACTTTGAAGAATACAAAAGGCTGAAAACAGCCGGTTGTTTGTTTCAAATTAATTTATTGTCTACTGTGGGTTATTACGGTGAATTTGTCGCACGAACGGCTGAAGAATTACTTAAAAGAGGTATGATTGATTTTGCTAGTTCGGACATCCACCACGACAAACATGTAGCTGCATTTGATGGAAAAGTACTTTTTAAAGACGCTAAACCTTTACAAGAGGCCATCAATAATAGTTCGTTTTTCAAATAAAAGCATAATTGATGTAGAGTTTCCATCCAAAACACTTATTTGTGCTGTTCTTAGAATTACCAAAAGCTCCAAAAAAGAAAAAAAGTGTACTAAATCTTATGATTTAAGTACACTTTTTTTATTAATGTATTTTTTTGGAAAAACTTTTTGTTTTTTTTATCAAAACCAAATTTTGATTTAGAAAATCACTAATTTTTTCTAAAGCTAAAAAATTCTTTGTACCAAGGTAGTTTTACTTTTTCTACCCCGTAGCCGTAGCCGTAGCCGTAGCCATATCCGTAACCATAACCATAACCATAGCCTTTGTGCGTACTGGTATCATTAAGTAAAATAGACATATTAGGTAATTTCTTTTCTCTGTAAAGCCCATCTGGGATATTTAATAAACGCTTGTCAAGGAAATTGGCACGTACTACAAATATAAACGCATCAGCATACTTCGCAATTAATAAAGTGTCGGTAACTAAACTCACTGGTGCTGTATCGACAATGATATAGTCGTATTCTTTTTTCAACGTTTCAAACATCTCCCCGACCTTTTTGTTCATTAACATCTCTGCCGGATTAGGTGGTATTACACCAGCTGAAAATACATCAAAATGATCATAACCGTCTTGTCTGAAAATGTAATTGTGGATATCATCGTCTTTAGCAGTAATATAGTTGGTTACCCCTTTTTTAGGTAAATTCATATATTCGTCCAGTTTAGGGTTTCGAATATCTAAACCAACTAATAATACTTTTTCACCAGAAAGCGCGATTGTTCCGGCTAAATTTACCGACACGAACGTTTTACCTTCTTTTGGAAACGTCGATGTTAAGAAAATAACTTTAGCAACGGCTTCAGGTACCTCGCTCAACATAAAATCGACGTTTGTTCGAATCATACGCATCGCTTCGGCCGAACTCGATCGACTATCGACACTGATCAAGTCTTGATTAGAATCGGAATGCGGTAAATCACCTAAGAACGGAGCTAAAGTTGCGCCTTCAATATCTGAACGTGTTTTTATTTTGGTATCTAATAAATCATAGATAAAAATAGAGGCAAACGGGATCAATAAAGATAATACCAAGGCAGCCACGTAAATAGCATCTGGATTTGGTGAAATTGGATTTGGTTTTGAATAGGCAACATCAATGATTTTAGCATTGGAAGCTGTTGCATACAATAAGATGGCATTCTCTTCTCTTTTTTGCAAAAGATATAAGTAAAGTGCTTCTTTTACACTTTGCTTCCTTCCGATAGATCTGTATTGGCGTTCCTGTGTAGGAATTTCTCCAATTTTACCCCCTAAAACATCGGATTGCTTCTTTAAATCCCGCTCACTGATTGCTAAAGCATTTTCTAGATTTTTAAGACCTTGTCGGATACTTTGACGCAAACCCGTTAATTGTTGCTCCATATTTTGAACCGTTGGATTCTCGGGTGTAGCATCATTCAAAATCCTTTTTTTGCCTATAACCATCAAATTGTATTGTTCAATCAAACCACTGATATTTCCTTCATCCGGCACTAAATTAGCGGGTATAGTGGTTTGATTGTTTGCCTTACTCAGAAAGTCTGATACTTCCGCAACAATTCTCATTTTGGTTTGTACATTTAAATACTCCTTTTGATACTCAGTAGCCATTTCTAAAAAAGCACCTGATTCCGAAACAATGTCGGTTACTCGGTTTACTTTTTTAAAGGATTCCATACTCCCTTCTACTGTATCAAGTTCGCCCGAAATAGCATCTAAACGTTTATTGATAAACTTTTCGGTATTTTTTGCTACTTCATTTTTATCGCCAATAGCATCTTCATCGTAATTTTTTAGTAATACATCTAAAAAATCTTCCCCTAATTCTTTTACAGGATCGGTGACAGAAATTTTAATAACATTTGATTTAAGCGTGGTTGGCTCAATTTTTAATTTACTAATGTATTTATTGATAATGGACTCCGTGTTGGTTAGTCGTACAAGAACTGAGGAAAGACTTTTAGTGGATTGTTCCTTAATTACGACCATTTTTGCAAAAGGCAATGCAATGGTTGCACCAAAAGTATAAATACCACTAGGTTTTCCTGATTCATTTTCAATTTGAAAAGAATTACTGGATTTCATATTAATGACAAAAGTGGTATCTCTTTTATAAAAATCTTCTTTTTTATCAAAAAATTGCACTTTAATTGGGCTGCTGGTGTAGAGTTCGGTTGAAATAACGCGACCGTCCGCAAAATACGAAATATTCAGATTTAAGTCATTAATGGTTTTCCCAACGAGCGCCCGTGATTTTAATACTTCCGACTCACTGTCCAAATTGACTTTGCTACCTGCCAACCCTGGAATGTCGGCAAATGCACCCATTTCGCTTAAACCGCCCTTTTTGTCATCTTTTATAAATACGCTTGTACTTATGCTATAAATGGGGGTTGTATACCTTAGGTACAAAAATGCTACAGTTATACAAATGAAACCACTGAACAGAAACCACTTCCAATTCATGAAGTAGCGCTCTAATTGTTGTTTGATATTAAAATCGTCTTTAATAACTCTTTCGTTATTTACGTTTGGTTCTCTCATTGTCGTCTTGTAAAAATTGAATAAGTTAAAAGTAAAAGAGAAATAGAGGATAAAATAACGGTAATATTAGGTCCAATTGCCGAATTGTTCATCATAACTTTATTTGGTTCCACGTATACCACATCGTTCTGCGTTAAATAATAAAAAGGGGAATTGATAAAATCTGCTTTCGATATATCAACATAATTGTAGGTCTTTTTACCTTCATTTTCACGAATAATTAAAATATTATCCCTTCTTCCATATATGGTCAGGTCACCCGCCATAGATAGCGCTTCCGGCAGCGTTATACGTTCTGTATTTATTGGAAAAGAACCAGGACTTTTTACCTCACCCTGAACTGAAACTTTAAAATTTTGGATTCTCAAAGTGACATATGGATCTTTTATATAGGATCTCAACTTGGTTTTGATCATCGATAATGCAGCACTACGTGTCAATCCACCCAATTTGAGCGTTCCTAAAACGGGAAACTCAATATTTCCCTGATTGTCTACCAAATATGATAAGTAGGTAGGTTGTTCAACAGTTTCACCCGGTACCGCACCAGAAGTACCAACACCAAATGATGCTACATTAAAATTGGCAGTAGCTTCCGCACTAGGTGAAGATACAATGATTGACAATAAATCGTCCTGTTTTATCACTGGATTGTAAGAAATACTATCAGCATAAGCTGCTTCTTCGATACCTTTATAATAGCGCATTTTGTCTCGTGAAGCGCATGAGTTTAAAACTAACAGTATTATTCCCAGTGTAAAAAGTTTTCCGGTCATAGATTGAATTTTTTTAAAAAGCAAAGATAAAAATTATCATTAGTTTTACAACTTTATTATTTATCGAGTAGTACGAAGTCGGAATTCATACTTATAAATTCGGGAACAATCGATTTCATTTTAACTACTATCTCGTTCGTAGTGTAACATTCTGCTTCAAGTATTAATGCATCCACAGCTGTATTAAGTGCATCAAAATCTTCCATAGCTTCTTGCGCAATCATTATTTTCTCATGGTGCGTTGGTAGCGTTTTCGCTGTATCGTTAAGCAATTCTTCATATAATTTCTCCCCGGGACGTAGTCCTACAATTTTCACTTTGATTTCTACGTCTGGCGTAAAGCCTGCCAACCGTATCATCTTGTGTGCTAAATCAATAATTTTTACTGGTTTACCCATATCAAATATATAGACTTCGCCTCCATTACCCATTGCACCTGCTTCTAAAACCAACTGACAGGCTTCAGGTATGGTCATGAAATAACGGATAATGTCGGGATGGGTGATGGTAATTGGTCCGCCATTTGCTATTTGCTCCGTAAATAAAGGAACTACCGAACCATTTGAGCCCAGTACATTTCCAAAACGGGTGGTAATAAATTTAGTTGCTGTTGATTTATTGCCGTCTAATCTGTTTTTATGATGCAAACCTTGCACGTATTTTTCGGCAATTCGTTTGCTAGCCCCCATTACATTACTAGGATTTACCGCTTTGTCTGTTGAAACCATTACAAAGGATTCGCATTGGTATTTGCACGCTAAATCGGCTACATTTTTAGTTCCTTGAACGTTAACAAACACCGCTTGAGCAGGATTTCGTTCCATAAGTGGCACATGTTTGTAGGCTGCAGCATGGAACACAACTTGAGGACGGTATTTGGCATACACATGTTCTAGGGCTTCTCGGTTGCGAACGTCTGATATTATCGAAACAACCTTTACATCTTTGATCAATTTTTCAATTTCTAATGATAAGTGATGCAATGGTGTTTCTGCTTGATCCAACATCAAAACAGTTTTGGGTTTAAACGCAATGATTTGGCGCACAATTTCGCTTCCAATTGAACCTGCAGCACCCGTCACTAAAATTATTTTGCCGTTGAGCTGATTAGAAATGGACTGATTATCCAGAACAATAGGTTTTCGTTCCAGTAAATCCTGAATCTCAAACGTTTTAATTTTCTTAGCAATGTTTTTTTGATCTTCCCAATCTGAAATTAAAGGAACGGTGTATACCTTGTAATTGAATTCCAAACATTCGTCTACAATGGTTAGTTTTTCGTCTTTTGTAAGCGTTTTATCCGCGATAATGAGCACTTCCGCTTCTACGGAACGCATCAAAACAGGTACACGTTTGCGTAAACTTATTATGGGTAAATTTAAAATTCTTTTGGCGGTATTTTGTTTATTTTTATCTACAAAACCCACCACTTTAAAGCGTCGTGGCCGCTCTGCCATCAAAGCATTCGCCACTGCAATGGCGTTTTCGTCAGAGCCAAATATCAAACCCCGCATTAAATTCTCTTTACGTGTTTCGGAGAGGTATTTTTCAAAAGTTTGTTTTACTATAATTCGGTATACAAATAATGCTGAAAAAGAGATGACAAAATTAATCAACAGCCCGGTGTTCATGAAAATCTTGTTGCCATGAACATACAATACGATGTAATTAATAGTTACAAGTACAAATAATGTTGAAAAAGTAGCAAAACCTAATTTGATGGCATCAATAAATGAAGAGTGTCGAATAATACCAGAGTATGTTCTGAACAACCAAAAGAAAAAACAGTTGATAAAAAAATATGTTGGCAAAATATAGGCAATATACTGTAAATCGAATAAATCCAGTCCCATACTCCACAACATAATGTGTACGAATAAGGCACTAAAAATAACTGCCGAAATATCTATTAATAAAATAACCCATCTCGGTAGGTATCCTAAATTTTTTAAATACCCTATTGAACCCACGAGGCGGCTCTGGATTTTAAAACGGTTGTAGAGTTGTTGAAAATTAATATTAGGCACTGATAGGACTTTTTGCTACTGTTACAAAAATAGCGTATATTTTAATTAGTTAATGAATTATAAACAGTTCACACACGAAATTATTCAAAACTATACAAAAAAAGCTTGAATAGCTTCGGTAATTCGTAAACGATCTGCTTCAGTCAAGTTGGAACCAGAAGGTAAGCAAAGTCCTTTTTGAAATAATTCTTCGGCTACTGCACCTCCATAGTAAGGAAAAGTTGCAAATACGGGTTGCAAATGCATTGGTTTCCACAAAGGACGACTCTCTATATTTGATTTTTCTAAAAGCAATCGCAGTTCTTCAGCTGTTTTTCCATTTGACTGTGTTGTATCTATAGTAATTGCCGAAAGCCAATGATTGGAAAAATAATCAGATGTTGGCTCTTGAAATACGCTAACACCAGGAATATTTGCAAATAGATCCACATAAAAATGATGCATGGCTCTTCTTGCTTCCACATGCGATTGCAAAACTTCCATTTGTCCGCGACCGATACCGGCACAAATGTTACTCATACGGTAATTGTAACCTATTTCTGAATGTTGGTAATGTGGTGCTGCATCACGGGCCTGGGTGGATAAAAATACTGCTTTTTCTTTTTCGCCAAGGGAATGTGCCACGAGAGCACCTCCACCGGAAGTAGTTATGATTTTATTTCCGTTAAAAGACAATGCTGCTAAAGATCCAAAGGTACCGCAATTAACTCCTTTGTAGGTACTTCCTAATGCTTCGGCACTGTCTTCTAAAATAGGAATATTGTACTTGGCGGCCACTGCATGAACAGCGTCTACTTGATAAGGCATTCCGTATAAATGGACTGCAATAATCGCTTTGGGTGTTTTTCCTTTTGAAATTCGGTCTTTAATGGCTTCTTCCAAAGCAATAGGACACAAATTCCACGTCGTTTCTTCGCTGTCTACAAAAACCGGTGTTGCCCCAAGATAGCAAATTGGATTTGCCGATGCCGAAAAAGTCATGCTTTGACAAATGACTTCATCACCTGGCTTGACTCCTAAAATAATCAGACCCAAATGCAATGCTGCTGTACCTGAACTTAACGCTCCAACATACACTTCACCTCCTAGATAACTTTGTAAGTCTGTTTCAAATCCGTTAACATTTGGACCTAGAGGTGCTACCCAATTGGCACCAAAAGCTTCTTTTACAAACTTTTGTTCGGAACCGCCCATATGGGGTGAAGACAACCATATTTTATCCTGCATATTGTATTTTATTTGGTGCAAATGTACAATTTTGACTGAAAAGCACGTTGTATTTTTGTTTGAAAGTTTAGTTTTATTTTATGAGACCTTTATTTGGAGACCGGAGTTAGGGGTTAGGATTTGGAATCTGGAATCTGGGATTTGGAATCCGGGATTTAGGATTTAGGATTTGGGAACTTTAGAAATGAGTAACTTATTTTTCAATAGCATTTTTACTCATAAATAATTCCGTATCGAAAGCTAAAGGGACAAATGTGAAAAATAAAATTTTAACGTCCAGTAGAAAAGACTGGTTTTGAACGTACCATTTGTTGATTCTTACTTTATCCGGCCAAATAATGGCATCATTATAATCAAAGGGATTCGGTTGGTGTTGCAAAATTTGTTCTTCGTTTCTGTATTTAAGAGAAGCTAAACCCGTAACACCTGGTCGAACTTGTAAAACCAAGCGATCTTCTCCCGTTAACTTATCGGCATAACCCGAAATATCGGGACGTGGCCCCACAAAAGACATGGTTCCGTTAATGATATTAACGAGCTGAGTTAACTCGTCTAATTTATACTTTCGTAAAAAATTTCCGAATGAAGTAGATAACTGCGTTTGGTCGTTAAGGGTTTTAATTTTGTAAATAGTAAAAAATTTTCCATGTTGTCCAATTCGCATTTGCTTGAATAATCCAAATGATTTTGTGTCGATACTTGCCAAAAATACTCCCATCACAATGGGTATCCCAAAAACTACAAGTAGTAATAACGCTACCCAAAAATCGAATAGGCGTTTAAACATTAGTTCGAATTGTGGAATTTTATAGGCTTGGCCGGAATTCCTACGGCAGTACAATTGTCAGGAATATCAGTTGTTACCACTGCTCCAGCACCAATTATTACATTGCTTCCAATAGAAACTCCTTGAATTACAGAAGCTCCTATACCAATATGGGTGCATGATCCCACAGAAACACCACCACCGATGCAACTATTTGGGGATAAATGGACAAAATCCCCTACTATACAATCGTGTTCAACTATGGCACCCGTGTTTAAAATCACATGATTTCCTACACTAGCACCCGGATTGACGATTGCGGCAGCAAAAATTTGTGTACCAACTCCAATTGCGGCATGTTTAGAAACAATTGCAGCAGGATGAATTGTAGTAACAAATTCTGCTTTTAAAGTATTTGCTACTTTTTTTCGGGTTTGACAATCTCCGATAGCTATAACAACTTGTTTTCCAGCATAAAAGGTAACATTATCTTTTTGAACCACTTCAAAACTGAATAGTTTTCGATTTTCAAAAACATCATCGGCAACCGCAATGATCTGGTACTTACTTTCTTGTTCGACACAATCAACAACTACTTTCCCATGTCCACCAGCACCGATAACTATAATTTCTTGTTTCATCATGTTATTCAGAAGTTCCTTTAAATGCAGTGGTTGTTGCTTGTCCCTCTGCAGAAATACCTTCGCTTATAAATACTTTTTTTACCGTTTTAAAAAGGATTTCTACATCGAGAAAAAACGAAATATTGTGAACGTACCAAACATCGTATTCAAATTTTTGTTCCCAACTGTTGCCATTTCTTCCGTTGATTTGTGTCCAACCTGTAATGCCGGGTCGTACCAAATGTCTTTTTTTCTGAAATTCATTATAAAGTGGAAGATAACTTTCTAAAAGCGGTCGAGGCCCCACAAAACTCATTTCGCCTTTTAATACATTCACCAATTGCGGAATCTCATCTAATGAAGTTTTCCTAATCAGTGTTCCTAACTTGGTTAGTCTTTGTTCATCTGGCAAGAGTAGTCCTTGTTCGTCACGGGTATTTTTCATCGTTTTGTATTTTACAATCGAAAAGACTTTGTTGTTTTTTCCCACCCGTTTTTGAAAGAAAAAAGGACTTTCTTTAAAATCCAAATACAAAATTATAGAGATAATGAGAAACAAAGGTGCTAAAATCAGCAAGCCTACTAGTGCAAAAAGGAAGTCGCAACTATTTTTTAGAAATATATACATCTACATTTTGTCTGATAAGTTGATTACTAGGTTTTTAAAAATACCTTCTGCTTCTGATTGATCACCTACACAATTTTTTACTGTAAAAAAGCCTTTGACCACGTTGAAATTTTCCGATTCACAAACTTCAATATTCGTTTTATCAGTTAGAAAAAACATTGTTTTTTTCTTTTTGGTTTCCAACATTACATTTGAAATCGCTTTTATGTGCTCGATATTAAAATCTTTATAGAACAAAATTCGGAATGTGCTCTCGTTTTCCTCGACTAAAAAGTAGTTGTCGTCAATGCTTATGACTGACGTGTCATTAGTACGATTTACATATTGCCCCAACCATTCCTCTTTATCGTAATGAAAAACCGTTTTGTTTTTCGCATTGTTCGTAAAGCTTTCAAATAAGTCTAGTGATTGCTTCTTTTCTAAAAAAACGATTTCAAAAAGAGGTACGTTTTCAAATGGAGTTTCGTTCGAAAGGATGTTATTGGCTTCGAGACAGTAATAATTGAGATCTACAAAACGCCTGTAACTACCATTACTTTCAGTAACAAAAGCGGTTAAAAAAGGCACATTTTTCTCTATGCAAATTTGCTCAAAGAGTTCGATGATTTGGGTAAAGCAACCTCTTCCTCTTGCATTTGGTAACGTCCAAGATCCTGTGAAAATGGCGATATCGTGAATGACTCCGTCGTTTGTTTTGATCATTCTAAACGACAAACCAGACCCAGCGATAATTTCGTCTTCTTCGTTGGCAAGCAGGAGGATGTCGCTGTGGTGTTTGCCTATTTTTCTCTCAAAAGCCCAATTGTATTGGGTATCGCTACCCCAATTTGGAAAACATAGATTGAGATATTCTATGTATTTACTTTTGTAATTTTCTGGATTTATAAGTACTTTATTCATCACTTTAATTATTATTTTGTTTTATAAAATCGGCCATTTCTCCCATAGTGGTCCACCAGATGGCATCACCATATTTAGCTTCTACTGCGGTTAAAATACAGTCAATATAGTTCACGTATAATTCATCTATTCCGTCAACGGCTACATAATTGAGTACTCTTTTAATCATGTGTCCTTTAATAGAGACCAGTCCCTCCTCTTCAATGATTTCAAATACGCGATCAATAGCGTTATTGGCTTGCACATTAGATGGAAAATGCACTAAATTATTGGCTAGTTTTTCTGGATACAAAAGCGAAACACCTTTAAGACCACTCATATCGGCTTTTGCCTCTCTTGATATTGGTGTTCTTACGTCTCGTGACGAAGCTAAAAAAGTAAACTCATTTTCTTGCAAGACTTCCATTAACTGTGGTGGTGCATTCCAACCTGGAGGGCAAATTCCTTTTACGTAATTCACTTTTGAAGTGTCAAAAATAGCCAGCATTTCTTTGACGATCTGCTGAAACTCTTCCTTGGATTGATTTTGAAATTCTACGGGAATTTTTAAACCTTTATGTACGTGATGCAGTCCATGACAAGCTATTTCAAATTGCTGATTTTGATTCAAAAATTTAACAAAATCAGGATGCTTGGCCAAACTCATCGTTCCCTTTTTTAAAACTTTCGATAAGTAAAATTTATCTCTTAAAGAAGGTATTTTTGCAATCAACTTTCGGGTGGGAAACGGACTGGTTTCTCTCCAGTCGGCGGTAGTAAATAACGTGATGCGTAACTTTGGGTGTCGGCTGGTTAGCCAAAGTAGGTGTTTGAAAACGCCTTTTTCTAAATCACCTCCTGCTTCGTACAAATCGGTACTTTTACCCGGAAATATATCATCAATGGTGAAACAAATGGCTGCTTTTTTATCTTTTGGTTTCCAATTCATAATTTGTTAATATTTATCCTCACCCCTCCCGATAACTACCGGGACTCCAAAGGAAAGGGAGTTGTCAAGTTAAGTTTTGTTACCCTCCTTATTTTAATAATCGTTCCTTTTTATAGGAGGTTAAATTGAGTGAACTATTTTTCTTTGTACTACAAATTTAAAAATATCCACATTAATGGATTTGAAAGGCTCTATTTTTTTTTATTGTAATTACCTATAATATATTGATATTCTGACAACAACGCATTCCAAACTATTTGCTGATCAAATTTTTGTGCGACTATTGACCTTGCATTTGATTTTGTAAAATTATAAAAATTTACATCCGTAAGATAGATTTCCATTGCTTTTTCTATCGCATTGGCGTCTTTCGAAGGTATGATTAATCCGTTGATTTTATGTTTGATAATTTCGTTACAACCGTTGATATCGGTTACAATACTAGACAATCCCATAGCTCCCGCTTGCAATACTACGTTGGGAAAACCTTCGCGGTAGCTCGGAAAAACCAAAGCATTTGCAATTGCAAAAAACGGACGAACATCGTTTTGATATCCTACCGAAACGATTTGCGGCTCACTTTCGATGGCGTTTATGGTTTCGGGCAATAAAGGATCTAATTCTTGTTCATAATTACCCACTAAAAGTAACTTCACATTTTGTTGCTTGGTTGCTAAATTTTTAAATGCAACAATGAGTTCGTTGATGCCTTTGTCTCGAACCAATCGTCCTACAAATACAAAAACAAAATCGGTTGGTTGAATGTTCCACTTGGTTTTAAGTGCCTCTATTTCGGACGTCGAAAAATGTGCGGTATCAAAATAAGAAACATCAATCCCGTTTACATTTCCATTGGCAATAATTTTCAAAGGTTTGGAAGTAATCCCAAAACGAATTAAATCATTTTTAACTCCTTGTCCTTCGGGGTACACGTGGGTAGCCGCTCCGCACAATATTTGATCGGTTTTGATTAATATCTTTTGGATAAAACCCGTTCTGGAAGGAAATACCAAACCTGTAAAGGTGTGCATTCGGATGGGAACGCCTGCGGCTTTGGCAGCCAACATCGACAAAAGTCCGGCTTTAGGTGTTATGGAATGTACCATTAAAGGTTTTTCTTTTTTAAAAACAAAGTACAGCTTGAACAAGGCAATCAAATCTTTGAAAGGGCTGATGTTCCGTTGCATGTCTACCGTAAGGGTTGCAATACCTTCTCGCTTTTGCACTTCGCTCATTTCAGAACCTTTGGAAGCAAGTCCGATTACTTCAAAATGTTTGCTTAAAAATTGCAGTTGCCCTTTCAGCAGTACATTCAAAGACAAAGGAATTGTGGAAGCTCGGATTATTTTTGGTTTACCCATTGTGTATTTTTCTATACAGTTCTAAATGATTGTTGACCATAACGTGAATATCAAACTTCATAGCATGTTTAACACATGCTTCTGCCACTTGATTGTAATAGACTGTATCTTCCAGTAATTTAGTGATCGCGTTGGCCAATTGTTTGTCATTACTTTCTTCAAATAAAATACCATGTCCTTTTACCATTTCTTGCAAACCGGGCACATCAGAAGCTACAAATGGTTTCCCCGACGCCATACCTTCGATACTGGACAAGGACATCCCTTCAAAATGCGAGGACAAAACTACAATATCTGCCGTTTTTAAAAGATTGGGAATATCGGTTCTAATTCCTAAAAAAAATACCCGATGTTCTAATTGCAATTGGGTCACGAGCTCTTGACATTTGACTTTCGTAACGCCTTCTCCTACCAAAAGTAATTTACACGTTTCGGGAAGTTGCGCCACAGCTCGAATCAAGCACGCTTGGTCTTTTTGTTCCCTAAATCCTGCAACCTGAATGATTACTTTGTCTGTTGCACTTATGTTTTCATTGATCTCCGTTCGGTTTAATGGTTGGGCATCAATGATGTTTTGAATCGCAACACCGTTTTGAATCACTACAATTCGGTTTCCTGAAAACCCCGTATGATCTCGAAGTAAAGCTTCAATTTTGGTAGATATTGCTACAATTTTATTGTAAAAAGTATAGCTCCACTTGTCAACTGCTTTGAAAAATTTATTTTCTAAACGCCTATTGGTTGTATTGTGTTCGGTATAAACCAACTTTATTTTCGAAAAAGAAAGCAACTTGGCCATTATCACAAAGTACTGAGCGGGAAAAAGATGCACATGAGCGATGTCGTACTGCTTGAGTATTTTGATCATTTTAAAAATACTCGAAGGACTGTAGACTGAATCGTTATTGAAATTATAAATCTTACATGAACTGGATGCTTCCAAGGCTTTGTGAAACGCGTAATTGTCGTTTTTAAAAACGATAACATCTACCGAAACACCATTTTCGTTGTATAATGGAACCGTATCTAAAATGAGTTTTTCGGCACCTCCTGTGGCTAAGCTGTTTAATATATGTACTACCTTCATGAGCTACTAATCATAAAATGAAAGGGTTAGGATTGGAATAGGTTTTTATAGGTAACTATGCATACTTTTGAAAATCTCGCTTGTACATAATGTATCCTAAAGGCAGCCCAATTACAGAAAAAATGGGATTTGTTTTTTTGAATTTTGATATAAAACTTTCCTTTGAGTTGAATGCAAAGCGCCAAAAGTTGATTGTAGCCCTTACTTTTTGCGTCACCGGAATGGCTGCATTTGCCAACTCACTATAAGTAAGCATTGTAGCTATTGGAGCATTCATTCTGATCTTTACAATTTTAGCCGTCAATCCATCAGGTTGGTATTCGGCGATGTAAATGGGTTTATCGGTGTAATATAGTTTGTATTTTTGAGCGATACGGTTCCACACCAACACTTCAGGACAAAACTTCTCGTTAACAATTTCTGGAAAAGGAAACTCTTTTAGCACGTCGGTTTTAAAAACTTCGGCCAAATCGCCTTTGACATTGTAGGTATTACGTATTGCAATACTGTTCGTAAAAATAGGTTCGAATGAATTACCGCCTACTTTTTGAAAATCTGGAGTTATGCAAGTGCCTGACACTCCTCCCACATCTTGCAAATTTTCAGTTTCTTTGATGATCTCTAAAACGGTTTGAATACTTTCTTGAGGAAGCATGTCGTCGGAATCCACAATGAAAAAGTAAGGAAACTGTGCCATTTGCACGCCTTTATTGATGGCAAAATGTTTCCCGCTATTTACTTGTTTGTGGTAAGATATTGTCAGTTTGCCTTCCTTTTTAAAACCCTGTACTAGCGATTCGGTGTCGTCAGTGCTTCCATCGTCGACAATGACCCACTCAAAATTGGGATTGGATTGCAACAGCAAACTTTGGTACAATCGGAGTACTAAATCTTTTCTATTATACGTAGGAGTAAATACTGATATCATAAGTTTTATTATCTATATTCCATAAATTCCCACATTGAATTTCTTTCGGTATCGTCAAAAATGGTTTTATAAGGCATGAAATCGCCACCATCATAAATAAGCAACAATCTTATAAATACCAAACTAAAATAGATAAATAATACAGTTCGGTACAATTTCAAATTGGATATGTCCTTTTGAAAGTAGATAAAGTAGGTTAAACCCAAAACATAAAAAGGCAAATAATACCAAGTGAATCTTACGAAGGTTGCATTTGAAATCCCGAGTAAACTGATGAGAATGTACACTACCAATCCATTTGCAATAACCCTCGTAGTTGGATTTTTGTAAAATTCTACTTTTGTGGACAATAAAATGACCGAAAGTACAATAATTTCTATAAAATAAAACAGATTTACCCCTTCGTCTTTATTGACATAAATTGCCACTTTTTGATCTTCTGTGGAATCTGCCAAATAACCCAGCAAAAAATTATTAAGTGGTGTCACGGCAATTATTACTACCGCCGTAATCATGTAAAACAATTGGGACGAACTGAAATTTCTATGGGCTACAAAAATAAACGGCAGGAAAAGGATTGAAGATTTATGTACGTTATAGGCTAAAAATATGACGAAAAAATATTTCCAATATTGTTTTGATAATACAAATGGAATGGCCAACGTAATGATTCCCATTGCCAGACCTTGTCTGATGTAGACAAATGACATCAGGAAAAATTTACAAAAGAAAATGAATAACGAAAGTAGTAGTAAGGGACTGTATTTTTTATAGGTTCTGAACTGGAAAAAAAAGATCAAAAACGCCATTACAAAAAACATAAAATGGCGGTCTTCGTTAAAAAATTTTAAAAACAAATAGAAATAACGGAATCCTATTTCCATAAGGTCATAGGTAAGTAAAAATAATACATCCGCCTCATAAATTTCGCCATACACATACACGTCGTAACCTCCAATCATGTCGCGCAAACCCACCATCAAACTAGCTCCAAAAAACAAAAAATAATACCAAATTTTTTGACTTGGACTTTTGTCGTTTTGGGCAGCAAAAAAGAAACAGAGAAATATGATGAGGTATGGAATCATGTATGGCTAATTTGATTTTTAAAATCATCCGAAATATATTGCAAAGAAAATAAACGATTTGCATCATTTAAGTTCTCCTTAAATTGATGGTATGCGGTCGACAATCCTTCTTTATCTTCTATTAATTGCGGTAAATTAGTTTTTAAATCATTCAAATCTTCAAAGAAGTAGCCTATTGGCCCAACCTCTTTTTCGAGATAATCAAAAAATGGATGCTTGAAGCCAATTACGGGTATTTTCATTGCAATAGTATCAATTACAGCACCACTGGTTCTGAAAACATATTGATTTTTATCGTAAAAAAATATGGTAAAATGTAATTTTGAACAATAAGCTTCGTACTCAGCTCGATCTAAATAATCCGGTTTGTCGGGTCTCGAATTTCCTGTTTTCTCTACAACCAAATCATTTTTAAATTTTAAAATATTTGGAGTTATAAGTCCTATAGTTGCAAATTCGATCTTTTTATTAATTACCTCTTTAGAAAAATGAGTTGCGAGGTCGTACAATAAATGTGAATTTTTACGCTCTACTTCCATACTTCCAATATGACCGATATTTATTGTATCAAATTGAAAATTATTTTTTTCGAATATCTCTGGATTTGAAAGTGTGAATGAATGATTGATTTCTATAATTTGACTTTCAACAAGAAGACTATCTTGAATCATCCTATTTTTAGAAATCTTATTTATCACAATGAATTTAAAAGAGGCTTGTTTAAACTTAAACATATTCTTGTGCAGGAAAGCATTGAAACGCTCCATCGCATTCGTAGCATTGTAGAGGAAATCGACATCTCCATGTAGTACTGCAAAAGTGGGCACTCTGAAGATAAGTTTAAGTAACCGAAATAAGAAGAATGAAGTAACCGTTGTGACTGATAGAATTACAACCTCATTTGATTTAGCATTCATCAAGATTTTAAAAAAACTAAAAAACCGAATGATTTCTTTGTAAAAAAAAACGATTGTCTTTGCTGCTTTATTGGACGGACTTTTTGGGTATTTTATTTCGTGAAGAACCACTTTTTTCACTAGTTCCGGAGTCAAAATTGAATTAGTCGCAACTTGATTGGATTGTACACCAAAATAGTGAATATTGTCTGGGCTGTAGACATTGTTTAGAATGGTAATCATCGAGGCATTAAATACCATGTGGTGATTCTTTTCTGATGTTTGGTCTATATAAGTAACTTTATTTTTTTTCATTTTTTTGCATCATTTGTTCCAATTCATAAAAAACTTTTTCCAAGAATAGCAATTATTCCCATAAAAAGATAGCTTTTACTTGGGGATAAAATCGTTGCAATATTTCACTAATTTTTAAACTTAAAATTTGATGATATTACAACAATTCTGGATTTTCATTTTCTAATCTATTGTACAAATTTTTAACCTCTTGCGCATTTTCCTTATGAAGAATTAAATTAGCAGTATCTGTGGCCACAAATATAGTATTTTTTACGCCAAGAAATGCCGTAAATTTCTCGGTTCCTATAACCATATTCCCATTTAAATCCGTAGTATGTCCATTGGAAACTAAATAATCGTAAATCGCTTCGAACGACCCTAAATCCGACCACTCAAAAGAAGAAGGTATCACTTTTATTTTTTTGCTTACCTCCATAATTGCATAGTCGACACTTATGGAAGGAATTAGTAAAGACAATTCGGCATTTAAATCTCCGTTGCAGTTGTGTTCCCAAACTTTTTTTGAACTGTGATAAATTTCGGGATTGTAAAGTAGAAGTTCATCCAACACCACTCCTGCTTTAAAGCAAAACATTCCGCTATTCCATAAAAAATTACCTTTATTTAAAAACATTTGTGCAGTTTCTAAATTTGGCTTTTCTCTAAATGAAATCACATCGGAATCATTGTACTCGATGTATCCATATCCTGTTTCTGGCTTCGTGGGGACAACGCCAAAAGTTACAATAGCGTTTTGAATTGCTAACTTTACAGCTTCTTGCATAGCCTTTTCGTACGCAACTTCGTTCTCAATAATATGATCGGAAGGCGTAACAATTAAGATATCATCTGGATGAACTGAAAAAGCAGCAAAAGCGATTGCAGCTGCCGTATTTCTTGGTACTGATTCAGTTATAATAGTGCAATTTAAATCACTTTTACGAAGTAAATCTTCTGTTAAAGATTTATTTTCAATATTTCCAACTACAATTACCTCTGAAGCAATTTTTAAGTTTCTATCTATGGTTAATTCAAAAAGTGATTTGCCTTTAAAAAGAGGCAGGTACTGTTTTGGATTATTTTTTCGTGACAACGGCCATAATCGACTTCCAACTCCACCTGTTAAAATTACATTGTGTATTTTCATATGCTTAAATAATCGTATTCAATTTGAATAATGTTATCTTTTTTAAAATATGTTGTGCTATAATTCATAGTATAACTTCAACAAATTGTTTGTTTGTTTAGTTTTTCTGACCTCATATTTTGGAATCAAGGTTTCATAACTTAGCTTAAAATTTGCATCAATTCCGATGAATTTAAATATTTATCAACGCTTGTAAATTATATTTACAAAAGAGATTCGTAGTGTTCGAATACCAAAATTTAAGAATACATTTTATTATTTATTAATTTTATGTCATTTAGGAATTCCAACAATCCAATTAATAAAATGCAAAATTTCAGCGCACAAACTTAAGAATAATTAATGCTTTTACAAGAGGTTGTTTTTAAATAGGTTTTGTTTGGGCGTCTTCAATTTTAGTTAAAAGTTTTTGGAATTAACTCCTAAACTTTAAAATAAACATAAAAAATGATTCCGCATTAAAAAGTAAACTTGTCGATCTTTGAAAATTGGACTTCAAACTTCCCTTCAAAGGATATAAGGATTTAGTTTTTAAATCCGTGATACATTTCTTTTTAAACTCGAAGCTCACTTCGGTAGGATTAGTAAAAAAGCGCCATAATAAATTCCAAATTACTGTATTGTAATTTTTTTCAAGAGCAATTTTTAAGGCTTCAGATCCACTTTTCAAGTGTAAAATATTCATTTTTATTTGCTCTGCAACTGTAATACTGTCCGAAAGGTAGCGCTCTTTTCTTTCTTTAAGTAATGTGGTTGTCATACTGTCCGATCGTCGATAATAGTTGTAGGCTACAATATTTGTAAAATAAACATTTTGAGCAGGTATAAGAATACGAATGGTAAACTCTACGTCTTCTTGCATTATACCTTGAAAAAAAGTTAAATTGTTTTCCTTTAAAAAAGTGGTCCGATACATAAAAACACAAGCCGATGAAGGCTGATAGCCCTCTATTAATGCTTGTGCTCCAAAAATTGATTTTTCATATTTTATGGGGTGTTTTAAAGACAATGCACCCACCTTAAATGCTTCGTCTACAAACTGCAGACGAAAACCCACTAGATCAGCATTATTAATTAATGCGATGGAATAGATTTTTTCAATTTCTGTTGCTTCAATCCAATCGTCTGAATCTAGGAATATCAAGTAATCTCCTTTGGCAAAATGGATTCCTGTGTTTCTGGCTCCTGAAAGCCCTAGGTTTTCTTGATTTATAATTTGGACATAGGAATGCTGACTTTGAAACTGTTTCAAAATTTGTAGACTCTCATCGGTTGATCCATCATTTATAAAAATGACTTCTCCTGCCAATTTGGTCATTAATGGAATTAGAGAGTCAAAACACTTTTGGAGGTATTTTGATGTATTATACACTGGGATAATAACTGATAGCTTCATATACCTTTTTATCAATTATTGCTTTACTAATTTTAACTTCACGTAATCTACTACCACATTAAAGTCATAATACAAACCAGTTATAAAGTCAATTATACTACTCAATGGACTGACTCTAAAATTGGTTAAGGCCATATTCAAATACACCTTAGCTATGAAATTGTCTCCAATTTTATGAAATTCTGAACCAAAAATTTCTTTCACGGCCTTATAATGCAAAACTGCTTTTTGACCTTGCAATGGATTTATTACCGAAATCCCTGATGCATGACGTCGATAAGCCGACATAATGGTACTGATGCAATAAATTTCACCTTTACTAGCCAATGTTAAAAATAGTATTATATCTGGAAAAATAACGTCCTTATGTGCACAATTTTTAAATATTTCCTCTTGATACTTGTTTCTAAAAACCACAGAAGCAGTTGGAACTATCCATTTACGAAAAATTTCTAATGCTACATACGTTCTAGTTTCTAAGTTGGTTTCAATACCTGTGTTAATATTTTGATCTGTGTTAATAATTTTACAACCTGAAAACACCATCGAATAGGTCTCATTTGCTTCTAAGAAGTCGACTTGCGTTTGTAGTTTTAAGGGATCAATCCAATAATCATCTCCTTCTAATACAGCAACATATTTTCCATTTAAATTTTCTAACAAGGAGTGATTATTTTGAGCCATTCCTACGTTTTGATTTTGAAGAAGTACCTTAATGAGGTTCGGATATCGTTTTTGATAATCTAAAACTATTTGTCTAGTTCCATCATTTGAATGATCTTCGGCGATTACTATTTGAAATGTAAAATTTACTGATTGCATTAACACACTTTCAATAGCTTGACTAATATAAGCCTCGTGGTTGTAGGCCAACATTGCTACAGAAACCATTGGTAACTCATTTGAAGTAGCATCAATTAATTTGTAGCTACTCATTTTATGCTATTGTTTACTTCAACAAAAATCAATCCTTTAAATTTAGTTGGTGTAACACTACATTTTATAAAACCATTACATACTAATGAAGTAAAATGCTCGTTACTTGATAGTAAATTGAAAAAACCTGTTTTTCGATTTTTAAAAATCAACTTGATATTACAAAGCAGATTGTTTACAATAGTGTAAAAATTATTAAATATATCTATTTCAATTTTCATCTAATTCTGTTTGGTTAATATTTAAGAGAAACGATTTTTAATTAAAACGAATGTATCTATTACTAGATTACAACTCTTTTATTAAAACTAATAAGAATATGTTTTTATTTTCCGAATCTCCAAATTGCTTTTAATAATGGCTCTGAATTGAAAAGTAAGTTGACCACTTTTTGAAACGATGACTTCAAACCTCCTTTAATAGGATATAATTTTTTTGCTTTTAAATCGGCAAGACACAGTTTTTTGAATTCATAACTGACCTCTTTAGGACTGGTTAAGAAACGCCAAAATAGATTCCAAATAACCGAATTATAATTTTTTTCTACCGCTCGAATCAAATCTAAATCTTCTGTTTTCAGTGTTTTTAAATTTTCTTTAATCAAACTTGCTACAATGATGGAGTCTGATAAATACTTTTTAAGTTTTTCATTAGAAGTGGGTAACGAAATAGTTCCTGAATGCCTGTAATAATTGTATGCGACTCGGTCAGTAAAATAAACTTTTTGAGCAAACAACATTATTCTTGTTGTAAATTCTACATCTTGTTGCGCAATTTTTGGGTAAAATTTCAGATTGTGCTGTAATAAAAATGTTCGTTTATAGAAGAAGAGACAAGATGAAGAAGGCTGAAATCCTTGAATGAGTACTTGGCTTCCTGCAAGAATCTTAAAATACTCTAGTGGGTGTTTATCTCTTTGCCCCATTGACATCGAATTCTCGTCAAAAAATTCTAAACCATACGAAAGCAAATCTAAGTTGTTTGAAATGGCGAATGGTAATAATTCCTGAATAACCTCAAAATTAAGCCAATCATCTGAATCAAGAAAGAGAATATATTGTCCTCTTGCAGCATCTATTCCAGTATTTCTAGCTCCAGATAGTCCTTGATTTTCTTGTGTAATAATGGTTATAAAATCGTTTTTGGGTACCATTTCATTTAGTACTTTCAAACTTTGATCTGTAGAGCCATCATTCACAAAAATAATTTCGTATCCTATTTCGGCATAATTACCGCTTACAGAATTGTAGCATTTTTTAATATAATCTTCTACATTATAAACTGGAATGATTATACTTAATTTTAATTCTTCATCCATTTTGCAAACCACATTTGGAACATTAATAATTTCCAGATAATTGTTTCATCTGGAAGTTTCGAATTTTTAAAATCTTCAACTATTTTTAAGACAAATTCCGTGTTGAAAATACCCGTCTCGTCTATGGCATCCTTATTTAAATGAAGGTCTAGAATGTAGGATAAATCTCCTTTTAACCAATCATAAATAGGTACAGAAAAACCGGCTTTAGGACGGTCCATCATTTCTTGTGGTATATATTGATGCACAATGTCTTTTAATATTCTTTTTTTAACACCCTCTTTTAATTTAAATTCTAGAGGCAATCGTGCACAGTATTCAATTAACCTATGATCTGTCAAAGGTTCTCGTCCCTCAATAGAATAGGCCATTGTAGCTCTATCCACTTTAGTGAGAATATCATTTTGCAAATATTGTTTATAATCGATAGCCATACACATGGAGATGGTGTCTTTAAAATCACGAACATCGGTTTTAAAATACGATTTAAATGGATGTTTTTCTTTAAAAAGTTTTTTTAGAACAGCTATGGACATTGTTTGAAATCCTTCAAACAACATCGACTCTTTATACTTATCTTCTTCTTTAAAAATTCTTGAAAGTGCTAGAAATTTTCTTCTTTTAAACGAAGTAACGGGTGATAAACTGGAAACAAAATTTGCTGTACCTGTCAAAATACTGCTATTAACGTATTTTGATTTACTAAACAAACGATTGTAACGATCCATTGCAACATATTGATTGTACCCACAAAAAACTTCGTCACCGCCATCTGCAGAAATTACTACTTTGACATGTTCGCTGGATTTTTTGCTCACAAACATAGTGGGTATCGCAGAACTATCAGCAAAGGGCTCGTCATAATGAAAAGCTATTTTGTTTATGATTTCGGCTGCATCTTTAGATGAGCAATAATATTCATAATGCTCAGTTCCGAGGTATTCTGAAATAGCTTTGGCAAATGGTGCTTCATTGTTCCCAGCTTCAAAGCCTACTGTAAATGTTTTAACAGGAGTAGAAACTTCTTTTTGTAAAACCGCTGCTACTAAACTACTGTCATAACCACCACTTAAGAAAACTCCAATAGGAACATCGGCAACTTTTCTGTATAAAATCGCTGATTTTAATAAATCGTGTACATGCCTTTTTGCACTTTTATAATCTATATCAATTCTATTTTTGGAAGTATAATAATCATAAACGTCCCAATAGGTCTTAATTTCAAATTTTTTTGTACCAAGATTATAAGTACCTATGCTTCCTGATGGAAGCTTGTACAATCCTTCATATATAGTATTGTTCGATGGAATGTAGGAATAAATAAAATAATCTTGCAGCACATCATATCTGACTTTCTTGGTAAACTGTGGATGATTTACTACCGATTTAATCTCGCTACCAAAGAGAAAAAGATTTTCTGACTGGAAATAGTGCAAAGGTTTAGAACCTACTCGATCTCTAATAAGAATAACTTCGTTGGTCTTCTTATCATAAATTACAATGGCAAACATACCTATAAACTTATGAACACACGCTGTACCCCATTCTTCATAAGCATGAAGTATCATTTCGGTATCTGATTCGAGTAGAAAACGGTGACCTAGTAAAAGTAGTTCCTCTTTTATTTCTTGGAAATTAAAAATTTCTCCATTAAAAACAGTGGACAAATGATTATAATGCATCGGCTGATTCGCATTTTCCGACAAATCAATGATGGAAAGTCTTGCATGCGCTAGACCTACTTCAAACTGCTGTTCAGGAAAAATTGAAGTTGAAAAATTATCAGGGCCTCGATGCTTTAAAGTTTGAATCATTGAGTTTAAAACCCCCGAACCAGAACTACCCTTAAAATCAACATAACCACAGAGTCCACACATATACTAATAAATTTAATTGCCAAATAATTTTTTAAAAAGACCTTAGCTCAAAAACTATAACCATTCGAAACAATCTTGATAACCAGAGCGTTTTAGGAAGACTGTGGTTTTTAAATATGTTGTAAGCCTTGTTTTATAAAATGTTACAAAAGAGGACAAAAATATCAAATAAAATCTATTTATTGTTATAATTTTCAATACGAATCATAAAAAATTATGCATATCCTTTTTTAATCATACTCCTGTAATACTTGCTATCACTAGTCTATCGAAGATTTTCTCACCAAAATATCTGCGATTTAGCTTATAAACAAACTCGTTCAGATACAGTTGTAAGTTTT
>NZ_JBIPPD010000241.1:0-4501 GCF_044368625.1 Flavobacterium sp. | reverse complement strand
AATCAAAAAGCAAAAGATATTTTGGATGCCGATACCAGTTTTATCGATCAAATCGGTCTGAAAGAACAATTGTCGCCCACAAGAGCTAATGGTTTGGTTTCGATGATCAAACAAATTAAATTATACGCATTGGGTTTTGAAGCGAAAAAATAAGCGAAGATGAAAAATACGATTTTACTCGTTCTCCTTTTAGGCGGTTTTATGTTTGGCTTTGCGCAAAATCAGTTTCCAAAAATGCCGCCGGATACCCAAGAGATTCACTTTACTTATAAAAGAACTTCAAAAATAGCAGTAGATGAGCAAGGCGTTTATGCCGATTCTATTTTGTTTAAAACCTATTTTCCAGAGTTGAAATATACAAAAGTTACCAGTCCAAAAGTACCTTATTTAAATGCAGTAGTACCAATTGAAAAATTTACGGATGACGATAAAGTCGAACTTACTTCAATGTTGTACCACGAAAACGAGTTCTATTTAGGAACTCATTTTATCAAAAAAAACAAAACCATCATCAGTGCAAGACGAAATGATGCGGATATCAAAGCGATTTTTAAAAAATATTTCAATAAAGGTTACCCCGAATTTAGTTACAGAATTACGATTGATTACAAGAAAAAAACGCATTACGTGAAGTATCCAAGAGTTTCTTACGAAAAGACTTTTGACGAAATACAAAAAGAAGTAAAATGGTTTTCACCAACAGAAGCAACTTTTGTAGAAGTAGGACATAACATTCAAAATACAAATGTGGCCCTGTTTGACGAAAATGTATCAGATATGATTACTTTTGATTATATTTTTACCAACAGTACAAAAGGTCTTGTAAAGGTTGAATCAATAGAAAACACGCTTGAATTAGTAGAAGTACACTATAAATAAAAACGAAAATGGAACAAGAAATAGATACAAATGCCTTAGGCGAAGCCATTGTAAAAAAATTAAAAACAATTTACGATCCCGAAATTCCGGTGGACATTTATGAGTTGGGATTGATTTATGACGTGATGGTCAACACGGATTTAGAAGTAAAAATCTTAATGACACTTACGTCTCCAAACTGCCCTGTTGCCGAAAGTTTGCCGCGCGAAGTTGAAGAAAAAGTCAAAGGAATTGAAAACGTTAAGGATGCCGAAGTGGAAATAACCTTTGATCCACCTTGGACGAAAGATTTAATGAGCGAAGAAGCAAAGTTGGAGTTGGGAATGCTTTAGGAAGTAATTAGTAAGCAGTCTTAGTTGGGGCAGTAGTCGGGTTATTCGTTTTCAGTTTAATACGTCACGGAAAACCGTAACTCAAAACTGCAACTGAACACTGCGACCAAAAACTGAAAAAAATGGACGAAATAATAAACAAAGTAGCTAATTCCGTTTTAGTAGTTTTCGATTTAGAAGATTATTATCAAAACGGAGTTCGCACACAAATTGACTTGTCGCAATGGCTTTTAGAAGGATTTCTTTTGAGAGAAAAAGATTTTCGAGCAACCTTGTTGGAACACAATTGGAGTCAATATCAAGACCATTATGTAGCCATTTCCTGCAGTACCGATGCAATTGTTCCTGCATGGGCTTCCCTATTGGTCGCGATGCATTTGGCGCCATTTGCCAAAAAAATAGTTAGTGGAAGTTTAGAAGATTTAGAAACATCCATTTACCAAGACATTTTATCAACGTTAGATTATACGGTTTATCAAGATAAACCACTGATTATTAAAGGATGTTCAAAAAAACCAGTTCCAATGAGTGCCTATCTTTTTGTAGCTAAATTTTTACAACCTTATGCAAGAAGCATTATGTATGGTGAAGCGTGTTCGGCAGTACCTTTGTATAAAGCAAAAAAAAGCAGTATATGAATTAAAATTTAACCACAATTTTTTATCTTGCCCCGTGAATTTCTTAAAACCCAATTATGAAAAAAATATATACTTTGTTGACTTTATTTGGTTTTTTAGCCACGGCTTTTGCACAAGATCAACCAAAAGATACCCTATCACCTTGGAAATCAAAAGGCGAACTGTCGTTGTTGTTCAATCAATCTAATTTCAGCAATTGGACCGTGGGTGGAGAAAATAACCTGTCGGGAAATTTTGGTTTAAATTATGGTTTGGATTATGCTAAAAACGATTGGACTTGGGACAATAAATTGATGGCTTCCTACGGTTTAGTCAAAACAAAGAACGCCTCTTTCGAAAAGAAAACCGACGACCGATTCGAAATAAATTCAGTACTAGGTAAAAAAGCCAAAGGCAATTGGTCGTATTCGGCGTTCTTAAATTTCAGAACCCAAATGGCCAAAGGCTACATTTACGGTAAAGATGAAAATGGGGCAGAAATCAGAACCGAAAACACGGATATCCTTTCGCCTGGATACCTTACATTTGGTCCGGGGATGCTTTATAAAAAAGATGATAATCTCAAAATCAATATCGCACCGGCTACTTCCAAGCTAACATTTGTAGACAATTTTTACACCTCAAGTCCAGACTATGTCGACGGAAGTTATTTTGGCGTGGACGCGAATCAATCAGTTCGCTACGAATTAGGTTTATATGGCTCGGTTTACTATAAATTAGATATTATGCCAAATGTTTCAGCCGAAAACATTTTGAACATATATTCGAATTATTTGGAAGAAACAACAAATGTTGACATCGATTATTCATTAAATATTGTAATGAGAATCAACCGCTATTTATCAACCAATCTGTCGTTTCAAGCCATTTACGACGACAATGCATTTAGAGGTTTACAAACCCGACAAGTCTTTGGTGTTGGCGTAAATTATGGATTTTAATCCCGGAGCGTAAATTTTAATAAAAAAAAATATAAAATAATTTGGGCGTGACGCTCCGTATCCCCGATAGCTATCGGGGTGGTTTGGGTATTACGTACCCGTTCTCCGATCAAAAATAGAAGGGCTCTCCCGAAGCTTCGGGACAACCCCTCACGCAAAAGGTGCAATACGACACTATTGCTTTATTACACCTATTCTTCGATCTCTCTTTCTTCTTTTTCGATAGCATCCTTATAATCAGGATACAAAAACTTGTTGTAAGGAAATCGGGTAACGTGTATCGTCCGAACTGTTTCGTAAACCAGTTCTCTAAAGTCTTCAAAATTTTCTTTATTGACCGCCGAAATGAAAAGCGTTTTTTCCTTCCCAGCTTTGTGCATCCAAGTTTGTTGCCATTCCTCGAGGGTGTAGTGTTTGGTCGTTTTTTCAGTAATTAAATCATCTTCATCAATCGTCAAATGTTTGAAAGCATCAATTTTATTAAAAACCATAATGGTTGGCTTGTCATCGCTTTTAATGTCTTTTAAAATTTGATTAACCGCTTCAATATGATCTTCAAAATCGGGGTGAGAAATATCCACCACGTGCAATAATAAATCGGCTTCGCGTACTTCATCCAAAGTGCTTTTAAAGGAATCTACCAGTTGCGTAGGCAATTTTCGGATAAATCCAACAGTATCGGAAAGTAAAAAAGGCAAGTTTTTAATTACCACTTTTCGAACCGTAGTATCCAAAGTGGCAAATAATTTATTTTCAACAAAAACATCACTTTTACTGATCGAATTCATCAAAGTAGATTTTCCAACATTTGTGTAACCTACCAAAGCCACACGAACCATTGCGCCACGATTTCCGCGTTGAACCGACTGTTGCCGGTCAATGGTTTTAATTTTTTCTTTTAATAAAGCAATCCGGTCACGAACAATTCGTCTATCGGTTTCAATCTCCGTTTCTCCGGGGCCTCTCATTCCGATTCCCCCTTTTTGACGTTCCAAGTGTGTCCACATTCCCGAAAGTCTAGGCAATAGATATTGGCATTGTGCCAATTCTACTTGTGTTCGGGCATACGATGTCTCGGCACGTTGCGCAAAAATATCAAGAATTAAATTGGTTCGATCCAAGACTTTGCAGTCCAAAATCCGGGTAATATTTTTTTGTTGCGATGGTGTGAGTTCATCATCAAAAATTACAGTCGCAACGTTATGCTCCTTAATATAATGACTGATTTCGTCTATTTTTCCAGTACCCAGAAAAGTTTTTGGATTGGGACGTTCCATTTTTTGTGAAAATCGCTTGATGACTTCGCCTCCAGCAGTAAAGGTAAGAAATTCCAATTCGTCCAAATATTCCGTAAGTTTTTCTTCGTCCTGTTTTTGGGTGATGATACCTACAATTACCGTTTTCTCAAAATTTATTTTTTGTATCTCTAACATGGCTTTGTTTGTATTACAAAAGTAATCAAAATAAGCACAGTTTCAAGTCTGTTCAATAGTACAGATTTTGTTAAATTATTTTTTTTTATTGTTAAATGTGATTTTTTAAGGTGTATTTTCTTAATTTTTGTTAAATTTGGAATCCCGAATCTTTTGGGAGCCATATCAAACAACCTATAAATTTTTCATTTTATGAAGAAAATTACACTTTTATTACTCACTCTTTTTTACTGTGTCGTAGGGTATTCTCAGTTCCCGCAGAACTTTGAGGCTCCAGG
>NZ_JBIPPD010000240.1:0-4539 GCF_044368625.1 Flavobacterium sp. | reverse complement strand
ACTTTTGATTGCCGTAATGGTAAAATCAAATTCCTGTGCGGTTTGCTTGATGAATTTGATACATCCAAAATCGCCATCTACAGCAATCACGTTGTCGCAGCCGCGTGAAGCAAACTCATAACTGATGTTTCCAGTTCCAGCAAAAAGGTCCAAAACTTTGAGTCCGCTGAAGTTAAAATGGTTGTTCAATACATTAAACAAGGCTTCTTTACTCATATCCGTCGTGGGACGAACAGGTAAATTTTTGGGTGGCGAAATGCGTCTTCCTTTGTATTTTCCGGATATGATTCTCACGATTGAAAAAGTATAAAATGCTTTAAATTGTCGGCTTTTGTAAAATTATTACGGGTTTGTATTCCTGAAGCGTCGAGTAATTGTACGTTTCGTATGTATTTATAGGCAATTTCAAAAAATGCATCTTCTTCAGAAACAGCACCTAAAAGATACAAATTAAAATGCTCTGGATTGAGTTGCAATTGTTCTGCGGTAAATAATAAATAGTAAATGAAATCCTCTTTTGTGGTATAATCAAATGAATTGTACAACAACAATTGCTGGTTTTTCAACACGACAATTTCAAATTTTTCACCACTAAAATGCACAAATACTTGCGTTTCTTCTTGGTTTTTAGTCAAATTCAACAAGCGTTCCAATAAAACGCTGCTGAAATGCTTGTAGTCAAAACTCTCAAATTGGTCCAACAAATAGTTGTTCAAATTCACGTAAGGCACATAAACATTGTTGATGTCTTGATTTTGAATTGCATCAAACGTATAGAAATCGGTCTCAAAAACTTTGGTGTTGTACTGCAAATAACTCGCTAAATAGTCCTCGTCAAACAACGGTTTAGGCACAAAAGTATTCAGGTTATTGTCGTGAATGACCACCACTTCGTCGTACATTTTGGTCAATTCCTTGTGATCGAGAAAGGCTTTCCAATACAAATCTTCCACCTTGTTGTTTCGTTGAAAAACGTTAAACGGAATGTCTTGAAACATCAAGATTTCGTCGTTCAAAGTGTCCACCACGCAAAAACTAAAGCCATTCAAGGAAACTTGAAGCACGAGTTTGCGGTAGTTTTTTTCGGTTATATTCAGATTCACGAGAAGGAAGCGTTTTAAAGTTCGACAAACTTACAATTTTTTTAAAAGAGTTTAATAAATATCAATTGCAATATCAACGGCAATGTCAATATCAATTTCAATGTAAAAGTAAATCTGTGTAAATTTGTGCAATCTGTGTAAAACCTTTTCATAATTTAAAATCTAAACAAAAAAACTTTACGTACTTTGCCTTTTTTGAATTCCAATGTATGACTTCTAGCCAATTTTATTCTACGCTTACGCGAAAATTCCCCTTCGCAACCACCGTCAAGCAAGATTTGTTTTTTCAGCAAATTGCCGTCTTTTTAACCAATGATAAAAAAGACGAAATATTTGTATTGAAAGGCTATGCCGGAACGGGAAAAACAACGGTTATTTCTACGATTGTCAATAATTTGGTAGAACTGAAAAAGAAATATGTACTTCTCGCACCCACAGGTCGTGCCGCAAAAGTGATTGCCAATTATTCCGATAAACCCGCTTTTACCATTCACAAAAAAATTTATTTTCCCAAGAAAAACAAGGGGGGAGGTGTGACGTTTACCATAATGCCCAACAAACACAAAAACACGATTTTCATTGTCGATGAAGCCTCAATGATTTCCGATTCGGATTCGGAAAATAAAATGTATGCCAATGGTTCGCTGTTGGACGATTTGATTTTTTACGTCTATTCAGGAACCGATTGCAAACTCTTGCTTTTGGGCGATACCGCACAGTTGCCACCGATAAACCGTGACGAATCTCCCGCTTTGAACACCGATATTTTACGGATGAATTACGACATGGAAGTCGAGTCCATTGAGTTGGACGAAGTAATGCGACAGGAAGAAAATTCAGGAATTTTATACAATGCCACGGCACTTCGGGAATTGCTGGAAGAACAGTTTTTTGAGGAATTCAAATTCAGCCTTCGTGGGTTCAAAGATATAACACGTTTGCAAGACGGTTATGATATTCAAGACGCCATTCAGTCCGCTTATAGCAATTACAGCATCGAGGATACGGCTTTTATTGTACGTTCCAACAAACGAGCGAATGCCTACAACCAACAAATCCGAATGAAAATTTTGGACAAGGAAAGCGAACTTTCCACAGGGGATTTTTTGATGGTGGTCAAAAACAATTATTTCTGGCTCAAGGACAGCGATGAAGCAGGTTTCATTGCCAATGGAGATATCATCGAAGTCCTAGAAATTTTCGGCTTTATGGAATTGTATACGTTTAAATTTGCCAAAGTAAAAGTGAGAATGGTTGATTATCCCAACCAAATTCCGTTTGAAACCATTTTTTTACTAGATACCACCACAAGCGAAACGCCTTCTTTGAGTTACGAAGAATCCAACCGATTGTACCAAGAAGTGTTAGCCGATTATGAAAGTGAAGGAGCCCAATATAAGAAACTCGCAAAGGTCAAGGAAAACGAATTTTTCAATGCGTTGCAAGTTAAATTTTCCTACGCCATTACCTGTCATAAATCACAAGGCGGTCAATGGAATACGGTATTCATTGAGCAACCCTATTTACCGGACGGCATTACGCAAGATTATGTGCGATGGCTGTATACGGCAATGACACGTGCGAAAGATAAGTTGTATTTAATTGGGTTTAAAGATGAGTTTTTTGAGGAGAATTAGAAGGTTTTACCGCAAATTCGCAAATCAAAAATAAGCCTATTTTTCTTTAAAAAGAGAGTTTTTGGTAATTACTTTTTGGCTCTTCTACAACAGCCAAAATACAAATTCGAAAATTTGCGGTTAAATTTAAACCCTTTTAATTTCTATTTAAAACAAATTTTCCGAATTTGCACCTTAATAAATTTTACAAATAAAAATGAAAATCACAGCCGTTATTCCTGCACGATACGCTTCCACACGCTTCCCTGCCAAATTGATGCAAGATTTGTGTGGCAAAACCGTCATTTCCAGAACTTATGAAGCAGCGGTAGCCTCTCAATTGTTTGACGATGTTTTTGTAGTAACCGATTCAGAACTGATTTTTAACGAAATTGTTTCTCAAGGCGGAAAAGCAATTAGAAGTATTCGCGATCACGAATCGGGTTCGGATAGAATTGCCGAAGCAGTCGAACACATGGACGTAGATGTGGTGGTAAACGTGCAAGGAGACGAACCTTTTATCGACACCGATTCTTTACAACAACTCATTGCCGTATTTAAAAACGATAGCGAACATAAAGTAGATTTGGCTTCGCTGATGCGCGAAATTCAAGACGAAGAAGCTATCAGTAACCCCAATAACGTAAAAGTAGTGGTCAATCAAAGTCAGTTTGCGTTGTATTTTTCGCGTTCGGTGATTCCTTTTCCAAGAGAAAAAAATGTGGGTGTACGCTATTTTCAACACATTGGTATTTATGCTTTTCGCAAAAACGCTTTGATGGATTTTTACAATCTGCCGATGAAATCCCTCGAAGCTTCCGAAAAATTGGAGCAATTGCGGTATTTGGAATTTGGCAAACGCATCAAAATGGTCGAAACCAATCACATCGGAATTGGAATCGACACCGAAGCCGACTTAATTCGGGCACGAGAATTGTGGAAATTAAATCATTAATTGATATCTTTGAAAACCTTTAGCTTTTCAATTTCGTTTGTAAAATAAAGCATACTTACTTATGAAAAAAATTCTATTTCTCTTGCTATTTATGGCTTCTTTTGTTGGCTTTGCCCAACAAGATGCTTGGGTATATTTTACAGATAAACCAGATGCGGCAACGTATTTGGCCAATCCACTAACAATGCTTACGCAAAAATCACTCGACCGAAGGATAGCCCAAAACATTGCTTTGGATGTGAAAGACGTACCTGTTTTTCCGTCGTATATTACTCAAGTTACCAATGCCACAGGCATTACAGTTATTGCAAAGTCCAAATGGCTCAACGCATTACATATTCGCGGAAGTATCGAAAATATTCAGCAACTCGATACATTGTCTTTTGTTCAAAGTATTGAGTTTGCCGACAAAACTTTGAATACTACAGATGCTCCAAAACTAACTTCGGTTTTTGAAAATCAGTTGGTTGCTAAAAATTTGGAGACTCAAGTTACTTTCGCATATGGTAATTCCAGTAATCAGATTTCGATGCTCGGCGGCGATTTGTTGCACCAACAAAATTTTACCGGTACCGGAAAAACCATTGCTGTTTTAGATTCAGGTTTTTTGGGAGTGAATACAGCAGCACCTTTTCAAAGGTTGTTTACCAATAATCTTATTTTAGGAGGTTATAATTATGTAACTCAATCCACTAATTTTTACACGAGTGGAACCCACGGTACTTTGGTACTTTCGACGATGGGTGGTTATGTTGAAAATGTTTTGGTGGGTACCGCTCCTGATGCTTTTTACTATTTATTTGTTACCGAAGACGGTGCTACCGAAAACCCAGTTGAAGAATCGTATTGGGTTCAAGCCGCCGAG
>NZ_JBIPPD010000335.1:0-4569 GCF_044368625.1 Flavobacterium sp. | reverse complement strand
GGCTTTTTTCTGCTCGCGTCGCAGCTCTTCGGCTCGGCGCTCCAAGTCTGCGGCCATCAGTGCAAACAAGCGCGTCAAGAACGCCTTGAGTGCGGCTGCTGCTTTTTCGTTTGAGGTGCTGTTGCTCATGGCATTCAGTTTTGCCTGCGCAAGCCTCTCAACACCACACAACTGATTTGAGCGAGGTTGCGATGCAACTTGGATTGCCCACTGAAGTAACCAATCAGGAGCTTGCGCGAGAGACAACTCTCGGCGGCGCCATCGGACTATGCGCCAAGGCGGCAGGACTGGAGCCGAAGCAGCTTCAGTCTGACCTGAAGTTGGACAAGGCGCAGTGGTCCCGGTGGGAGTCTGGGCAAGAGGGCGTCATCTGGCCGAAGTTGTCGGCGGTGATGGATCGCTGCGGCAACGACGCGCCGCTGCTCTGGATGTTGCAGGCACGGGGCTATGACCTCTCCAGCCTGCGCAAGCGTGAGACGGAGACGGAGCGAAAGCTTCGCGAGGCCACCGAGCGCATAGAACAACTTGAACGCGAGCGTGAAGTGGAGCGCCGCTTGTTCCGTGACTTGAGGGCGGCAGCATGACCCAAGCCGCACAACTGGTTCGCTATGAGCATGCCCGCACGGCGCTGGCTGAGTGCTACCGCGTGGACGAGGTTAAGGACATTCGAGACAAGGCCGAGGCTATGGCCGCATATGCGCGCCAGGCCAAAGACTCCGAACTGATCCAGTACGCCACTGAAATCAAGGTGCGGGCTGAGCGTCGGTGTGGGGAGTTGCTGGCGACGACTGAGAAGAACCGTGGCGCCGCTGGCGTCGGATCAAACCAGCACCAGGTGCGGTCGCACGATTCGACTGCACCAACTCTGGCCGAGATGGGTTTGACCCGCGATGAGTCCAGCCGCTACCAGCAGCTTGCCGCCATGCCAGATGAGCACTTTGAGACGGCTGTGGCGACTGCGAAGGCAACTGCTGGCGAGGTCACTACGGCATTCATGTTGCGCGAGGCCAAGAAGGCTAAGCCGGCACCAATCAAAGGCAAGGCAGCCGAGAAGAAGCGCCAGGAACTGCGAGAGGCCCAAGAGCGCGGCGTCTCAATGCTTTGCACCTATGCGCGGCTGACTCTCAGCGCCATTGAATCGCTTGAAGAGTTCACCGACGAAGAAAGACAAGTCCTCGATGACTTGCGAACCGCGATTGATCGGACATCAATCATTCACTAGGAAAACGCAGATGCAATTTGAAATCATCCAAGTAACGCCCCGCCTTGCCCGTCAGTGGCTTGAAAGCAATACCCGCAACCGCCCACTGCGACCCGCGCACGTCGAGCGCCTGCGCGCATCCTTTGAGCGTGGCGAGTACGTCATGACCCATCAGGGCGTTGCGTTTGACAGCGACGGCGCGGTGGCCGACGGACAGCACCGGCTGACGGCTATTTCACTGCTCCCCGACAACTACAGCTTCCCAATGCTGGTGACGCACGGGCTGGACCACGATGCAGCGTTCCCAGTGATCGACGTTGTGATGGCAACGCGCAGCGTGAGTGATGTGTTGGGCGTAGACCGCAAGGTTTCCGAGGTCGGCATGTTCTTGTGCCGGCTCTGGGAGGGCAAGTCGGCTGGCGTCACGCCGACCCTAGCTCTGCCATTCATTGAGATGACAGCCCCGACAACATCGGACCTGATTAACTTCTGCGGAACGACATCCAAAACATGGAGCTCAGCGCCTGTCCGATCTGCCGCCGTTGTTTCGCTTATGCGCGGTGTGGATGCTGACTACGTGAAGCTGATGTATCGCAACTTGGTAACGGCTGATTTCAACGCCATGACGCCAGTGATTGCGGGTCTGTTCAAGTCCCATCTGAACGGCAAGGTCCGCGCTCAAGATGCTTATGACTTGTTTGTGCGCTGCCTACGCGCTTTTGATCCGTCTGTTGCGCATCACACGAAGGTGCAAGTCAAGGACGCAAGCGTAAGCGTGGCTGAGGTCCGCGCTTGGCTGACTGCGATGCTTGCAAAGAAAAATGCCCCGCTGTTGGGCGGGGCTAAAGGGAAAACGCAGCCGAAGTTTAACAGCGGGCGGCTGGCTGCGTAATGGCTGGCGACTGGATCAAGATGCGCACGAACCTGTGGGATGACCCACGGGTTGCGCGTCTGTGTGATCTAACAGACCAGGGCGAGGCTGCTGTGATTGGCGGCCTCTACTGGCTCTGGGCGATGGCTGACGCACACACGGAGAGCGGCATCCTCCCTGGCCTTACCTGCAAGGCCATCGACCGCAAGACGGGCGTTCCGGGCCTGGGGGATGCGTTGTGTGATGTTGGCTGGCTCGCAGATCACCCAGAGGGCGTGCGCATCGTCGGCTTTGAAGAGCACAACGGAGCTTCAGCCAAGAAGCGGGGCCAAACAGCTAAGCGCGTGGCCGCTTTCAAGGCCGGTAACGCAGAAGAAACGCAGATCGGCGAAGAAGGTAACGCAGTGAGCGTTACCAAAACGTTACCAGAGCGTTACCTAGAGAAGAGAAGAGAAGAGAAGAACTCTTCTTCACTACGTTCAGAAGAGGCTCGCGCTTCGCGCTTGCCCAGCGACTGGGCATTGCCTGACGAATGGCGGGACTGGGCCAAAGCCGAACGGCCAGAGCTTGACCCCCTCAAGACCTCGGAGCAGTTCCGCGACTACTGGGCGGCGAAGCCGGGTAAGGACGGGCGCAAAACCGATTGGCTCGCCACTTGGCGCAACTGGGTTCGCAACCAACGAGCGCCAATGCCGGTGAAGCCGACGATGGCCACGGCCCCGCCGATCACCACGCCGCCGAAGCCAGGCATAGACCCCGCCCTCGCAAAGCTGCGAGCCGAAGAGTCGAACCTGAAGCCGCCGAGCGCTGAGCAACTTGCCCAGCTACGAGCAATCCGAACAGCAGTGAAGGTATCGCAATGAATCTCAGCTTCACATCCGCATGTCCTGGCGGCATCCATGCCCCAGCCCGCGCCCCCGTGTTTGTGCCCAAGCCGGTGAAGGTCGAGTTGTCTCTGACCGGCTTTGAGCGCCTGACTCCGCGTGAGCGCGAACTGATCGAGCGAACCATCGTCACAGGCGTGGTCAAGCTCGCAGCCGAGCAAATGGGCATCACGAACAAGACCGCAGAGGCCCACATGTTGAACGCCCGCGAGAAGACCGGGCACCGCAACGCGATCCATCTGGCAATCGCTTACGAGCGCTGGGCAAGGGGTGCCGCATGAACGTCGCCGCAATCCTGCAATCAAGCCGCTTGCCGCTGACTGCCCAGCAGATCGCTGACCAGCTCGGCATGGCTATCGAAGAGGTCTACACGGACCTCGTACGCATGGAAGGAGAGGGCCGAGCCCGCCCGATCCTGAACTATTTTCACCGCGAAAACCGGGTCGGCATTGCCGGCTGGATCGCATCACCTTACTGGAGCAATTGAGTGGCAAACGACCTGAATCAATACCAATGCATTGGCCGACTCGGCAAGGAGCCTGAGGTCCGCTACATGGCAAACGGCAAGGCTGTCGCCTCGTTTTCTGTGGCTGTCGGCTCAAGCTGGAAAGACGCCAGCGGCGAAAAGCGAGAAGAAACCGAGTGGGTGAACGTCACCGCATTCGACAAGCTGGGCGAAATCTGCGGCGAGTACCTGAAGAAAGGCTCGCAGGTCTACATCAGCGGTCGCCTCAAAACCGACAAGTACGAGAAGGACGGCCAGACCCGCTACAGCACGAAGGTGATCGCCGATCGCATGCAGATGCTGGGCGGCAAGACGGAAGGCGGGCAGGAATCCCCAGCCCCAGCACCGCGTCGATCAAACGCCCCAGGCTCAGCGGCCAGCTATGGCAGCGCAGGTGGCGAGCCGAAGACCGGCTTTGACGACATGGACGATGACATTCCATTCTGAGGGGCAGGACATGAAGCCATTTATCGCAGCCCAAATCCTGGCCTACCTCCGCGCCAATCCGAACGGCACCTATGACGACATTTCCGCCAATTGCCGTCAGAACTTCGACAGCGTGGCGAAGGCTATGCGCAAGCTCCAGGCGGCTGGCATGGTGACCTCGGCAATGCGCGGATGTCAGAAGGACTGGGCCATCACTGAGAAGGGCAGGGCAGCGGACAAGCAGAACCCGCTCGGCAGTGGATCGCGCCGCTATGGCATCCCTGCCAAGACTCAAGCCTTCTCTGAGCGTTTGTATCGTCGGCGTGAGGCTGATGCAGCGGCTGCGGCCATGAAGCGCAAGTTCAGCGGCTCAGTCAACGGCAACGGAGTCGAGGCCGTCGAACTGCCGCCGACGAAAGCAGGCGACACGCTGACCGAGGTGCCGAAGTTCTTCAGCGCCATGCCTCCCGGCGTTTACACACTCCCGCCCGTTAGCTGCGCAGCGAGGGCCGCATGACACGCGACACCCTAGAGAACCAAATCCTCGCCTTCTTCGACCAGAACCCCGAGGAAGAACTGACGACCGAGGACGTTCAGATCAAGTTCGGACGCACGATGAACAACACCAGGATTGTGGTGCAGCGGCTCGCTGATCGCGGCATTCTCGTCCGCACGCCCGCAA
>NZ_JBIPPD010000239.1:0-4593 GCF_044368625.1 Flavobacterium sp. | reverse complement strand
TATTTTGTATGCAAGTTTTTTAGTTATATTTGTTAATAAGATTACTTCGTCAGTTCGCTATCGCTCGGGTGTGAGGTTTTTTCACAGTCTGACGTTAGCATCAAGACTAGCGTAAAGCGTTATCCCAAACAACTTTTCCTAAATAAAGAACATAACAATCCGTTACTTCCCCTGCCCATTTTTCTTTTGAAATTCCAAAACCAATATCTAAAAGTTCAACTTTCATTTCAGGAGAATTTGAATTATAACCATTTTTAAAAATGATATAATCAAAAGGTTTTTTTACTAAAAAATCTTTAAATCTTTTAGTCCAGTATGGCTTAATTTCTCTATACTCTTCCGTCTTTTCTCCTGACGAAATCATATCATACCATTTGCGTTTTAAAGTCATTCTTAAAACCCGTCCAGATGCTAACATATTATTGTCGCAAGTGGCATTTTGGTCTTTAACTGAATCATTGTTTTGTGTTTTCATTGTTCTGTCTTAAATTTAAAAATTAGTCTTTATTTGGTCGCCACCTGACGACAATAATCCGCCCGTTAGCACTCACCCTAAAAGACCGACACAACCGACAACAAACGAACAGAAAAATGCCAACGCTTCGCAAAATTAAAAGAGCTGTTTTCCCTTACACAAGCCGACCCAAAACAGCACATTTAATTTTGCCCGACACACCCAAGCCCACCCACCACCCAAACATTGTTGAAAACTTCTTTGGACTTTTTTTGTCCATTAATTTTTTATCATTATTTTTGGACATTATTTGACCAATATGGCAACGATAAAGAAAACAAAATCATTTGGAGAACATCTTAGACATCTAAGAGAGGAAGCGGGCTTGACTTTGAAATTTGTTTCAGAGCAAATTAGTATTGACACTTCGCTTCTAGCTAAGATTGAACGCAATGAAAGACAGCCGACAAAGCAAATTATTAGGCAAGTTGCTGACTTTTTTAAAGTTGACGAAAAAGAATTGCAGAATGATTTTTTAAGTGATCAAATCGCTTACAAAATTCTTGACGAGGAAGCAGATTTAAGTATCTTAAAAGTTGCTGAGGAAAAAGTGAAATATCTAAAAACTGTTCACAATGGAAAATGAAATTAAAGTCGTAGAATTATTTGCAGGTGTTGGAGGCTTTCGTCTTGGACTTGAAGGATGGAATGGAAAATCTGCATCATCAGGTTACAAAAAAGGGCTGAAATCATCTTATAAAGTGGTTTGGAGTAACCAATGGGAACCATCGACAAAAACACAACACGCTTCTTTGGTTTATGAAAATCGTTTTGGAAAAAACGGACATTCAAATGAAGACATTGCACAAGTTGATGTTTCCAAAATACCCGACCACGATTTATTGGTCGGTGGTTTTCCTTGCCAAGATTATTCGGTTGCTACAACACTAAAAAATTCAAAAGGACTTATTGGGAAAAAAGGTGTTTTGTGGTGGAGTATCCACAAAATAATTTCTGAAAGACAGAACAAACCAAAGTATTTATTCCTTGAAAACGTTGACAGGCTTCTTATTTCTCCATCTGGACAACGAGGACGAGACTTTGCAATTATTTTACAAAGTTTAAATGAATTAGGCTATGCTGTAGAATGGAGAGTAATAAATGCAGCAGATTTTGGTATGCCACAAAGACGAAGAAGAATTTTCATTTTGGCTTATCTTAAAGGAACTAATATTTATGAAAGCATAAAAGACGTTACACCAACAGAATGGATTTTAGAAGAAGGAACTTTAGCAGAAGCATTTCCAGTAACATCAGAAAATATATTCTTTCCAACTGAATTTAAACTCACAGGAGATATTGTTTCAATTTCCGAAAATTTCAACAAAGGCGGAACGACTGGACTTTTTGAAAATACAGGTTTAATGATTAACGGTTTGGTTACAACCCTTAAAACACAACCAAACTACGATGGAAAGTTCACGATATTGAGAGACCTTATTCAAAACGGTGAAGTAACATCAGAGTTTTATATAGACAAAAACGAACTTGACAAGTGGGCGTATTTAAAAGAACCTAAAAAAGAAATGCGGACAAACACACAAGGTTTTGAATACAATTACAGTGAAGGGGGAGTGATTTTAAATTTGGGCGTTACCCTAAAGGGTCGGGCTATCCGTTCCAATCTTTTTTTCGTTCCTCAAAAAAGGATTTCCACTACTATCCCTAACGCAAAAGCAGCCTAAATATGAAAATCTCGGAATTAATAGAAAATAACAAAGATAAAATCATCCCAGAGCTTTTTGAATGGGTAGAAACATTTGATTGGGAATTAGATGAAGAAGGAGAGAGAACCATAAAACCATATTTAGAAGTGTTTATGTTAGCTCAACGATTAGAAAATGGTCAGTGTAAAAATATTGATTACCAGAATATTTTGTTTCATATTGAACAAATAAATTACAACGAGATAAAAATACAATTATGAATATATCAAAAGACTTAGTCGAAAGCTTGCAAGGTTTCATTTCAAAAAATGGAATACAAGAAAGTATTCATCCATTTTATAAAAGGGATGATTTTACGCTTTACAACGGAGACAGCTTAGAAATTATGTCAAGGCTTCCTGATAATTGTATAGATATGATTTTTGCAGACCCTCCTTATATGTTGTCTAATGATGGCTTTTCTTGTCAAAACGGGAAAATGGTAAGCGTGAACAAAGGAAAATGGGATAAAAGTAAAGGATTTGAAGATGATTTATTGTTTCACGAAACTTGGCTGAAACAATGTCATAGAATTTTAAAACCTGAAGGTACATTATGGGTAAGTGGAACTTATCATTCAATTTATCAATGTGGATTTTTAATTCAAAAATTAGGTTATCATATTTTGAATGATATTGCTTGGTTTAAACCTAATGCTGCACCAAATCTAAGTTGTAGATTTTTTACTGCAAGTCACGAAACTCTTATTTGGGCACGAAAAGATAAAAAAGCAAAGCATATTTTTAACTATGAAGCAATGAAAAATGGAAATTTTCCAGAAGACCCAATGAAAAAGAATGATACACAAATGAGGTCTGTTTGGAGTATTCCAACTCCTCCTCAAAGCGAGAAAGAATTTGGAAAACACCCAACCCAGAAACCATTGTCATTATTAAAAAGAATTGTTGCGGCATCAACTAATGAAGGGGCTATAATTTTAGACCCATTTAATGGTGGTGGAACTACAGGTATTGCAGCTAAAGTTATTGGAAATAGGCAATATATCGGAATTGATATGAATAACGAATATCTTGAACTTACTAAAAAAAAATACGAGCACTTAAATAATAAAATTGAACTTTTTACAGTATGAAAGCAAAAGGAACAGGCGGTGCAAATACCAAAACAGGTCTAGTTTTCGAAGGCAATACAGACCTTTCAACATTTTTGAATAAACAAAAAGGATATAAAGTAACTGGCGAAAATGTATTTTACAAGAACAAACTTGTTGCAAGAGTTTTTAAAAAACATAGTTTTTATAAATTTTTAGATGCTGAGGGCGTTGATTGGAAAAATTTAATTTCAAAACGTTTATTACCTGATGACAGCATTTATGTAATCATCAATAATACTATGTTCATTATTGAATGCAAGTTTCAACAAAGTGAAGGTTCGGTAGATGAAAAATTACAAACCTGTGATTTTAAAAAGAAACAATATCAAAAATTATTATCTCAATTAAATATTGAAGTTGAATATGTTTATTTGTTGAGCGAATGGTTTAAGAATCCTAAATACAAAGATGTTTTGGATTATATCATTAGCGTTAGATGTGGTTATTATTTCGAGTATATTCCATTACAAAAATTAGGATTGCCAGTTCCAAATGAAAATTAACTTGACAAAGAAATTGAAGAATTTGAAAAGGCTGAAATCATTGTAAAGACTGTAAGACTTAAAGAAAACAATTTACCGAAAGAGGATATTTCATTTCCAAATTTCAAATACGAAGAAATTGTAAATGAAGAATGGGACGACTCCAATTTCAAAGACATTTTGGAACACAAATTTCTGTTCGTGTTTTTTCAATTTGAAAACGACCAATTGATTCTAAGAAAAGTTAAGTTTTGGAATATGCCTTATGCAGACATTTTGGAAGCAGAGAAAGTTTGGGCAAAGACAAAAGAGATTGTTTCAAAAGGCAAAATTGTAAAGAAAGTTATTGGAACAACTCGTTACACAAACTTTCCAAACAAATCTTTCAATTCAGTATCACACGTAAGACCACACGCAACAAACGCAGCTGACACCTTTCCTTTGCCTACAAAAGACAAATTGACGAAAGCAAAAGAATATACGAAACATTGTTTTTGGCTTAATAACACTTATGTAAGAGACGAGATTTATTTAAAATAGCCAACGGTGGCACATTTGCAGTTTTTCCAACCTCACAACGCAAAGAAAAAAACAGCAAAAGAGCCACCAAGCCAACGCACCAAGACAGACACGAAATGACAACGAACAACAACGACAGAAAAGAAGGGCGAAGTGCTAACAGCTAGGGGTTCGTTGGGCTTGAAAAGCCAACAATGAACCCCGTGTTGAACAGAACCGATTACATGCCGTCAACACTTATGGAGTTATCGATAAGTT
>NZ_JBIPPD010000238.1:0-4606 GCF_044368625.1 Flavobacterium sp. | reverse complement strand
AATTGGCTTCACTACTAAATTCGACTCCAAAACTAAAAATATTCATACCCAATAATTTATCTATCAAACAAATATACAAAAATATGAGCAATTACGGATATACATAATTATTTTTTATAAAAAGCCAAGCAAGTAAAAAATAATGATAAATACTACAATAGTTCCGAGGCATCCGCCGCCCAATTTCTTAGCGCCATATCCTGCGATTAAAGTTTTAAAAAGTCCGTTCATATTTGTTTTTTTTTATTAGCAAAAGGTTGTAAGCTAGTTTTGATTTATTAAATCGTAATACATTTCATTGGGATCATAATCAAAGTCAAAATCCATAAGTTCTTCGTCTTTAAGGTCAGGTTCATCACTGTTATTCATAATAACAATGTTGACTAAATGGGTACTTATAGCATCAAAATTTTCTAGTTTGGTCAGTTCGATATTCATCATGTAGCTTTTTTTTACAAAATTGAACCAATTAATAAAAAATTGACTTACACCATTTTATACAAATGTTTCAGAATTCCGATTTTCGATTATAAAATCCAGTTATCGTGCATTATTGAACGTATCGCCTTGGGTAATATCGCCCGTTTTGTAACCTTTCATAAACCAATATTTTCTTTGTTCGGAAGTACCGTGAGTAAAAGAATCTGGCACTACTTCGCCTTGAACACGTTTTTGGATAGCATCATCGCCCACGGCATTTGCGGCACTCAACGCTTCGTCAATATCGCCTTCTTCTAGAAATTGATTCATTTTTTGATTGTAATGGGTCCACACTCCGGCATAAAAATCGGCTTGTAATTCTAATGCTACCGATAGTTTATTGGCTTGAACCTCATTCATACCTTGCTGCATTTTTCGCACTTTGGTCGAAGTGCCAAGTAGGGTTTGTACATGGTGTCCTACCTCGTGTGCCAATACATACGCAATGGCAAAATCGCCTCCTTTTGCTCCAAACTTCGATTGCAATTCGTCAAAAAATACTAAATCTTGTATACTTTTTGGTCAGCAGGACAATAAAATGGGCCTGTTGAAGCAGTTGCATTTCCGCATCCTGTTTCCACACGACTACTGAACAAAACCATTCCCGAGTTAACATACGTCATCCCATTTTCTTGAAATATTTTCGCCCATACATCTTCGTTGTCAGCCAGCAGAACCTCCATCATTTTGCCTTGTTCAACTTCTTCGGCAGTCAGCTGGCGTTGTGTGGTTTGTTCCGTTCCTGTATTGAATTGTTCTAAAACGGGCGTTAGATTTTGTAAATCAGATCCTCCAAATAGGTTAATTAGTAAAATGATTACCCCAATAATTCCTCCACCTGCAATTACTTTTCCGGATGAGCCCATTCCTCGGCGGTCTTCCATATTACCGCTTTCTCTTCTACCTTGCCATTTCATAACTCTATTTTTTTTTAGTTTAAGGTTGTTTAATCTACTTATTTTAAAGCTAATTTAGAACAAAAATCTATTTATAGTGCTAAAATTTTACATTTAGAAAATAAATTTCTTAAAATCTGTTTTAATTTGTAGATTGTTTTACCCATTTTAAAATGGTATCCCGAATGGCATCTTTAATAATCGGTTTGGAAACAAAATCATCCATCCCGGCCGACAAACACATTTCACGCTCTTCCTGTAAAGTTCCCGCCGTTAGTGCTATGATGGGGATATTGAAATCGGGTTGAAGTGCTCTTATTTTTTGCGTAGCTTCTAATCCATTTAGTAAGGGCATTTGAATATCCATCAAAATCATATCGGGTTGCAATGCCGTGCATGCAGCTACCGCTTCTTCACCATTGGTACTTTCGAACAATTCGGCAGCGGGAAACATGTTTTTTAATATCGTTTTAATCAGTAGCATATTAATGGCATTATCTTCTGCAATTAATATTTTTATAGCAATGTTTTCAGAATTGTATGGGGTATTGGTTGTCATAATTGATGCGGGCTCTGTGCTGTTTTTTGTACCTCTTTGTAAAATTAAATCAAAGTAAAAAGTACTTCCTTCATTGGGCACGCTTTTAACTTTTAATTTGCTGTTCATGAGTTGCAATAGTTGATTGGTAATGGTTAATCCTAATCCAGTACCTCCATATTTTCGGGTAGTGGAATTATCTTCTTGCAAAAAAGGTTCAAAAATTTTCTTCTGATTTTCGAGCATAATCCCAATACCGGAATCAATCACTAAAAATCGAATTTTGTACCTCTCGGCATCCAGTTGTTTCTTAATTTTCAATTGAACGCTAATACTTCCTTTTTTTGTAAATTTTATTGCATTACTAACTAAGTTGAGTAGTATTTGTTTTACCCGAATAGGGTCTAAATGAAGTGTTTTTGGAATGGAATCGTCCACTAAAATATGTAGTTCTAGTTCTTTGTTTTCAAGATCGTAACGAACTACTTGTTCGATGGATTCCAGAATTTCTTTAATAGCAACGGACTGAACGTCCAGTTCAAGTTTTCTGGCTTCTATTTTTGAAAAATCTAAAATGTTGTTGATAATTCCTAATAACGTGTTTGCCGATTGATGAACAGTTGCCATGTAGCTTTCTTGATTGGTATTCAATTCGGTTTTCATGAGTAATTCAGTAAAACCAATAATTCCATTCAAAGGTGTTTTGATTTCGTGGCTCATATTGGCCAAAAACTCTGATTTTGCTTTATTGGCCGATTGTGCTAACTCCTTGTCGATTATGGCAGATTCATTCTTTTTACGTTCTGTAATGTCTATGAAAATTCCTTCAATGTACTCGATTGTTTCATTGGTTTTTATATTATCAGCAAATTCTTCAATCCATTTAATTTCGTTTTCTTTGGTTCGAATTCGGTACGTAAGATGCATTTTTTCGTTTTCTGCAATTTTACGTTCCGATTCATTTAAAACATATTGCTTATCGGCTTCGTGAGTTAATTCTGAAAAATTAATACGTCCTTCTAAAAAATCATTTTTATGATAACCAGTTAATTGTTCTATTTGATCGTTGATGTAAATTTTAGTCCATTTTTGATCAAATTTCGAAAGGTAAACCGTTCCTGGAACATTGTTAGCCAAAAGTCGGAACCGTTCCTCGCTTTCGTTTTTTAATCGTTCATTAGTCGAACGTTGGATAACGGATGAAATATTGTTGGCAAGTATCTGAAAAATGTTGATTTCATCGTCAGTCCAAATTCGATCTTCGCTGCATGAATCAAATCCAATAAAACCCGAAAACTTGTTATTAAAAAATAAGGGCCAAATAATAGAGCGAAGTTCATTTGTAACCAATATATTTTTAAGAAAACTTTCTTTCATTTCAGAAACAATTGCAATGAAAGGTTTATTACTGGTTGCTTTTTCAATAATTTCCCGCAAGTTCTTATGTGTAAAAGTAGCCAAAGGAGTAATTTGTAACGTTACACCTTTTTTAGCCCACTTGACTTTTTGTGCTATCAGTGAAGTCTCAAGATTATGTTCATAATAGTAAATGTGATCTACTTGAGTGGCATTTCCAACCATATCAAACAATTCATACAAGTCTTCAATGGGTTTGGTTGACGACAAAAATTTGGCCGTACACTGCGAAACTACGGACCAAACTTGGCTGGTATAATTTAATTTCCGTTCCGTCTCTAGTCGCAATTGGAGTTCGAGACCAAGTGCGATAATATTGATTATGGTTGTAATGAAATTAAAGTCTTCGGCATCCCAAGTTTTATTTTTTTCTTTGTTAGAAAAGCACAAAATACCCATCAATAAGTTGTTATGAAATACACTCATCACAAGCATTGAATTGTATTGTAAATCCAATTTTTCTGTACTGTTAAAAAAGCCGGATGCATCTGTTTTTAAATCGGAAATGACAATTGTTTTTCGTTCTTTTAAGTTGTGTAAATTTAGATGCTGAAACTCTTCTGGAGTAAGAATTCCGGTCTTAATTTCTTCCGAATTTAAGTTGTAACTCGTTTGATGGAACTGCTGTAAATTTTGGCAATTAATGTAGCTCACTAAATCGGTTTTCGTTGCAATAGCGGTACTTTTTAGGATTACGGCAAGTACATCATTTAGGGTGTCAAAATTAGAAAAATTGGAAGTCGACAGAAAATTTATGGTTGTATTAAAATTCTCAATTTTTTCCAATCGAATACGTTCTTTGGACTCTAAATTTTTTATGAAAGTTATATCCCGCATAATCCCAGAGTACCCCACCACTTCGCCCTCAGAGTTGCGTTGCACAATTACTTTTTGGGAACCCCAAATTTGAGAATTGTCTTTACGGATTATAGGAAATTCAATAGTTGGAAAATTGTTATCAGGATTGATTATATCTTGGTAAAAATGCAACAACCGCTCTTTATAATCGTCTCTTACAAAACTCGTAAATGGTTTTCCAATAATTTCTTCTAAAGTATACCCCAAATGGTGCAGTGTAAAATCGTTGACAAAAGTAAAATTGCCGAACACGTCGGTTTCAAAAATTATATCGACTGCATTTTGAATTAAATTTTTATGCATATCCTTTTTTAATCATACTCCTGTAATACTTGCTATCACTAGTCTATCGAAGATTTTCTCACCAAAATATCTGCGATTTAGCTTATAAACAAACTCGTTCAGATACAGTTGTAAG
>NZ_JBIPPD010000001.1:0-50397 GCF_044368625.1 Flavobacterium sp. | reverse complement strand
AGCAGTCATTTGATCATATAAATCCAAGTATCTTCTCAGAAAACGCGGACTGAATTCGTTATTCATTCCCAACATATCGTGAATTACTAAAACTTGGCCGTCAACACCACCTCCAGCTCCAATACCGATTACCGGAATTGAAATGCTTTCGGCTACTTTTTGTGCGAGTTGTGCAGGAATTTTTTCAAGAACTAAGGCAAAACATCCAATGCGTTCCAGCATTTTAGCATCTTCTATTAATTTTTCTGCTTCGGCATCTTCTTTGGCTCGAACAGTATAAGTCCCGAATTTGTAGATGGATTGCGGCGTTAATCCCAAATGTCCCATTACCGGAATTCCGGCATTCAATATTTTTTTTATCGAATCTTTGATTTCACTTCCACCTTCCATTTTCACTGCGTGTCCACCGCTTTCTTTCATAATTCGAATGGAAGAACGAAGCGCTTCTTTCGAATCCGATTGATAACTACCAAAAGGCAAGTCGACAACTACTAGGGCACGCGAGGTACCTCGAACCACGCCTGAAGCGTGATAAATCATCTGATCTAATGTAATAGGCAAAGTTGTTTCGTGACCCGCCATTACATTTGACGCTGAATCCCCCACTAAAATTACATCCACTCCAGCTGAGTCGACTATTTTTGCCATCGTAAAATCGTATGCCGTTAACATGGAAATTTTTTCTCCATTTGCCTTCATTTCAATCAATGATTTGGTCGTAATTCGCTTGTAATCTTTTTTAGCTACTGACATGGTTCTTTTTTTAAGGATGTAAAAATACTAAATTACTTTTTGTGTTAGTGCAATTCATGTGATAAAGAAAATAGTGCAATCTAATATAAATTATTTAGCCCTCATAAAAGGGAGAAAAGCAATTTACTCTGTAATAGGAGTACTTTTTATTGAAATTTGCATTAAAAAAGTTATGAATTTCATTGCAAACTTTTTTGGAATTTTTCTACCAAAACTCAAAAAAAAATCCAGTTCAAATTTAAATTGATAAACTGGATTTTAAAATGTTGATTAAGTGTAGCATTAACAATCTGCCATATTCACACTTACGGCCAAGCCGCCTTCCGACGTTTCTTTGTATTTGGTGTTCATGTCTTTTGCAGTTTGCCACATCGTCGAAATAACTTTGTCTAAGGGTACTTTCGCATTTTTAGCATCTGTTTCTAGGGCAAGTTCGGCGGCGTTAATAGCCTTGATTGCACCCATTGTATTTCGTTCAATACATGGAATTTGAACTAAACCTGCAATTGGGTCACAAGTTAAACCCAGATGGTGTTCCATTGCAATTTCGGCAGCCATCAATACTTGTTCTGGAGTTCCGCCCATTAATTCGCACAAAGCAGCAGCAGCCATTGCCGAGGAAACACCAATTTCGGCCTGACAGCCACCCATTGCGGCAGAAATGGTAGCACCTTGCTTGAACAAACTTCCTATTTCTCCAGCTACGAGTAAAAACTGCTTGATTTCTTTTTCTCCAGCATTGTGGTTTTCGATACACAAATAATACATTAAAACCGCTGGAATCACGCCTGCACTTCCGTTGGTAGGAGCGGTAACCACACGTCCTAAAGCAGCATTAACTTCATTTACCGCAAGGGCAAAACAGCTTACCCATTTTAAAATTTGTCTGAATTTAACTTCGGTGTGACGGATGCATTCCAACCATTCTTGCGGATTGTTATAATTGGCTAGACCTATCAAATTTTGATGCATGTCAAAAGCACGTCTTCGTACATTTAAACCACCAGGTAAAATTCCTTCTGAGTGACAACCAATATACATACATTCAAGCATTGTGTGCCAAACCCGCAACAATTCTGAATTGATTTTTTCTTCTGTTCGCATTGATTTTTCGTTCTCATATACGATTTCCGAAATAGATTTATTTTCGACTGTGGTATATTCCAACAATTGAACTGCATTATCAATCATGTAGGGAAAGGCACATTTAAACTGCAGTTTCTCTTTGGCGTTGCTGCGTTCTTCTTTTACAACAAATCCGCCACCAATAGAATAAAATGTTGAAGTATATTCTCTAACCTCTGTATGAGCCGTAAAGCTAAAACCGTTGGCATGAAACGGCAAGAATTCTTTGTTGAAAACGATATCAGTGGTAGCGTCAAATGCAATTATTTTTTGTTGATTCAAATTTAATTGCTTCGTTTTGTTGATGGATTGTATGATTAAATCAATATTTTCGATGGGGATGTACTCAGGATCTTGACCGCTCAGACCCAACATCACGGCCAAATCGGTTGCATGGCCTTTTCCTGTTAACGAAAGTGAGCCGTACAAATTAACGACCACTTTTGTAGTTTTATCCAGTAGTTGCTCATTGTCAAGTTCTGCTAGAAAGCGCTCGGCACCCCGCCAAGGTCCGAGGGTATGTGAACTTGATGGACCAACACCTATTTTAAGCATGTCAAAAACAGAAATACACTCTTCCATATTCTCTAATTTATAGAGCAAAGGTAGTTTTATATGTAACTATATCAAAATAATATAATTTACAAAGTAATATTATGCGAATATGATATAAATTATCAATGCTGAAATTTCAAATTGTCGAAATTGTCATCTGCCTGTTGCAATTTTTTTTCGCCGAACTAAATAGGGATAGATGCATTTTTTTACAATTATATTTGCTTAAAAATTTTAATCAACATCTTAAACTTTCTTTCTTTACTTTTGAATTTTAAAAGCGTTATGAAAAAAGTACTTTGCATAGTTATTTTAGTTTTACAAATCAACAGTTACGGTCAGGAACTTCTACCATTTGTTAAAAACTATTCAAAAGCAGATTACAGAGGCGACAACCAGAATTGGTCCGTTGCCCAAGGAAACGATGCGGCAATGTACTTTGCTAACAATCGGTTTTTGGTGCGTTACAATGGAGTGATTTGGGAAAAATATGCATTGCCGAACAAAACCATTATTCGCTCTCTTTTTGTTGATGGAAGTAAAATTTACACGGGATCTTACACTGAATTTGGATTTTGGCAACGAAAAAAAGGCCAAATGGTTTACACTTCACTAAGCAAGAATAAAAACCTATTTACAGGTGATTCTAATAATGAGGAAATTTGGAAGATATTCAAAAATGGTAACCTCATTTATTTCCAGTCTTTTAATGAATTGTTCATTTATGATGGTACTAAAATTGAAAAAGTACGATTTCCTTTTCAAATATCGTATTGCTTTCAAAATGAAGGTACTATCTATGCAGCTTCTATAAAGGAGGGGCTTTTTGAATTTAAAAATAAGAAGTTTCAGAAAAAGCTAAAGTGGTCTATTTTAGAAAATAAAATCATTCATGGGATGGAGCCGCACGATGGAAGTCTTTACATTTTTACCCAAAAGGACGGCGTTTTTGTTGAGAAAAATGGTATACTATTTCCTTGGAATACCGATTTAAATGCAGCTCTCAAGAAAGAAACCATCATAACTGCGAAAAGTATCAATGATTCCACTTTAGTAATTGGTACGGCTTTACAAGGCGCTTATGTGGTGCAAACGAAAACCAAAAAAATCACAAATATCAATAGGGGTAATGCATTAAATAACAATTCGGTATTGTCGATAACAGTTGATAAAGAAGAAAATGTTTGGTTGGGTTTGGATAATGGAATTGCCCATATCGAAATTAATTCTCCCATTTCAATTTTTACAGATAATACAGGTTTATTGGGTTCCGTTTATGCATTGCAACCGAAGGAATCGGGGTATTTGTTAGGAACCAATCATGGTGTTTTTGAATGGCAAAACAAGATTTTGACTACTATTCCCAATTCGCAAGGACAAGTTTGGGACATTCAAAAAGTGGGGAATCAGTTTATTATTGGTCACAACGACGGGACTTTTAAGTACGAAAACGGTGCTTATATAAAAGTAAATGATGTAAGTGGCGGCTGGAAACTTTTTAACAGTGTAACGGACAACAGGTATTACCAATCCAATTATTCAGGGATTATCATGTACACCGATCCCATGAATTTGCAAAAATTTGATCGTGTCTCAAACATCAACAACCCCATTAAAAATATAGCTCAAAACAAGGCGAAAGAAATTTGGGCTGTCGACAATTACCGAAGTTTATTCAAAATAGCATTTTCAGATGATTTTAGGACTAATACGGTCGAAAATATTTCTCAAAAAAATAGATTAATCAACGACTTTGGAGTAAAAATTTTCAATTTTAAAAACGAATTGTTTTTTTATATCAATATGGAATGGTATCAATACAATTCGCTCACTGAAAAATTAGAAAAAAGTAATCTATTCAATCAGCATTTTAAGGCAATCTCTGATATAATTCCTGTTGATGAGAAGAATTTTATTGTTATTAAAGACAATACATTATACCTGATTCAGTTTAAGAATGCCACATTTTATTGGAAGGTTATTCCTCAAAAGTACTATGAAGGAAAAATCCTCAATCAAGATACGAAGGTTATAAAAATAGCGCAATCACTGCTTTTAAATTTGGACGATGGATTTTTGAAAGTAAATTTATCCAACGCTGAAATTTCTGTTAATGATATTAAGGTTGAGGGATTTTATCATAATAAAATGCTAACCGATACCTCGCTTATAAAATATAATGAGAGTTTGGAACTTCATTTAATTTCTGAAAAATTCGGATTTAACAGTCCGCGATTGTTTTATAAACTAAATAATAATTCTGAATTTGTAATAGTTGAAAATAACAGGATAGTGCTAAATAATTTATCAAGTGGAAAGCAGCAAGTGTCGCTGTACTATTTTGACGGAAATAAATATAATGAAGTAACTAAATATAAATTTTCAGTAACCAATCCGTGGTATCTATCGTTTTGGATGATTATGATATATATTGTACTGATTGTGATTGTGTTTTATTTGTATTACAGATGGACCAAAATTAGGTACACAGAGAAATTAAAACGAATTGAAGAGGAAATCAATCATTTAAATCAAATTGAACAAATAAAAACTGAAACGATAAATAAGTTAAAAATGCAGGAGTATGAAAAGCATATTCTAGAAATCCAAGTCCAAACAAAAGCCTCGGAAGTGGCTGGAAAATCATTGTCCATAGCCAAACAATCGGAAATGATTGAGAGTATCGAAACGATTTTGAACAGTGAAAATGACTCAACTCAACTTAAATCCAAAATCAAAAAAGCGATTAAAAGTAATTCTATAAATAAAAATGAATGGCAAAATTTTGAAAAAAACCTAATGAAAAGTCATGAAGATTTTGTTCATAAACTTACGCAAACTTATTCGCATTTGACCTCAAAAGATATTAAACTGTGTATTTTTCTTAGGATGAATTTGGCCTCTAAAGAGATTGCTCCGTTGATGAATATTTCGTACCGCGGCGTAGAATTACATCGTTACCGACTTCGCAAAAAACTAAACATTTCTAAAGATGAAAATTTAAGTAACTTTATGATTAATATATAAATTTTCGAGTATAAATTTATATTCAGTAAATTTTTGGTTATTTATTCAAATAATTATAGCACATCACTACTACATCAAAGCTCTATTTAATGCTGTGGTTTTTTTAATTTTTTATATTTTAAAGTATTGTAAATCAATGCATTAAAATATTATTTTTACTTTTTGATGTACTATTGATTACTTTTTTTGCCACAACTATATCGTTGTAATTGCATACCTTAGCACTATAAATCAAACGACCTATGAAAATTTGTTTTTTCTTATTCGCAATTATAGTGTCTGTCTCTAGCAATGCACAGACTATTAAAGGAACCATTTTGAATAATAGCGGAGTTCCAATCCCAGATGCTTTTGTACTGAATACAAATACAAATGCATCGGTACTAACTGATTTAGACGGTACCTTTACAATTGCCGCTGTAGAGGGAACAGATTTGCAAGTTACTGCAACCAATTTTGTAACCAAAACGATTCAAGCATCAAACAATATTGTTGTTTTTTTGGACAAAGCTCCAGCAACTGAATTGGAAGATGTAGTGGTAATTGGATATGGAAGTAGAAAAAAAGGTGCAATTACGGGATCCGTTGTACAAATTAAAACGGCAGAGATTTTGAAAACACCTGCACAATCAGCAATACAATCCATACAAGGTCGTGCTGCTGGTGTAAATATCGTTACTAATGATGAACCTGGAGCAAATCCAACGTTACAAATCAGAGGTTTGGGTACCCTTTTAGGTGGTGCAATCTCGCTTTTTATTATTGACGGCGTCGAAGCTTCTGGAATAAGTAATCTGAGTCCAAATGAAATTGAAACTTTAGACATTCTTAAAGATGCTTCTTCGCTGGCCATTTATGGTCAGAAAGGTGCAAACGGAGTTGTAATAGTTACTACCAAAAAAGGAAAAATAGGCAAAGCAAAACTTTCTTATGATAGTTATTATGGTATAAAGCAAATCCAAAGAACAGTCGAAATGGGTGATGCAGCTTTATATGCCTATTATAATAATGTTGCGATAGGGTCAGCGACGTATTTAAATCCCAATCAGCCCAACAATGTTAATTGGTTGGACGAAATTACAACTTTAGGCCAAACGGCTAGTAATTTTATTTCATTGTCCGGTGGTAATGAAACGGCAAAGTATTACATAGGTTATACAAATTACTTGGAAAAAGGTATTTTGAGAGGGTCAGAGTTTAATCGAAACAATATTAATTCCAGAACAGAATTCAAGGTGCTTGATGGAAGACTCAAAATTTCTCAAAACCTGAATTTGGCCATTACCAGAGGAACACAAAAACCGTTAAGTGCCTTTACAAATGCTTACAAGCAATCGCCTCTCGTTCCTGTAAAATTTGAGAACGGTCGCTGGGGAGTGCCTTTGAGAAACCCAGATACAGGACTGATAGACATCAACGGTATTGATCGTTTTAATAATGTAGCCAATCCTGCTGCACAATTGTTTTATACCAACGAACAAAACAGAAATTTAAGCATTCTAGGTTCTGTAATGGCAGAATTAAAAATCACTGATGATATTAAATTTACTTCCTCCTTTGGTGCCACTTATGATGTAAATAAAAGTTTTTCTTTTAACCCGATTGCAAATATTTTTTTATCTCAAAATCCTACTAGTGACATATCGGATTATGAAGATACTTTTGGTGCAAATACGCCTCAATACAACTCCCTAACTCAAAGACGTTCTGATGGGTATAATTGGAACTGGGATAATTTTATGACCTACACAAAACGCTTTGATGAACACTCGATAACGTTTCTCGGAGGAATGTCCAGAACCACTCGAAATATTTCTAGTAATCTTTCAGGAACGCGTTTTAACGTTCCAGTCCAATCTAATTATTGGTCACTTGATTTATCTACCTATAACGACGAATTTTTACCAGGTCGTGTTGTACAAAACTCACAATCCACACCAATTGTTTCTATTGCTTATTTTGCGAGAGCCGAATATGATTTTAAAGGGAAGTATCTGTTTTCAGCTGTTTTACGTCGAGAAGGAACAAGTACTTTTCTTAGCGGTAAAAATTGGGCACTGTTTCCCGCTGTTTCTGCAGGTTGGGTAATTAGTGATGAATCTTTTTTCGAAAATATTAAAACCCTAGATTACCTCAAGTTTAGAGCAGGTTATGGCGAGGTTGGAAATGGTATTTCTGGCAATTCAACTAATAATATTGTATTCAATGCAGGTGCTAATTATACTTTCGGTGATCCTGCCGTTGTGCAACCTGGTTCTGTTGTGCCGTATCAAGTAGATCCAAATTTAACCTGGGAAACCATGAGAGAATTTGACATTGGTTTTGATTTTTCTTTATTCAATAAACGTTTAACCGGTTCTTTGGAGTATTACAACCGAGTTTCTTCTGATATTATTCTGCCTATCAGTTTGCCACGAGTTATTTCAGCAGGTTCTGTTGTTGTCAATACAGGTCAAGTGAGTAACGTTGGGCAAGAACTTGCACTTCGATGGAGTGATAAAATAACCGATAGTTTTTCGTATTTCATCAGCGGAAATTTCTCTAACAACCGTAACCGATTAGAGAAAGTAGATAATAAATTTTTCTCCACTTTTATTGGTGGAGGATTGAGTAATGGCGAATTCACCAAGCAAGTGCAAGTGGGTCAACCTTTGGGAACTTTTTATGTTTATGAAGTGACTGGTTTTAACAGTGATGGTGGATTTACCTACAGTGACGAACGTGTGAGTGCTGGAAGCTACATTCCTACGTATACGTATGGTATCAGTTTTGGTGGAAATTATAGACAATTTGATTTTTCTGTCGATACCTACGGCGTGGGTGGAAATAAAATTTTTAACGGAAAAAAAGCACAGCGTTTTGGTGGCGAAAATATTGAAGTGGCTGTTTTAGAGAATTTCTGGTCGCCAAATAATCCAAATGCAGCCAACCCTAAACCATCTAACGACGTTCCAAGACCATCAACTTATTTTATAGAGGATGGGGATTTTCTGAGAATAAATAACATTACTGTAGGGTATACCTTCAAGAAGTTTTACGAAAAGGTAGATAACGTACGTCTTTTTGTAACAGCACTCAATCCGTTACTTTTTACAAAATATTCAGGATTTTCGCCAGAAGTTACAGGTGCCCCTCTTGGTGGTGCCGGAATCGAATTGGATGCTTATCCTACCAACAGAACTTTTTTAATTGGTTTAAATGCTAGCTTTTAAAATGATAATCATGAAAAACACAAAATATCTAAACGCATTTTCAGTAGCTTTATGCTTACTTTTATGTACGTCTTGTGAAGAAGATTTAATTGTAGAGCCCAATGACGCACTCAATGAAATTGATTTTTTGAATAACCCTAATAATGCGATAACTTTAGTCAATGGAGTTTACAACAAGCAATTGGATTACGAGATGTATTCGTTTTCGTGGATAGGACTTACAAGTATAACTTCGGATGATGCAGATAAAGGTTCGTCGCTGAGTGACACGGGTGCCGACAAACATAAAATGGATAATTTGACTTTTGACGCAACGGATATTTCATTTCGCGAAATTTGGCAAGGCCGATACGACGGAATTGGTCGAGCAAATAATGCTTTATTCTACTTAGAACAATTGCAAATTGCTGAAAATTTAAAAAAACGACTTATTGCAGAAACCAAATTTTTAAGAGCATTATTTTATTTTGATTTGGTACGCTGTTTTGGTGGCGTTCCTGTCGTAGCAATCAAAATTGACAATAACGATGCCGCATTAATTGATCAGGTTGTTTATACCCGGAAGTCCAAGCAAGAAACCTATGCTCAGATTGAAACGGATTTATTAGCCGCCATCCAGGATTTACCATTAAAAGGCCAGTATGGACCAAATGATTTGGGCCGCGCTTCGCAAGGTGCTGCACAAGCTTTATTGGCAAAAGTATATTTGTACCAAAACAAATGGCAAGAAGCTTTTGATATGTCAGGAATGGTAATTGGATCGGGTCAATACGGATTGTTAGAAAATTACGAAGATGTATGGAGAGAAGTGGGTGAAAATACGGTTGAGTCAATCTATGAAATCCAAGGTTCGCCAGGAAATTCCGTTCGAGCGTATTCGTATGTTCAAGCGCCTCGAGGAACACCCGATTTGGGTTGGGGTTTCAATACACCCTCTTTAAGTCTTACCAACGCTTATGAACCGAACGATTCTAGAAAAGCAGCAACGATCTTGTTCAGTAACATAAACCTTTGGGATGGTTTTCCTTCATCGCCAGGGTGGTCAAATCCGCGGTACAATTATAAATCGTACCACAGTTCCATTGCCGAAAGCTGGAACGGCGACCGAGAAGTGCCAGGAAAAAACATTAGAATACTCAAATACAGCGATATTTTACTTATAAGAGCAGAAGCTGCATTGAATTTAGGTAACACTTCCGAGGCATTAGATAAAGTAAACATGATTCGTGAACGTGCTGGATTACAAGCTTTAACCGGAATTACTATGGACGACTTGCTCAAAGAACGCCGATTGGAAATGGCTATGGAACACGACAGATGGTTTGATCTCGTTCGAACAGGAAAAGCCTTTTCGGCGATGGCTGCCAATGGCAAAACATTCATCATCGGAAGACACGAAGTTTTTCCAATTCCACAAAATGAAATTATTTTAAGTGGTAACTTACTGATGCAGAATCCGGGCTATTAATTTTTAAAAATTCACTAACAATATAAATGCATGTTGCATTTACAATCAACTCTAATTATTTACAAACCCTTTTTATTATGAAAACAAACAAAATTTTATTGAAATCGATGATCTTAGTATCATCACTGGCATTTTTAGCAAGCTGTGGCGACGACGACACCGTGTCATTACCACCTATCGGAGGTTACAATTCTGCCGATGAAGTTGGTGCTGCGGATTTAGTAGCGCATTGGCCTTTAGACGGAAACGGTATTGAATCTAAATCCAATACTTCACCATCTAATACTGTTGGTGCAACTTATGAAGGTGGTGCAAAAGGTCAAGGTTTAAAACTTGCTAATGGTTATTTAGCTTACCCCGAAATCGCAGCTTTAAGCAGCACAATGCCAAGTATGACTATCAGTCTTTGGGCTAAAGTGACTAACAACGGTGGTGAAGGTGCTAACGGTCGTCCAACAATGTTGTTTAATTTAGACCGTCCAAATAGCTGGTCTGGAAACATCAATCTAATGGCAGAAACAGGTTGGTACCCTTCAACAAACGACACTTTGGTTATGAAAGGACTTGTTAATATCAAAAATGGTATGGATTCAAACAACCAAGATGTTATCAATTCTCCAAAGCCAAATGCTGCTGATTTAGCAGATGGTCATACAGGAAATGCGAACAAAAATGGTGGAAAATGGGCTCATTATGTGGCCACTTGGGATGCTCCAACGGGTAAATTTGTTTTATATGCAAACGGTCAAAAAATTTCTAATTCTAAATTCGAAGTTAGAGGTGGTGGTGCAGCGTTACCCTTAAATTTCTTTACTCCTACAAAACCAATAATTGGAACTTTCAGTACAGTTGTATCTGGAACGCCAGATGCGTGGCAAACTCCTGCACAAGCAAATATTGATGAAATCAGAGTATACAAAAAAGCACTAGTTGCATCTGATGTAAAATCACTTTATGATTTAGAAGCTGCAGGAAGATAATCAATTAAAAGTTTAAACCCCAAACACTAAAAGTTTGGGGTTTATTTAAAATAGCATTTTGCTGATAGAAATTTATTCGCATTTCACGGTAGTTATTAGATCTTTAAAATTTATAATACCAAATAAAAATCTCCCATATGAAATTTATGTACATTTTAATAGCCTTTTTTTTACTCTCCTTTAGTTCGTGTACCAATCCAGAATGGTGGTCAGAACCCGTAATTGTGGAAGAACCCATTGTAGTTCCAGAACCTGTGGAACCCACCTATCCTCCCTTAACGGATAATGAACTGATGGACAAAGTGCAAATGGAGTCCTTAAAATATTTCTGGGAATATGCTGAACCAAATTCAAAATTAGCCCGAGAACGTTATCACGTAGAAGATCCCGGTAACGATGCCCAAATTGTAACCACCGGTGGTTCAGGTTTTGGTTTAATGTCTTTAATTGTAGGTGTTGAAAGAGGTTTTGTTCCAAGAGCAGAAGCTGTTTCACGATTTACAACCGCTTTAAACTTTCTTGAAAACGCCGATAGGTTTCACGGTGCATGGCCCCACTGGATGAACGGAACAAATGGAGATGTCATTCCGTTTAGCACGTTTGATAACGGTGGCGATTTAGTAGAAACCGCTTTCTTGTGTCAAGCCTTAATTTGCCTCCGCGAATATTTTAAAAACGGTAATGCCGAAGAAATAGCTTTGGCTCAAAAAGCAGATGACCTTTGGAGAGGCGTCGAATGGGATTGGTATACCAAAGGCGAAAACAATTTGTATTGGCATTGGTCGCCCAATTACCAGTGGCAAATGAATTTTAAGTTACAAGGCTTTGATGAAACTTTAATTACTTATATTTTAGCTAAAGCGAGTCCAACTCATCCCATTTCAAATGCTGTATACAACCAATGTTGGGCTAGAAATGGAGCAATTGTCACTTCTGGAACAAGTTATGGTTTGCCTAAAATTTTTAACCACAACGGCACTTCTTCGGTGGGTCCGATGTTTTGGTCGCATTATTCATTTTTAGGTTTGGACCCTCGCGGATTAACCGATCAATATGCCAATTATTGGAATCTTACGCAAAATCACGCTAAAATAATGTTGAATTATAGCGTAGCAAATCCAGGGAATTTCACTTCTTATAGTGATAAATTCTGGGGTTTAACAGCAGGTTACACTCGAAATACAAACGGAACGGTGGGCTATACCGCACACCAACCCAATAATGATCGTGGAGTAGTAACACCAACGGCGGCTTTATCTAATTTTCCGTACACTCCAGTTGAATCTATGAAATTTCTGCGTTATTTGTATTTTGAAAAGAGAAGCAAGTTTGTAGGTGTAGCAGGACCTTATGATGCGGTATCGCCTCATTTTAACGATTGGGTAACCAAAAGATATTTGGCAATAGACCAAGGAACGATAATTCCGATGATTGAAAATCACCGAACTGGATTACTTTGGAATTTGTTCATGAATGCACCCGAAGTACGCACTGGTTTACAAAATTTAGGATTTACATCTTCTCAACATGGAATTTAAAAAGACACTTTATTTAGTAATTATTTCTTTCCTTGCCTCTATTTCTGCATCTTTTTCGCAAGAAATACAAGGTAATTTCAAGAAAGAAATAAAAACAACCATTAACGTTCGTTACGTTTTACAACTGCCAGAAAACCAGAAAGTAAAATTTCCGTTACTGGTTTTTTTACACGGTTCGGGAGAAAGAGGAACGGACTTGGAAATGGTTAAGAACCACAGCCCGTTTACGTATCAAAATGCAATGAAAACCGATGTTGCTATTTTAGCACCGCAATGTCCTGAAAATACGTGGTGGAATACCGACGAAATTTATGAATTGATACAGTCCATTGCTACAACTTACAACGTCGACAAATCCCGCATTTACCTGACCGGTTTGAGCATGGGCGGCTGGGGAACGTGGAAATTAGCCACCGAGCATCCCGAACTTTTTGTAGCAGTAGCACCCGTTTGTGGCGTTACAGACGTCAATATTTATAAAAATGTTGAGGTGCTCAAAAATACGCCAGTACATATTTTTCACGGAGCCCTAGATGATGTCGTGTCTCCAAATATGTCAATAGATATTTATCAGAAACTTAAAAAGGCTAATCCAAATTGCAGTCTTACCATTTTTCCAAACGACAACCACAACAGTTGGGATTCTGCCTACAGCGACCCAAATTTTTACGAGTGGTTATTTGCTCAAAAAAAATAATAAAACCAATAAAATAATTTTGCAATCCTGATTGCCCTAAACCCGTAGATTCATTGCTATGTTAAAAAAAAGTATCACTTTATTATTCATCTGTTGTTCCATCAGCGTTTTTTCTCAAAAAAAGAAAAAGAACGTCGTAATTGCTCCAAAAGAAATTTTTGTTACGGATTTAATTTCAAAAATGACTTTGGTCGAAAAGTTAGGCCAACTCAATTTACCCACCGCTGGCGACATTACCACTGGACAAGCCAACAGTTCGGATGTTGGAAAAAAAATTGAAGAAGGAAAAGTGGGTGGTTTATTCAACATTAAATCGCTACAGAAAATTAAAGATGTGCAACGAATTGCCGTTGAAAAAAGCAGGTTGAAAATCCCTTTGCTTTTCGGGATGGATGTTATTCACGGGTACGAAACCACATTTCCAATTCCGCTCGGTTTGTCGTGTACTTGGGATATGAAATTAATTGAAAAAACCGCTCAGATTGCTGCGAAAGAAGCTTCGGCCGATGGCATCAACTGGACTTTCTCGCCTATGGTCGATTTATCTCGTGATCCTCGCTGGGGACGCGTTTCGGAAGGTTCGGGCGAAGATGCTTTTTTGGGTAGCCAAATTGCCAAAGCAATGGTTAACGGGTACCAACAAAATGATTTGTCTAAAAATACAACTTTGATGGCTTGCGTCAAACATTTCGCACTTTATGGCGCTCCAGAAGGCGGTCGCGATTACAATACAGTCGATATGAGTCGGATTCGTATGTACAACGAATATTTCCCACCTTACAAAGCAGCTGTCGATGCAGGAGTGGGAACGGCTATGGCTTCTTTTAATGAAGTTGACGGAATTCCAGCAACGGGAAATACATGGTTGATGACCGATGTTTTGAGAAAACAATGGGGTTTTGATGGATTTGTGGTTACGGATTACACCGGAATTAACGAAATGGTCGATCACGGCGTAGGCAACAGGCAAACCGCTGCTGCAATGGCCTTAAATGCCGGAATCGAAATGGATATGGTGAGCGACGCATTTTTGTCTACTTTAGAAAAATCATTGCAAGAAGGAAAAGTTAAACTCGAAACCATCGATAATGCTGTTTGCAAAATTTTAAATGCCAAATACGATTTGGGTCTTTTTCACGATCCTTATAAATACTGCGATGTCAACCGATCTAAAACCGATATTTTTACAACCGAACACAAAACCTTTGCCCGCAAAGCAGCATCGGAATCTTTTGTTTTATTAAAAAACGACAACCAACTTTTACCACTTCAGAAAAAAGGAACCATCGCTGTGATTGGACCTTTGGCGGATGCCAAAGAAAATATGGCCGGAACATGGAGTGTGGCTACCAAACAAGAAAATTCCATTGCGTTATTAAAAGGTTTGCAAAATGCGTCTCAAAATAAATTCAATGTCTTGTACGCCAAAGGTTCGAATTTGACCGAAGATGAAAAACTGGAAGAACTCGGAACGATGTTCGGCAAAACCTTAAACCGCGACAAAAGATCTAAAGAAGCGTTAATCGCCGAAGCCTTGCAAATTGCCAATCAATCGGATGTAATTATTGCGGCATTGGGCGAATCGGCTGAGTTGAGTGGCGAAAGCAGCAGCCGTACCGATCTTGAAATTCCAAAAATCCAACAAGAGTTACTCGATGCTTTATTAAAAACAGGGAAACCAGTCGTTTTGGTACTATTTAACGGACGACCTTTGGTTTTAAACAACGAAAAAGAAAAAGTGCCTGCCATTTTAAATGTGTGGTTTGGAGGTTCGGAAACAGGAAATGCGATTGCGGATGTACTTTTTGGCGATGTAAATCCTTCCGGAAAACTCACAATGACGTTTCCTAGAAGTGTGGGGCAAATTCCCATTTATTACAACTATAAAAACACCGGCAGACCTTTGGGAAATACTGAAGGAAAATTCGAAAAGTTTAAAACCAACTATTTGGATGTACCCAACGAACCTTTATTTCCTTTTGGATTTGGGTTGAGTTATACCCGTTTTTCGTATCAAAACTTAAAAATTTCAAAAGAGCAATTTTCTAAAAATGAATCAGTTACGGTTTCTGTGGAAGTAACCAATACCGGAAATTTTGACGGGAGTGAAGTCGTCCAATTGTACCTCAGGGATCTTGTGGGAACCATAACACGTCCGGTGAAAGAGCTCAAAGGCTTCGAAAAAGTATTTATTAAAAAAGGCGAAACAAAAACAATAACCTTTACCATTTCCGAAGAAGATTTAAAATTTTATAATTCGGATCTGGATTTTGTTGCAGAACCTGGAACGTTTGAAGTTTTTATCGGACCCGATTCTACAACCCAAATGAAACTTAATTTTTTGTTTGTTTAATGATTGAGTTAGTTGTGAAACCCTTTGGTGCAAGTCAAGGGGTTTTTTCAAACCAAAAAACGATAAGTTTACATATACAATTCAAGGTCTTTTTTGGGCGTGTCCCTACGGGTCGGGCAGTCCGTTCCCGCTTCCCGCAGATTGCTTCTTCCGATAGCTATCGGAATCGCAATTTCTTCGGGAGAGCTCCACTTCCGTCCCTCACGCGAAAACGAGTAAGCGACACCTTCACTGCTAAAAATCAATTTTTGCGTCTTTGTCTAATTTAAATAATTCATTTTGAAAACAATATACCTTATACTTATACTTTTAATAAGTTGTATTTCGGCTCAAAGTCAGCAGAAAACCTATTGCAATCCCATCAATATCGATTATGCCTATTGTCCTATTGAACCGTTTGTAACACAAGGAAAACACCGAGCGACTGCTGATCCGGTGATCACTTTTTTCAAAGGAAACTATTACCTTTTTTCCACCAATCAGTGGGGCTATTGGATAAGTTCGGACATGTTGAAATGGAAATTTCATTCGCGAAAATTTCTCCGCCCCGAACACAAAGTTTGGGACGAACTGTGTGCGCCAACACTTTCTTTTGTAAACGATACCTTGTTGGTTAAAGGTTCGACACACACCAAAGAATTTCCGATTTGGATGAGTACCCATCCCGAAAAAAACGAGTGGAAAGAGTTGGTACATAAATCAGAAGCTGCAGCTTGGGATCCACAAATTTTTTGGGACGAAGAAAAGGATGAGTTGTACGAATATTATGGTTCGAGCAATTTGTACCCACTTTATGGTGTTAAATTAAATCGGAAAACCTTCCTACCCGAAGGCGATCGCGTACCGGTTTTGGCATTGAACGACGACGAACACGGTTGGGAACGCTTTGGCGAAAACAACGACAATACTTTTCTGCAACCTTTTACTGAAGGCGCTTTTGTAACCAAGTATAATAGTAAATATTACCTGCAATACGGAGCGCCTGGAACGGAATTTAGCGGCTATGCCGACGGAGTTTATGTAGGAAAACACCCGCTTGGTCCTTTTGAATACCAATCCCACAATCCATTTTCGTACAAGCCTGGCGGATTTGCTCGAGGTGCAGGTCATGGCGCAACTTTCCAGGATGCGAATGGAACATATTGGCACACGGCCACTATTGGGATTTGCGTCAAAAATAATTTTGAAAGAAGAATTGGTATTTGGCCGGCGGGTTTTGATGCCGATGATGTCATGTACTCCAACACCGCTTATGGTGATTATCCTACTTTTTTGCCGGTCGAACAAAAAGGCCATTGGAGTGAAAGTTTCGCAGGTTGGATGCTTTTGAATTACAACAAACCCGTGTAAGTTTCATCGACTTTGGGTGGGTTCCAGCCGAATTTTGCCGTTGATGAAGACATCAAAACGTATTGGAGTGCCAAATCGGGCAATAAGTCAGAATGGTATCAAACGGATTTGGGCGAAGTTGCAACGGTCCATGCCATCCAAATCAATTATGCCGATCAAGATGCCACTTTGATGGGAAAACCAGATAACCCAGCAGGTCATCAGTATATTTTATACGGTTCCGATGACGGGAAAAAATGGCGGATAATTTTGGATAAAAGTATGAATAAACAAGACGTACCGCACGAATATGTAGAATTGGCAACACCCGTAAAATGCCGTTTCATCAAAATACAAAATCTGGGTGTCACAAGCGGAACATTTGCCCTAAGTGGTTTTCGCGTTTTTGGAAAAGGGTCGGGCGATAAACCTGATGCTGTACAGAATTTTATTCCGTTGCGTTCTGGACCAAAAGTAAAAGGAGAACGCCGAAATGTGTGGTTCAAGTGGCAACAAGAACCGAGTGCCGACGGTTATGTGATTTATTTCGGAAAATCACCCGATAAATTGTACGGATCGATTATGGTGTACGGCAAAAATGAATATTACTTCAACGGTTTGGATCGTTCGGATGTGTATTATTTTCAAATTGAAGCGTTTAATAGCAATGGAATTGGACCAAGAAGTGAGGTGAAGAAATCGGAGTAATTTTCGGTAGTTGACTGTGTTTATAAAAGTGTTTTGACCCATTCCTGATAGCTTTGTGAAGTGAAGATTTTGCTTTTCGATAGCATCGACCTCGAAGCAAACTAAATCGTGACCTTGCTATTCGAAGCTTCAACTAGAGGGATGCGAAGTTAGAGCCTTTTGCAAAGCAGTTAAAGGCGTTTTAAGACTGCTGGTTTATTTTCAATGGACTGTAAAAAAAGCTATGAGGCGATTTTTAACATTATTAACTTTAAGTTTTGTCGTTTCTTGTTCGAGAAACGATAAAGTTGTGGGCAGACTTTCTGAAATTTTAGGAGTTGATATTGTTAACTACACTTATTTTAGAAATGAAAAAAGTAGTAGTTTTGGTAGTAATTCCATCGTTGTTCAAATAAAAATTGAAAGAGCTGATTTCGTATCCCTGTTTAAGAATGTTAAAGATATTGACAAATTTAAAAAGCAAGGGAGCATTTATTACTTAAATATGGAAATGACCAATCAAAGAGAATCCGTTATAATTGATACTTCAAATGAAACAATTACATATTCTTTTATTGACCGATAAATACTTTTAACAAAAATAACCCTGCCTTGTGAAGAATAATTATTGCTTTTCCCCCGTCTCTAACCTTATAGCACACTAATTCATGAATATGCTTTACGATGGCTCTGGCTGTTGGGCGGTACTTTCTTTTATAGTACCGGAAGCCAACTGTTTTTCAAATTTATTATGAATAACGAGCATTAAAAGTCCGAATGCGAAAGCCGAAATAATCAAGACAACATTCGTAATTCCGGTTACTGAAAATGAGATTCGAAGTAAAATGGTCGAAATTATAAATCCTGAGTTTCTCATTACTTTGTGAAATTCGTCGGTATGAAAAAATGAAAACAACAGCAGTATTACGTCGGCCATAATCAAAATATTAAAAAACTGCTCGAAGAAAATATTGTTGATGTTTTTAAAGCTAGTGGTATTTGCGTCAACTACTTGAAAAACACTCAAACTCCAATCCAAAAATGAGTAAATAGCAATGACAAACAAGATAGGAACTAAGGCCGTTGCGATGTATTTTTTGGCATTAATAAACTTTAAAATGCTTTGAGTATGCGATTTACTTTCGTTGACGCTGCGGTAAACCTTAGTTCGCTGGATATGGAAAAGGTAAATCAAAAAGAATAAAACAACCGATGCAACCAAATCGTAGGTAAACTGCAAATCATTTTTAATAGTAAACCAATTGGCTGAAAGCGACAAATCGGAGAGGTCTTTGAACAGCCTTCGAATGATGATTAAGGCAATAATTTCATATTGCTTTGAAATGTAGGTAGAGGTAGATTTTGGTAGGTAATAAATCAATAAATACACCTCATAAACCAGAATAAATGAGAACGGTGTATAAATAGCTGCGATGGGGTTTTTTAATAATTTTGAAGGTTCGATAAAAGTAACAAAGTCAAAATGAACCAAACCAATAAGCAGCAAGTGTATGATAAAACTAGCTAAAGCAATCCATAAAATGGCGTACTCCAATTTTTCTTTTGTTTCTTTTGAAAGAAGTTTTTGGTATAAATTTTCTAAAAAGGATTGTTGCTGCATAATATTATTTTGTATACAAAAAAAAATTTTAATTTATTGAAAATGAGAAAAATAAAAATAAAAAAGGCTTGTGTATAGTTTTTTTATTGGTATTAAATATACTAAAAATAACCAGTGATTGAAATGACGATTTGGGGGATTTTATAAAGTCCAAATAGCCGATTTTCAAAACGTGAAATATGCTTGAAATTTTTGATGGTTTACTTTTTTTAAAAAAATTTTGTAAAATGGATGTAGAAAGCTAAGCAAAAAATGATCAATTTGTCGCTCAAAGCGATATCTCACAACCCTAAACGGAAATACTGTAATAGTAGCTATTGTTTTAAATTCGAACTTTGGATAATAAAAATTAAAGTTATGGAAAACAGCAAAAGAATTTCGGTTTTAAACAATTTGATTGAAATCAACAACGACAGAGTAGAAGGGTATGAAACAGCAGCAAAGGAAACAAGTGATGCCGATTTACGAGGCCTTTTTGCTACTTTAAAAGCAACAAGTTTTGCAAATTTATCAGAGCTTCGTTCCGAAGTACTGCGTTTAGGTGGTGAAGTAGAAGAAGGCACAAGAACCACTGGAAAATTTTTCAGAGTGTGGATGGATGTAAAAGCAGCCTTGACAGGAAACGACCGCGGTACTATTTTGAATTCATGCGAATTTGGCGAAGACAAAGCCTTAGAAGCCTATGCAGAAGCACTTGAAAATCGCGAAACATTACCGATGGAATACGTTTCACTAATTGTAAACCAGCAAACTAAACTTCGTGCTGATCACGATCAAGTAAAAGCCTTACGCGACCAAGCCAATAACTAGGCTCACCGCTTTATCGGAATTGGCTTTCTTCCTAAAGCCAAATTAAAACCTCACATCGCAATATGTTGAGGTTTTTTTTTGGGTTTATCGTTGGGGTTTTGATAGAGGAAATTGAATAATTAGTATTTTGCACACTCAATTGTATTAAAAACTAAAAAACCCTTGTAAACCAAAGATTTACAAGGGTTTTTGTGGAGTCGGGGAGAGTCGAACTCCCGTCCAAACAAGCAACCAAAAGGCTTTCTACACGCTTATTTCCTGATTGATTTTTCGTTACTGAGGTCGGCCAGAAACAGCCATTCAGTACTTAGCTTCTTTAGTGTCAAGACAGCGCTAAAGCTTCACCATCTCTAGGTTTATTTTTACGGTTCCCCTGAATAGAACGCCACAAACCAAGGCTTTCAAGGAGAATCCAGCTTTCCTATCTAATAGGAACTAGGCAAATCGTACTATAATTCGGATTATGCAGCTAAAGCGTAGTTATCTTCGCCGTGTAAATGTTTTGAAACCTTTTATTAACGAGAATTGTCCCAGTTCTCGACGTGCTTACATTTCAATTCGACTTGCTGTCAAAACCAGTCGACCCCATATTACCATTTGTGTTTAGCAAAAAGTAGACCACAAATTTACAATTTAATTTTATTAAAAGCCCAATTCGTCTTTTTTTAATTTTAAAGGATAATCGCCGAATAAAGTGGCTAAATAAATCGACTTGTACGTCATCGTTGTGTATTTATTTGATAAAGCAATGATTACCACATTTTCATCTCTCAAATCGACGTAGGAAGAGGTGTTTCCATGCCACCAACCGTTGTGGTAAAATAATTGTTTGCCATCGTTCCATTCCATCATTCGAATGCCTAAACCGTAATTTCGCGTTCCTTTTCGTTCGTAACTGTATCCCTTGAAAACCTCAGAATTTAATTTGGGTGACAGATAGTCTTTTGATGCTACCGCTTGATGAAATTTTAATAAATCGCGAGGCGTTGAGTAAATGTTTTTATCGCCATAAACCGTTTCTAAAAGGTTCAATTCATGAAATCGGTACTTCCCTTTGTACGACTGACTTTCATTTCTGTACTCTTTTTCGTAGTCAATTACAAAAGTCTGGTCCATTTTTAAAGGCTCAAAAATAATTTTTTTCATAGCATCTCGGTAGTTCAATCCCGTTATTTTTTCGATAATCAAGGCCAACATCGCATAGTTGGTATTGCAATACGCAAAATGTTTATCGGTTTTAAAATCAAGCGGTGCTTCAAATTTTACAAAAACATCCAATATATCTTGGTTGGTGACTTGTTTCTGATGATTCCATACTTTCCGATCGTCAAAAAAATAGGTATAATTGGTCAAACCGCTCCGGTGATTCAATAAGGTTCGGACAGTGATGTTTGGATATGGGAAAGTGGGCAAAATGGTTTTCACTTTTTGATCGAGTTCTAGTTTTTCAGCATGTACTAAAACCATTATTGCAGCCGCCGTAATTCGTTTTGTAACAGAGGCCAAGTGGATAGGTGTGTTGACATCAATTTCTTTTTTGGTATCAAAATTACTGTAACCAGAGTAGCGTTCGAAAATAATTTGACCGTTTTTGGCGACTAATAATCCACCACTGACTTCGTTTTTGTCCCAATATTTTTGGTAAAAAAGTTCAATTTTTCGCCTGTTTTCAGCAATATAATCAGGTGCCAATTTTTTTTGTTTATTGGTATTGGGACGAATGTGCGGAAAAGTATCTTGTACAGTTTCAGTAGCTGCTGTAGTAGATTTGTCATCTTTTTTACAAGCATTTAAAGAAAAAAGCAACACAAGCAAAGCGCTAAAGGGTAAGGAAATCAATTTTTTCATTGGGGAAAATAGGCAAAAAAGGCAAATATAAATATTCTCTTACTTTTTCTTCAATCATTTTATGAAACATTACGACTATCGAGGTGTTAAATGTTTTAAATTTTTGAACATCAGGATGTAACGAAATACAATTGAAAACCCACCATTTATTTCAACGGAAATTATTTGCAAACACTTTATAAAATAGTTATATTCGCAACATTAATTGTCTTGTTAGTGAAAAAGTATTTATATTTTTACTTTTTTGTGTTTATTTTACTAATTTCCAGTCACTTAATAGTGCATTAAATCCTACCAAAATGAAATTCGGAATACTTAAAGAACGAAAAAATCCCCCTGATCGTCGTGTAGTTTTTACACCCTCTGAGTTACTGCGTTTTAAAGAAAAGTATCCAGAAGCAGAAATTGTAGTAGAACGTTCTGATATTCGCGTTTTTAAAGACGAAGAATACGAAAATATGGGATTTGAACTCACAACTGATGTAAGCGACTGCGACGTTCTTTTTGGCGTAAAAGAAGTACCCATTTCGGCATTAATTCCTAATAAAAAATATTTCTTTTTTTCGCATACCATAAAGAAACAACCCCACAATAAAGGACTTTTACAGGCGGTTTTGGAAAAAAATATCGACTTGTACGATCACGAAACAATTGTGAATCAAGATAATAATCGACTGATAGGTTTTGGCCGATACGCTGGAAATGTAGGTGCTTACAATGGTATTCGAGCCTTCGGAATAAAATACGATTTGTTCCAATTGCCTAAAGCAGAAACCTTGAATGGGAAAGCCGTTTTAGTTGAAAAATTAAAGCGATTAATACTTCCACCTATTAAAATCGTTGTTACAGGAAGTGGAAAAGCAGGTAAAGGAGTAAAAGAAATTTTAGATGCGATGAAAATGAAAGAAGTGGCTCCTGCTGATTTTCTGTCTAAAACCTATGATTCTCCAGTTTACACACAAATTGAAGTCAACGATTATTACAAACGGAAAGATGGTGGTGCATTTGTAAAATCAGTCTTTTATAAAAGCCCAACCGACTTTGTTTCGGATTTTGAAAAGTATGCCCAAGCGGCTGATATTTTTATGGCGGCTCATTTTTACGGCACAAATGCTCCGTATATTTTGACCAACGACATGCTGAAATCGGTAAAAAACAGAATCAAAGTTGTGGCTGATATTTCCTGCGATGTAAACGGTCCAATTGCTTGTACAATTAAAGCATCTACCATTGCCGATCCTATTTTTGGATATTTGCCAAGCGAAGAGAAGGAAGTGGATGTTTTTCACCCGGGTTCGATTGCGGTAATGTCCATTGATAATTTGCCATGTGAATTACCAAAAGACGCCAGCGAAGGTTTTGGAGAAATGTTTATGACACATGTAATCCCTGCTTTTTTCAACAATGATAAAGACGGAATTTTGCAACGTGCTCAAATTACCAATAAAGGCCAGCTTACAGATAGATTCAGTTATTTGCAGGATTATGTCTTCGAGAAGCAGTTGTAATTGTTTCAATTCAGGTTTTTTTTGTTTTTAGATTTGCACTTTTTTTAAAAATTATTAACGAAATCGTTTTCGTTGAAAATAAATTCAAATTCATTTGTGCAATAGGTAATTATCATTGATATTTATAAAAAATTTGAAAGAATTCCTGCTTTATTGTAAGAGTTCGGTCACTATTTTTACGAACTAATCTTTTTACCTTACCTTAATTTATGAATACAAAACAAACCAATTCAAACAATTCAGCACTTTACACGCTAATTACAGTTTTTTTCTTTTGGGGTTTTATTGGAGCTTCCAACGGAGTTTTCATCCCTTTTTGTAAAATCAAGTTTGGACTTGATCAATTTCAAAGTCAGCTCATCGATTTTGCGTTTTATGGCGCCTATTATATTGGAGCTTTGTTGCTTTTTATTTTGAGTGGAGTGGCCCAAAAAGACATTTTGAATTCTTGGGGATTTAAAAAAGGGATTATTAATGGATTGATAGTGAGTGCATTTGGTGCTGCATTTATGATTTATGCAGTTACACAAGGCAGTTATGCATTAATTTTAGGAGCCTTATTTATAGTAGCATTAGGATTTTCTTTACAACAAACTTCTGCACAGCCATTTGTGGCTTCACTCGGATCGCCACAAACAGCTTCTAATCGGTTGAATTTGGCAGGAGGTGTAAATTCATTCGGAACTACAATAGGTCCAATTGTGGTTTCAATAGCACTTTTTGGAGTAATTGCGGGAGTAAATTTAGAGGAGTTTGCTAAAAAAGCAGATTCTCTGGATAAAATGGAAATTCTTTATATGGCAGTTGGTGGCTTGTTCTTAATTGCAGCAGCCTTATTCATGTTTTCTAAAAAATTACCAGCAGGAAAAAGTGAATCTGTTTTTGAACCTGCCAATAAAGCAAGAAATATTTTAATAACTATAACGTTGGCTTTGGTTGTTATTTTTGGGTATATTTTTTCTCGCTATGAAGATCCAGAGTTTATCAGACGTTTTATTGAAAATAAAGAAATAGATTATTTAGGTTTAACCTTAACAATAATGTCTTTATTGGTTATTGTTTTTGGATTACTTTTTGCAAATATTGCTGCAAAAAAAGCACCAGAAGGTTGGGGAGCTATGCGATATCCACAATTGGTTTTGGGAATGTTGGCCCTCTTTACATACGTTGGAGTAGAAGTAACCATCCAAAGTAATTTGGCCGAATTGTTAGGAACTCCTGCTTTTGGTGGGATTACTGGCGCTGCTATTGCTCCATATATTTCCATGTACTGGGGAAGTTTGATGATTGGTAGATGGGCTGGAGCTATTTCGGTATTTAATCCATCAAACAGTGCAAGAAAAATTTTGTTAATTATAGTTCCTTATATCGCATTTGGTGTGGTACTTTTTGTAAACTTTATTTCAGGACAAGATATAACACCGTTATATGCCTATGCTGTAGTTGTTGCAGTACAAATTACTGGATTTTTTCTGGGTCAAGATAAACCGGCAAAAACATTATTGATTTTTGGCCTTTTCGGAATGATTGCAATGATAATTGGTTTATTTTCTACGGGAACAGTGGCAATTTACGCCTTTATGAGTGGTGGTTTATTTTGCAGCATCATGTGGCCTGCAATTTTTGCTTTAGGAATTACAGGTTTAGGAAAATATACTTCTCAGGGTTCGGCATTCTTGGTGATGATGATTTTAGGTGGAGGAATAATCCCTCCTCTTCAAGGAAAAATTTCAGATGTTATTGGTATTCATGAGTCCTACTTTATACCGGTGCTTTGTTTTGCTTATATCGCTTTTTACGGCTTTGCAGTAAAAGGAATCTTGAAAAAACAAAATATTGATGTAGATGCCATAGAGGCGGAGGGAAGTCATTAATTCGATATAGCAAGTTTCTACAAAAGGCATTTTCAACTTAGGAAATGCCTTTTTTATGCTAAAAATTTTAGAAACGAAAGTTTTAAACATTCATTTCCAAGTCTTCTATATAATCCCTGTATTCATAAAAAAACCGTTCAAAAGCATCCATTTTTTCATAGAAAAAGTCAAATATTTCGGGCCAAGTCTCTTTATTAAAAACACTGATACCTGATTTTTCGACCCAAATTTTACTGATCACTTTTCCTGTTTCTAAGTGAAAATGCCGCTCTAAAACTGCATCAGGCAGAAATTCATCTAGCAAGATTTGCTTCAACGATTCTATTTTTTCAAAATAAATTTTTCGTTTTTCTTCGTCTTTGGGTTCGATGTCCAGAGTGATTTGGGCTTTTTTATTGTCTACGTAAAACTTGAACGAAAAATCCCTAATCTTGGTATCGTACAGCAACCATTTTCGAGGATAAACGGTGGCAAATTCTATCCAGAATTCTCTTTTTATTTTTTGTGAATCGGCTTTACTAAACATAATTTGGAATGCTAAATGAAGGAATTTTTGTACTTTAGATTTTTAAAAAACAGCAATATGATTTTCACTGATTTTCTCAAATACATGCCAAAAGTAGCAAAAGAAAATTTGTTGGGCGAACAAGCACACCAGAAAATGTCGCCTCCCGAGCGATTGCAATTTTTAAAGCTAAACAATCCTGCCACTTTAAACCCAAGAAAAGCAGCGGTTTTGATGCTCTTTTATCCAAAAAATCTCCAAACGCATTTGGTATTAATTCTCAGAAATACCTACAATGGTGTTCATTCGTCTCAAATAGGATTTCCTGGAGGAAAAGTTGAAGTGTACGATACAAGTAGGGAAGCCACCGCTTTGCGCGAAACACACGAAGAAATAGGAATCTCGCCCGACCACATTTCAGTTGTAAAAGCATTTTCAGAAATATACATTCCGCCAAGTAATTTTTCTGTTTTACCGTTTCTAGGTTACAGTGAAAGTGAATTAACTTTCATTCCCGATCCAAGAGAAGTTTCTGGAATTATCGAATTACCAATAGTTGATCTTTTGGACGAGAATAACTTTACCACCCAGATTTTGGAAACCTCTTATATGAAAGAAATTGAAATTCCCGTTTTTAAATTCGGCGAAAATGTTGTTTGGGGTGCAACGGGAATGATGTTGAATGAACTTAAAGAAGTACTAAAAAAGGTGTTGTAAATCGAATGTTTTCGTATGTTTGTAACTTATTTTCTAACGAAATTTCCGCTATGGGATGGTTTAAACGAAGTCCTTTTGGTCACTTGCTTTTTCTTAAAAAATGGCTCATTCGTATCTTAGGTGCTTTAACGCACAGACGGTACCGCGGTTTTAATGAGCTTCAAATTGAGGGATCGGAGATTATCAAAAATTTACCTCATACCAATGTACTTTTTATTTCTAATCACCAAACGTATTTTGCCGACGTCGTGGCGATGTTTCACGTTTTTAATGCCAGTTTGAGTGGTCGCGTGGATAGCATAAAAAACATCGGATATCTGTGGAATCCGAAACTCAATATTTATTATGTAGCTGCAAAAGAAACGATGAAAGCGGGTCTTTTACCTCGAATTATGGCCTACGCTGGAGCGATAACGGTTGAGCGAACTTGGCGAGCGGAAGGAAAAGATATACAGCGCGAAGTCAACCCAAACGATACCGAAAATATTAAAATAGCGTTAGAAGACGGTTGGGTAATCACCTTTCCGCAAGGCACAACAAAATCGTTTAAACCGGTTCGAAAAGGGACCGCTCATATCATAAAAACCCACAAACCAATTGTTATTCCCATTGTCATTGACGGTTTTCGACGTTCTTTTGATAAAAAAGGGTTGCGATTAAAAAAGAAAGGAATTCTTCAATCATTTATAATCAAAGAGCCGTTGCTTATTGATTATGAAAACGATACCATTGAAAAAATTGTAGAAAAAATAGAATTTGCAATCGAACAACATCCATCGTTTTTAAAAGTTATTCCGCCTCAAATTCAAGAAGAAGCGGAACAACTGAATGAAAAACGGCGTTTCAGTTACAAGGAAGATTAGAAGTTATAGCGCCTCCACTAAATATCCATTTCTTCGAAGTAAATTTACAACTCCTTCATCACCAATTAAATGTGCTGCTCCAACACCAAAAAATGTGGGTTGGTCTTTACTTATTCGCTCAATTAATCCAATCCAATTTTTGTTTCGTTTAACTAGAAGCAAATCTTCGTAATCACTCATTAATTTATTGTCGCTTTTTTTGAAAAGTACTTGCATTTCGTTTAGATCTTTGAGTGTGTAGGCCTTTAGTAACGCATTAAGTTCTTCTTTATCCGATTTAAAGTCAGCTCGGATGGATTTTATTAACTCTTCTGCTTGCAATTGATACGGAATTTGATCAAAAATATCCATTTGTTCTTCTACGGTTTCTAATCCAAATACCGGCTCTTTTTGCATAGCTGAAATTTTGACCAATTCGCTTTCAAACGACTGAGGCGCACATTCCAAAAGGGAACTTAGAAAGAAAGAGCTTAAAAAAAATGGTTTGTACGTATTAAAAGCTTTTGCCGAAACATTTAACTTTTCTTTCAGGTAACTGTCTAAAAGTTGGTAATCTTCAGCAGAAAGAAATGAACTAATTGTCGCACCATCTTTCATATGAACGTTTGCGGCCATTTTGGTTTGTAATTCGGGATCATCCATATCCAATTCGAGATACATTTGGGTGGTTGCATCCAAAGCATTTTTTAGTTCTGTATTTATTTTGGCTTCACAACTGATGTGAATGGTTCCAAATAAATAAGAAGGTTTTGTAATACCGTTACCTGAAATTCGGTACAAAAGTGAGTTTTCATTTTGAGAAAAAGTAATAGTAGAAATCAGTAATGACGTTAGTAAAAATAAATGTTTCATGTAATGTAATTTTATTGTAAAAAATAAGATTTAATAATCAATTTTCTTTAATTCCTCGTAGTTTTTATACAAACGTCGTAATAAAATACCGTAAACTACTCGGTAAAATATCCAAATCAAACCAATAAATACCGCTAAAAACAAAATGGTTATGCCAGTATAAATACCATAAATCAACATCGCTTTATTGCTTTTTTCGGATACTTTAATCAACTCAATGAGTCTCTCATCATAATTAAATTGAATAATCAAAACAATAATAATATTCAATACCGCATAAATGATGTTGAACCAAACGTATTGATACACTTTTTTGCGGGTTTTTAAAATAGTGTTGATCAGTTTTTTTATGTTATCGGTAGCTGTAATTTTGCGGTAATTCATATAAAACTGAAAGAAAAAATAAGCCTGCCCCACATAACCTACAATCATATACGGTGTCATGATATGATCCACATGATAGGCATCAAATTGACGCATGCCCTCGCCGTCTTTCATACAAAAGGAAACCACACTCCACAATAAAAATTCCAAAATACTAATGATAAAAATCCATTTCACAATCGAACTTGAATTCTTGTGAATCATTTTATATATCTGTTTTTCAGAAACTTGCTGAAAGGAATCCTCTTCTTTTTTCCAATGTTTCTTTAAAATATCTAACTCTTCCATATACTTTTTTGTCCTTACGGATTTAAAATTTTCTTTAACTTTCCTTTGATCCTGTTCATTTTCACTCGTGCATTTACCTCGCTAATTCCTAAAGTTTCCGCAATTTCTTCATAATTTTTATCCTCAAGATACATATAAACCAATGCTTTTTCAATATCATTTAACTGAAAAACTGCTTTGTACAGCAACTTGAGTTGTTCTTCCTCTTCATAATTATAGTCTTCTGATTTAAAAAAATGTTTCGTCGTATCGTATTCCGTAGTGGCAATCGACCGCTTGCTTTTTCGATATAATGTGATTGCTGTATTCAAAGCCACACGATAAGCCCAAGTAGAAAACTTACTTTCGCCTCTAAATTTCGGAAACGCCTTCCACAATTGGATTGTTATTTCTTGAAACAAATCCTTGTGCTCGTCGTCACCAGAAGTATACAACCTACAAATTTTGTGGATGATATTCTGATTTTCCTGTAATTGTTTAACAAAAGATTGTTCTAAAGAAGCGCTCATAGTTCCATTAGTAGTTTTTCATTGCGTTTTGTTACAGCATTTTTATAATTTCAATTTTTAAAAGGTTATTGCATTGTTTTTAGAGTAATTAATAAGCAAATTTAAAAATTTACTATAGCTTTCCAAACCTTCTTCTTGCTGGTTGACTTTCAAGAAATTATCATAGAAAATTTTAAAACCATCTTCCACAAACGTCTCATATTGTTGCCAATGAAGTACCGATTCTTCAAAATTTTCACGGACTCCAGGATTGATTTCTGCCCATAATTTCCTACCCAAAGTTGGATTTCGCTTTTCCCAATTTCGAATACAATACCGCAAAGCAGTACTGTAACCTGCATATTTAAAATGTAAATTTTCGTTTTGGGTAACTGCCAAAAAACCAATAAAATTGGCTTCACTCTCTGATGCATATCCAATTTGATGCGCCATTTCGTGGCAAGCGGTAAACGGAAAATTAATCATTGGAATACGCACGTTGACATGGGCTTCATTCGTAAACGGATTTAAATACCCCGAAAATCCCATGTACGAAAGGGGTAAACTAATTAATGACTTTTTCACGCTCGCATTTTGATACGCAAAAAACGGATGACGTTCTGCTAGTTTTTGGTAACCAGCGAGACTTTTGTCAAAAATTTCTGATTGGGATAAAGTATTAATTACTTTTTCATTGGGGTTATCTGTAATTGCAATTTGAATGGAATTGGTTTGTGCAATCATTTGTTTGGTAAAGGTCAGTAAGTCGGCATCGCTGTACTCTTTTTCAATATTCATTTTGTCAAAAAGCGGTTGCCGGTAGTAATTAAAAGCCCAAAGTAGGTGAAATAAAAAGTAAAAAACACTTACCGCAGCACTCATTTCTATCAAAATAATTTTCCAATTTTTAAGCTTCCGAAACAAGTTTACCACCCATACCAATAGCATAAACCCGACAATAAAGTAAATAAGATCACCCACCGAAAACGGAATCCAACCCACAATAATTCGAGAAAAAGAACTTGCAATTGGATAGAAACCGTTGCTGTAAAAACGTTCCACAATTTCTGGAAAAAATCCTAAAAGCTGAACCAGTATAACTTGAACTCCCAAGAAAACAACCCATGCCAATCTACGGTTTTTCATACATCCCATTTATTAAAGCGAATATAACAAATACTTCTCACTTCATAAACAAACACTTGATTTAGAATTTGGTGCCCATCGCTTGGGTTCTTTTTCAATCCATGTTCCCGTCTTCCGTTTCAATCTCGCGAAAAAAAAATCGATAGGATTTCTCATTGTACTCGAAGCTTAGGGACGGGGCTATTTTAATATCTTCGGACTTCATTCGTAATTTCTGGATTATCTTTAGGATTTATAGAATCACTAAAAAACTGTAAATCCTAATTTTCCGTATGTAAATGGGTAAACAGTACGAAGATAATTTTGTTTCGATTACGTAAAGTACACAATAAAAGCTTAAAATTTAATCCTTTATTTAGAATAGATTAAAATAATAATGTATTTTTGTTGCGCAATAATTTATACAACTTCAATTCATTTCGGATGGGCAAGAAAAATAAAGAAAAAGTAATCTTATTTTGCGACGGCAAAAAATGTTGCAAATACAATGCTGAAGTCAAAGAATGTTTCAAAGATTTAGTCAAAGAAGCAGGATTAAAAGATACCGTTTCTGTTCAAAAAATGAAATGTCAAGGATTGTGCAAGCAAGCACCCATCATTTGCATCCACAAAAATGAATGTGTTGGAAAAGTATCTGCTAAAGATGCTAAAAGACTTTTCGAAAAACACATCGCTTGATCATAATGGGTTTTGATTACAAGAGAATTTCACCTTTGGGACAGAAGTCCAATACATTTAAAACGTGCTCATTTTGTTATCCCAACCAAAGAGGGATCTCGTCAGTTACTCCCGAAAAGAGATTGTTAGCCTATTAGAGCAAAGTGCTCGGGTACAGCTACGTCGTAACGACGACCTAACCACTTAACGTAATGACAGCTTGAATCTTTAAGCCTCTCGAATGCAATCAGGACACGCAAGATTTACAAGTCGTTAGACTTTTACATATTTAATTTCTGGTAAAGCTTCCTTAATTTTCGCAGTATTTTTAACCCTTTCCCAAGCTAACTTTGTAACTTTACGGCTTTAAATTTATAATCAATTATAAAAATGAGCCAAGAAATTCGCATCCTCGAACCTAAACAACTTTGGAATAAATTTGCCGACCTAAATGCGGTACCTCGTCCTTCAAAAAAAGAAGAACGTGTGATTGCATTTATGAAAGATTTTGGTAAAAATTTGGGTTTGGAAACCATCGAAGATGAAGTCGGAAACGTAATCATCAAAAAAACCGCAACTGCTGGAATGGAAAACCGTAAAACCATCGTGATGCAATCGCATTTGGATATGGTTCATCAAAAAAACGCGACTACAGTATTTGATTTCAATACACAAGGTATCGAAATGTATGTTGATGGCGACTGGGTTCGGGCCAAAGGAACTACGCTTGGAGCCGATAACGGCCTGGGAGTTGCTACCATTATGGCAATTTTAGAATCAACAGATATTCCGCATCCCGCAATTGAAGCTTTGTTTACAATTGATGAAGAGACAGGAATGACAGGAGCGATGGGTTTAAAAGGAGGTTTGCTTCAAGGCGAAATTCTATTGAATTTGGATACCGAAGAGGACGACGAAATTGATATTGGGTGTGCGGGCGGAATTGACGTAACGGCAACCCGAAGTTATGAGGAAGAAGACGTTCCCGAAGATGCAGTGGCGTACAAAATTTCGGTAAAAGGTCTAAATGGCGGACACTCTGGAATGGATATTCACAAAGGTTTAGGGAATGCCAATAAAATAATGAACCGTTTGCTTTTTGACGGATTTGAAAATTTTGGTTTACAAATTGCAGAAATTGATGGTGGAAGTTTGCGAAATGCCATTCCGCGGGAAAGTACGGCAACGGTTGTAATCGCTGGAATGTACGACGAAGCCTATGTTTTTGATATGCAGGAAATTATTGGCGACATCAAAACCGAATTTAAAACGATGGAGCCTAATTTGGTTATTACCATTGAGAAAACCGATTTGCCCTCAAAAATTATGGATTTAGGAGTGCAAGAAGGTTTGGTTCGGGCATTGTATGCCGCTCATAACGGCGTTTATAGAATGAGTCCTGATATGGCTGACTTGGTCGAAACTTCAAATAATATCGCCCGAGTAATTGTCAAAAATGGTGCAATTACTATTGGTTGTTTGACGCGTTCTTCTGTAGAAACTTCTAAAATGGATTTGGCAAATGCCTTACGTTCTGCCTTTGAATTAATGGGTTGCGAAGTCAATTTTTCAGGATCCTATCCAGGTTGGACACCCAATGTAAAGTCGCCAATACTGGATGTTTTGGTTGATTTATATGAAAGACAAAACAACGAAAAACCCAAAGTGGTCGCTTGTCACGCCGGTTTGGAATGTGGAATTTTAGGCACCAACTATCCGGATATGGACATGATTTCTTTCGGGCCAACGATACATGGAGCTCACTCGCCAGACGAACGCGCTTCGATTTCTTCGGCACAGAAATACTGGAAATTTGTATTGGAAATATTGAAAAATATTCCGTTGAAATAATTTAATTTCTATTTTTTAAAAAATCCACAAACGTCATGTTTGTGGATTTTTTTTTGATTTAAAATTTTAAGCAAAAGATTGACTTTTTTCTTCCGCTTAATGTACTGTTTTTCGCGCAATTATTTTCCCTTCTTTTCGAGCTCGATAGTAGAAATAGACACCAATCGAAAGCAACAAAATTACGTTAATAATTGAATTCTCAATACCTACTTTTCCTCCCGTGAGAAGCTCCGGACCTTCAAATTTTGCTTGAATAATTGTACCGAGATTGTTGAGTCCAGTTAGATTCGAACCGTAAAAAGGTTGGGCAAAATTCCAACCCAAATGAAAGAAAAAAGGCAGCCAAATGCGTTTGGTGTATACAAAAAGCATCGACATCGTAAAGCCCCAGCACAAGGATACAAAAAAGCTAAGAACATTGGCATTGGGATTAAAAATATGTATAGTTTCAAGAAGCATTACCAGTACAATAGCGGTGTGTGTTCCCAACCAATTTTCTAATTCTCGTAATAGGAGTCCGCGGTGAAATAAGTCTTCAATTAATGCCGCTACCACCAAGGTTGTAAACAATTTTACAGCGTAATTTTCTGTCGAGATCGAAATAAAATGGTAATTTCCGAGTAAGTATAATATAAAGATCGACAAAGCAATGCTTAAAAAACCGAAGATAAAACTTCCAAAGATTTCCTTTGGAAAATACTTTGTAGAAAGTTCACTTACCGGTCTTTTTTCAAAAAGGCGAAAGAAAAAATAATAAGAAAAAAGTAAAACAAATACAGAAACGAGATGGATTATTGGGTCTGCAACATTTTTATTTGAAACAAGGCTGTAGAGAATGGGTTTTAAAACAAAATTTTGAACAACGATAAAAATGGAAAAACAAATGGCAATTCCCAATATGATTTTAGTTATTGGAAAATACAAGATTTTTTGAAGTGATTGATGCATGATTGATTTGATTGATTGACTCATAGGACGAAAAGAACAATAAAAAGTTACAGGTTATTTCGTTTTACTTGTACCAACAAGTCAAGTGGAGTAGCAATCTAATGGAATCAATTACTTAATTTTAAAACTTGAAAACAGGTTTAAATTCTGAAATTCATTATGCTAAATTAGATTAATGTTCGTGTCTCTTTTTTAAAATTCCCCCTGCCGTTTCTTTAATTGAACTTGAGAAAATAAAAGCACTCGGATCAATTTGATGCAACGCATTTTTCAGTTTTCTTACCTCCAATCGGGTAACTACAGTAAAGATGATATCTGTTGAAACGCTGTTGTCAAAATTATCTTTCATAAAACCCCGTTCGCCTTTGTAAACGGTAATTCCTTTACTCATTTGCAAAACCAGAAACTGTTTTACTTCTTCACTTTTGGAGGAAATAATGGTAATTCCTGTAAATTCTTCAAAACCTTCTACCACATAATTTATGGTTTTTGAGGCCACGAAATAAGTGAGCATCGAGTAAAAAGCGGCTTCCAAGCCAAAAAATACTGCGGCAACAGAAAAAATAATGATGTTGATTCCCAAAATAATTTCGCTCATCGAAAAGCCCACTTTTTTCCCGGTGTAGACTGCCAAAACTTCAATACCATCGAGTGCAAAACCGCTCTTCATTCCCAATCCAACGCCCAAACCAATAAAGAAACCGCCAAATACGGCAATAATTAGTTTGTCGTGGGTAATTACAGGATAAGGAATAAAGAGTAAAAATAAACCTAGAATTATAATTGAAATTAACGATTTTATGGCAAAAGATTTACCAATCAATTGGGCACCCAAAAGCAGAAAGGGAATGTTAAATACAATAAAAATTAGTGCAATATTGTAATGAAATTTTTCATGAACCAAAAGCGCCACTCCTGTAATCCCACCATCAAAAAAGTGGTTGGGCATTAGCAAACTTTTTAAAGCAAAACTTACCGAAAATATACCAATCAAAACCAGTAAATAATCTTTGAAATTGTCTTTTATTTTTATGGTGTTCATGCTTAATTAAATTTTGTTTGGGCAATAATTTGCTCTAAATTTTCTTGCTTTTTGGCGTTTCTAAGCGTTTCTGCCGACTTTGTAAAATAGTTGTGCTTTTCAAAAAATGAAATTTGTATTTTATTCCAATCATTTCTATTTGAAAAATTTAACTCTTTAAAAAGCCGTTCGGATATCTCTTCAAAGTCGTCGCGACCGAGATAGTCTAAATCAGCATCGGCTAAAATTTCTTCCAAATGATTGGTTGGCGTTTGTGGAATTCTGGTAGCCATAATCATCCCTTTAATTTTCTGAATTTGTTCTGGACTGTAGTCAAATTGTACCAAAATTTCTTCGGCAATTTGGCACGAAATTGCCTCATGATTTTCCGCCTGAATTATAAATCCGCAATCGTGAAACAAGGAGGCAGTTTTGAGTAAAATGGTGTCTTCGTCATTTACTTGTTCTAATGTTGCATAATTGATAGCAGCTTGATACACATCTAAAATGTGTCTCATATCGTGATACATCAGCTGTTGTGGTAATTCTCGATCTAATTTTTCAAGAATAAATTCTTTTGCTTTTTCAAAAATCATACGTTATTCTCTTTAGGTTCAACGAAATACATTTTTATTTTCCCTTTTCCTTTGGCGTCCATTTCGCCTCGGTAATCAAACGAGAAATTATTTTTAACCAAATTATAGGTGGCTTCGCTGATATTTACTTTACCAATTTCGCCATTGCTTTCCATTCGCGAAGCGGTATTTACGGCATCACCCCAAATGTCGTAGGCAAATTTCTTAATTCCCACGATTCCAGCAAAACTTCGCCCGAATTGATGCCGATTCGCATTTCAAAAAATGATTTTCCTTCTTCTTGTCGTTTCTCTTTGTATTTTTCAATAAAATCTCGAATTTCCAAAGCAGCATCCACCATTTTTTGGGCGTGATTGCCATATTTTGCAGGAAGTCCACAAACCGCCATGTACGAATCTCCAATGGTTTTTATTTTTTCGACACCGTGTTTGGTAATGATGTTGTCAAATTCTTTGAAACAGTAATTTAATTCTTGAATCAATTCTGTCGAAGGAATTTTTTCAGAAAGTTTGGTAAAGTCTTTAAAATCGGTAAACATTATCGAAACACTCTCAAAATGTTTGGCTTCAGAAGTGCCTTTTTCTTTCAGTTCTTGAGCAATTTCAGCAGGTAAAATGTTTAATAATAAATCGTCTGATTTTTGTTTTTCTTCGGAGATAATTTTGTTGTCTTTTCTTTTCTGAACATATGCAAAAGCAGAAAATCCAGCTACAACGACAAAAAATCCAATTCCACCCAAGGCCAGGTTTCTATTGTTTTTTTCTTTGGTCAACTCTTCTCTGGACAAAGCATCTTTGACTTCTTGTTCAGCAACCCTCACTTTTTCCTGTTGATCAAATTCAAATTGCATTTGGTTTTGAACCAGCAATTCACGGTTTTCAATGGTTGCTAAGCTGTCTTTGTAAATAATATGTTGTTTATAATAATCTAAAGCTTTCCTTTTGTCGTTTTGCAAATCAGCAATTTCCGACAAATGGAGGTAGCAATTATTTAGAAGTGAAATGTTCGAATTTATTTTTGCACTTTCCATAACACGGGTCAAATAGTTCTCGCCAAGTTGTAAAAGACCATTTTATTTTTTGGAACAGCAGCAGTTGTATTTGTGGTTTGATCGAGATTTTTGGCTAGCATTAGGTACGTCGCTCCGATATTGAATTCTTGCGTTTCTATATCTTTATAAGGTGTATTTAGCGGACATTCTTTGTATGATTTGAGATGAAATTCTAATGCTTTTGCATAATTTTTCATATCATAAAATAGATAAGCAATGGCAGAATAGGCGTTTTCCTTCTGTACGCAATTCTTTATTTTTTCAGAAATTTCAGCAGCTGATTCGATACTTTTTAGGGTATTTTTTGAATCTTTCATTTTCAAGTACAAGGCCGCTTGTTGGGCATAGAGTACAGATGATGCACGATAATCTTGTTTACTTAAAAAATATTTTAAAGAAAAACTCAGGTATTTTAAGCTTTTGTCATATTCTTCCAACTCTTGATATACGGTGGACAATTTGCTTTGTAAAAGGGCATAATGAAAAGAGTCTGTGGCCTTGTGTTTTTTAAATAATTTGTCCGAAAGCATGTAATATTCCAATGCCTTTTGATATTTGGATTGTATCGTATAAATGCTCGCTATTGTAGAGTAGGTGTTGATCAGTTGAAAGTCGTCCTTGTCAAATAAATCAATATGCTTTCTGTAATAAAACAAGGCTTTATTGTAATCTTTAAATTCTTCTTGATGTAAAAATCCTATTTGCAAATAAACTTCGCTAAGGCTGTTTTTATCTTTTGTTTTTTTATAAAATTCAATAGACCGTTCTAAATATTGATTTGTTTTACGAAGATTTTTTCTATTCCAATAATAAAATCCTTTCTCAAAATATGCTTTTCCAAGAACCCTATTGTCTTTTTTTTCTTGTCCCAATACAAGTATCTTTTCTAAATATTCTTTCTGTTTGAGTGTATCATTTATTCTTTCGTAATACAATCCATAGTTTGCATATGCTTCTGCAATACCTAAAGGGCGATTGAGTTTTTGAGCAAGTTCGATGGATTTTTGATTGAATTCTAAATTTCGCTTGTTGGCATGTAAGGCATAATCCCTTCCCAAGCCAAGCATCATTGTTAATCGAATCGAATCGTTACTTACTTTCGAAAGTTTCGTTTCTATAGAATCCAATTTCTTTTGTGTAAAATTATCCTGAGAAAAAACGGTATTGGTAATTAAAAAAGTAAATAGAACCAGAATATTTTTAATTTGTAGTTATTTATTTTTTTAAGTTCTTACTTACTTATTGTGTATTTGCTTCATTATAATGCCAAATATCGCAAGCATATTTTTTATTTCCTAAAATTTTTGTAAATATAAACAATGAAAGTTGCTAAAAGGTGGGACATATTTGATTTTTTAAGTCTTTTTCGAAAGATACAAAACGAATTTATCCGTAATTTGTATCTTGAAAATTATTATGTTTCACTAATTTTTTATAAAAATTGACACCCGAAATTTTAAATATAAATCGTGTTTGGTATGACCAATTGCAACCTGAATTTGAAAAAAACTATTTTCAAAAACTTTGGTTGGAAATACATTATGCGTATCAAAAAGCCAGTTGTTTTCCGCCTAAAAGCCTTGTTTTCGAAGCTTTTAATCAATGCGAGTGGGCCAATTTAAAAGTGGTAATTATTGGACAAGATCCGTATCATGGAACAGGCGAAGCAAATGGATTGGCATTTTCGGTACACGATGGCACCCGTTTTCCGCCGTCGTTGCGCAATATATTTAAAGAATTGAATGACGATTTAGGTATTGAACCTCCGATTTTCGGAAGTTTAGAACGTTGGGCTAAACAAGGCGTTTTGCTTTTAAATGCGGGACTTACGGTTGAAAAAGACAAACCAAATAGCCACAAACACTTGGAATGGAATGTTTTTACCGATGCAGTAATCGAACATATTAATCGAGAAAAAGAGGGAGTTGTTTTTATGTTGTGGGGAAATTTTGCCCAGAAAAAAGGGGCAAAAATCGATACCCAAAAGCATTTGGTTTTAAGGAGTGGCCATCCCTCGCCGATGAGTGCCAATCAAGGAAAATGGTTTGGCAACAAACATTTCAGTCAGACTAATGTTTTTTTAAAAAAGCAAAATAAGGAGCTGATTATGTGGTAAATTTTTCAATTTATTTCGTCAACTGACCAGTGATAAAGGGGTTGCAAAAGCGGTAAACTTTGCCAAGGCAACGTTTTAGCATACATTGTCATTCCTGAATCTTGGAAGTGCAATTCTAGTATTTTTAATTCTTTTGAATAGTTATAATTTATGACGGTGCTTTGACCGTCGTAATTCGTTAAAATAAATTCTTTTTTTGAAACATCAATTTCAAACCGAAAATCCTCCATCGAATCATCTTGGTATTGAAAAATAAAATAGTTTTGTCGGTGTATAAATAGGCGTTTTGGCTGTATTTTTATGTCAAGCAGTTCATTGTTTGCTTGGGTAAATTTTACAATTTTGTATGCACCGTGCAGTTCTTGTCGCGGAATTCGGTCGTCATTTTGAAATCCATTTTGAATGTAGGGCAAAAGCGCTTCGGTAAAAAAAGCTAAGATTAGCAATACTTTCAAAGAAATCCGAATTACTTTCGAGTGAATTAAATGTTGTCGCGAAATTAAAGGTAATTGAGCGGTTCGATTATAAACAAAAAACTGTAGTAAAGCATTTCCGGCTGGAGCCAAAAGCAACAAACACAAAAATAGTAAAAATGATGAATACAATTTTACGGAAATATCAAAGCTAAAATTCACAAAAACAACATGCAGAAGAATTCCAGTAAGTACAAATAATCCAAAGGTTCTCGTTTTCTTAAAAAGCAAAAAAATGGCAGGAATGACTTCTACTAACCCTAGAAAAATGTTGTAAGAATTTGAAATTCCCATTGTACTCCAATACAAAATATCTTTATCCAACAGTCCGAGAGGCGTGTACAAAGTGTTGGGTTCAGGAAGGTAAAACTGTGTTTTGAATATTTTATCCAAACCGTATTTAAGTAAAACTACGGATAAATAATATACCAAGATGGTTGGAATAACTGCTGCAATCTCAATTTTATTTTTTTTCCAAAATGCAAATTGCGGCACAAGAAAAGTCAGTGCTAAAGCCATCACGAACAGTACAATCACCAGCAAATACATCGTTGTGGAATCGGATGAAATTTCGGAATTTGAAATGGAAACATTTAAAAGACGCGCTATTGCATCAATTATATCTTCAAATAAAAACGACGTAAGTTGGGATTGAAATGATAAATAATTGAATGAAAAAGGAATAAAAATAATACCTAAGAGAGAAAAGTGCAAAAAAAGGAGGTGTACAAATTTTCTCATGTAAGCTTTTATTTTCTAAAACCAATAAATGACACACTGTCGATGGAATTGTTAAACTGGACGGGATAATAGTTTTTAAATGCTTTTATTGCAGCTACCGAATTTTTTCTATTGAAAATTTTGTGGTTTTTTAACGTATCTACTTTAGGTTTAAAATCGGAATCTTTTAATTTTTTATAACTCATTTGAAACGGATAACACACGACCGATTCGCGCATTTTAAGTACAGTTATGGAATCATTCAAGGCTACCACTTTGTCCAAAACAACTATAGTTCTATTGCCAGGTAAACCAAAATTCGAACGATTAATGTCGAACAAATTTTTCTGATAGGCTTTCATAAACGAATGTCTAGAACCGCTATGACTTTTATGAGCAATGACTTTAGTTTGTGCTTGACTTAAAAAAGTTGTAAATATAATTAATAGTAATATATTGATTTTCATAACTTTACTTTTTTGATGTTTCATTTTCAATGAATTTGGTATATACCTCTAGAGCCTTATTTTTAGAGACAACGTAAACGGTTACGGAGTTATTTTTAACCACCAATTTTAAATTTTGAATCGCATCCTTAAGATATTTAACTTTTTTTATTTTGACATCATTTGCAAATTCACCTTGTAAATCGATTTCAAAAACATCATTCTTGTACGTATAATTAATTTGTTCAATCAAAAACGCACTTGGAATCTCTTTGACAATGGATGCAATTAAATTACTCGAAAATTGAACCGAAAGCGCTCCTTTATCAGTAGAAATAGTACCTTTTCCTTCTTTCTTATCGTCATCAGAAATGGCGCTGTATTCATTACAAATAATTGGAAAAGAGGGGTATTTACTGCCGTCATTAGGAACATTGAATTTTAATTTCATCGAAGCATCAAACAAATTCGTTTCAAAAACAAATCGCGGAATAATTTTCATACTGTAAAATGCCGACGAATTCCTGCGACTTCCGCCGTTGGAGGTTTGTAAATCACCGTAAAATAATTTGTTGAAATTTTCTCTTAATTCTAACCTGAAAAATTCAGTTTCGGGAGTAAAAATGGATTCTGCTCCTTCATTCATTAAAAACAAATTGTTCAATTTAGGGAAATAGCTTTGGGCTTGTATATTATTTTTTACAAAGCCAAAAAGGAGCACGATAAGATAGAATTTTACGTTCATTGGTAAGTCTATAAAAGTGGAGTAAGGTTAGTCATTTTAAACCGTATTTGCAACAATTTAAACGACACTTATATTAACTTGCAGATTTAATGTAAAGGCGTTAATGGCAATTTCGTTTATTTTGACATTTTTTAGTTAGGATCAGTCCGAAAATCCATTTTTTATTGCAAAAACAGCTAGTCCCACACGGGTTTTAATTTCTAATTTTTCGAATAAATGGTCTCTGTAGCTTTCAATCGTTCGAGGACTGCAAAACATTTTCTCGGCAATTTCTTTGTAATTCATTTCAGAAGTGGAATATTTCAAAAATTCTTTCTCTCTTTCGGTCAATTTCGGAAAATTTGCTTGACGAGAATCAGTCGAATTTAAGCTTGAAAATACTATTTTTGACGCCCATTCGGGGTAATAAAATCCATCTTGAACTAATTTTAACATGGCCTGCTCTAAATGTGCGGGATGTGTATTTTTGAGTAAATAGCCGTGAGCACCATTTTTAATCATTTTAATCACACTTTGATCATCGTCCTGCATGCTCAACGCCATGATTTTAATTTCAGGATGATTTTCTTTGAGCCATTTTGCAGTTTCAAAACCGTCCATTACAGGCATGCTGATGTCGAGTAAAACTATTTTTGGACAGTTTTTTTCAAATTTTAATTTTTCTATTAACTCTTTTCCGTTTTCGCACTCATACAATACGCGAAAGTTTTCATAATTTGAAATAATACCACTTAACGCTTTTGCTATTAAAACATGATCGTCTACAATTACAATTGAGTTTTCCATTTTTATCTAAGTTCATTTGAGTGTAAAGGAATCGAGATTAGTAAGCAAGTACCGGATTGAGCATTGCTTGACAAATTGCAACTACCATTCAAAATTTTTGTTCTTTTCTTTATATTTTCTATACCAATCCCATTTGATGTTTTTGAAGCGTCAAATCCGATTCCGTCGTCTTGAAGCTTAAAAAGCAACTCATTGTCATTTTTTTTCAGTTCAATTTTAATTGTTTTACATTGTGCATGTTTCAAACTATTTTGTATAAATTCCTGACAAATTCTGAGTAAAATTGATTTTTGTTGATTGTTTAGGACTACTTTTAACTTACCAGAAACAAATGTAATGGCGCATTTTTGCGTTTTTTGAACTCTCCTGACTTCGTTTTCAATCAGTTTGTAAATCGAATTTTTAGAAATCGAATCATCGGTTAATGATTTTGATAATTCTCTTAGATCAGCTAACGACTCGTTAATGATTTGGCTGATATTTTCGATATTTTCATTGATCTGAGGCGCTTTGTTTTCATAAGCCAATTGTTGGGTATACAAACTTGCAAGTGTCAGTTTTTGACCCACATTGTCATGAATTTCCCTCCCAATGTGCTGCATAGTTTGGTTTTGAATTTCGATTTGATTTTCGAGTAGTTCTTTTTGATGTTTTTCTTGTTGAAATGTAAGCGTTGCAAGGTGTTCTTTCTTCTTTAGTTTATATTGTTGGATGAAAACGATAATGCCAACGATAAACAGCAAAAAGAATAAGTTAAATAATATAATGGCAATAATTATTTGATTTTCCCCCATATAAAAGATGCTGCAAATAATAAATACATACTACAGTTTGAAATCATAAAATATTTGTAATACCCATTCCAAATTTCTGGATGATCTAAAATTAAATTGTAAAGTCCAAAAAAAGGCATGTTGCCTATATAAAAAAGAATGACTCCCAAATTGATGTAAAACATTTTGTTAGAGGTAAAACTTAAAATGTCATCGCTTTTAATTTGTTTTACAAATTCTAAACCAACGAGAATCAGCATGAGCAAAGTTCCAAAAGATTGACTCAATGATTTAAAACTGTATTTAGCCTCATCAAAAGCATAATTTTCAATACCAAAAGACAATAAATATACAGCTGTTATGCACCAAAAAAGTGTTTTTCGTTGTAGCGATTGATACCCAATCAACCAAAAGAAAAAGAGAAATTCGAAAGGAATTTGAATTAGCGATAAAAATAATCGAATTTCTGTTTCAAAAGTTGATAGATAAACACGGCAAAAAATTTCATAGGTAAAGATGTAAAGCAAATAAAAAACAAACCATTTCCAGTAGGAATTTTTTAAAGAATTGAATTTTAATACGCCAAAAAACAACGCGATAAATTCGCAAAGTTGAAGTAAATCTTTAAGAATAGGTGGGATGCTGTACATAATTTAAAATTAAAAGCCAGAACCAGCTTTGGAATCCGGTGGCACTAAAGTACCGTGATTTCTCGCAGCAATTTCTTCTTCAGGATTTGGTCGCGCTACTCTTGCACTCGAAGCTGGAAGTAGTGAATACAGGGGTTTTGGTCTAAAAATGTTGAGCATACTTCCGTTTCTATTGGTATATTCTTTTTTTGAAATGCCGTTTACGAAAGTATTGGGTTCAAATAAGTTGATATCATAAATTTTGCCCTCTTTGCTTTGCAAGGTTGGAATCATGACCAATGTATGTTTTTTTTCATAACTTTTTTTGAAAGGATCATCTGCCATAAATGCAATGTCTTTGTATTCGGGAATTGTTTTCCATTCTTCTATTTTTTCAGGATAAGCTGCATAATAAATTCGAATACCTTTCTTGTTTTTTGCATACGTCTTGTTTTGATTTATATCTTTTTCAAAATGGTAAATGAATTTTTTTAGAGTGTCAAGATCAAACCAAATACTGTAGGCATCTTCATTGATGACTTTCCTGGCGTTTAAATCTTGAATATTCATTAATTGATTGTTTCGGTACATTTGAACCATGTCAAACACTAGTCCAGAGGTCAACTTGCTTTTTTGGGAGGTCGAATAATCAGTACATGTGTTATTTTCATTAGGCATTGGAGCCACTGGTTCGGCAATTTTTGGCGGAAAATGATACACATACGTTCCAAAGGCAATTGCCAAGACTACAAAGGCGATAGTTAAAAGTTTGCTTTTCATATTTTGAAGATTTAAATTTTATGTTAAAATTAGTTTTTATTACGATTCAAAGTAACAATATTCTAAATTATTTTCATTCCGCTAAAGACTCTTTTTTACATCCGTTATTAAACGGTAAAAATTGCAGTTAAACCACCCAATCATTTTTAGTTAATCACGCATCAATTGATTTTTAGATAGTTTGCAGTTTTGTAATGTGCTTTTAAAGCATCAAAGCGAAACCCGAAAAGCTATTAGAGTAGGGAAAACAAAAAACTAATTATAATGAAAACAAAAATCACAATCATCGCATTGCTATTCGTAACAGCAATGAGCTTTGCTCAAAAAAAATGGGAACCCTACCATCAATTTAGTTTGGATGCAGGTTACACCTTTTCTTCTTTAAAAGAAAATCAAAATCCAAGTCGACCTCTATTTGCAGGCAACGGTGTAAATTTTGGTATCGGACAACGTTGGGGTGATACTTGGGGAATTGCTTCAAGAATTGGCTTTTCTACAGGCTCTCTTGATAACGATGGAGTTGCAAGTATTACTAGAAAACGAAAAACACCACCAAGATACATTCCTATTCCAAATCCACCAGGTTCTATATCATGGTCACAAATTTCTGTAATGACTGGACCAAGCATAAAATTAGGAAAAAAACATCAATTTGAATTCAATGCTATGGCTGGAATAGGGATGAACCCATCACCCAACTACATCAGAGTAGATGCTTATGAACAAGATTTATTTCTAGAAACAGTATATGAAGCTAAAGATAAAAGTGTTGTGGGAATGTGGCAGGTTGATGCAAGTGTTAGGGTTGCAACTTTTAACAAAATGGCACTTAGAGTAAAAGCAAGCGCAAGTTCACTTGGAACTACTATCGGGTTAAATATTGATGTTTTTGCTTGTAGGGAAAATCCAAAATGTAGATGTTTTCTTTTGAAAGATTGTAAATAAGAAAAGATAAAATTTAAAAAACTAGGCAACCGAAAAGAGTAAATAGAGTAGGTGAGAATTAAAATACAACAATTATGAAATTACTAAACCAAATATGCATTATTATCACTTTCTTGTTCTTTATAAACAGTCTTCAAGGTCAAGACACAAAACAAAATAAATCTAATGTCAATATAGAAGAAACTAAAAATGATACTAAAGTTTCTTCTGTTTCTAAAATAAAATTACCAAAGGCTAATTGTTTTTGTGTTGTTTCATATACTGATTTAACTGATAAAAAAGATCGAGCAGGAGTTTGTATGGATTTAACTGGAAGGGTCAATAAAACGTATACCGGAACATTCCCTGAAAATGATACTAATAGGAAAGATTGTCAACGTAGATGTTCAGATGCAGCAGTAAGTTTATCAATAGCCGAAAAACAACAAATTGCGGATTGTGCATGTGCAAATGGAGCAGCAAACGGAACAGTAATTAGGGCTTACAGTGCAGTTGGTATTAAAAACTATAATTCAGATCAAGCTATTGGAAGGTTGGTTAATCAACCAGAAATTACTAAAACTACTTGTCAATGCCCCAGTGGATGGATGTCAAACACTACAAACCAAGAAGGTGGTATTACTACAGATGGTAGATGCAAAAAATTAGTTTGCTCCCCATTTAGCGTAAGTCCATACCCCGCTGATGGTACTCAAGTAGGAAATTGGGGATTTACATGGGGAAATAGTTTATATGCCTATGGTACTAAAGAAAACGGAGGTGCTGCTATTTGTAAGACCGAAATTATAAGTAAAAAAGTTTGTAAAATAGAATAAAAAAACAACCAACTGCAATCCTCTTTTGCAGTTGGTTTTAAACCTCAAAAACAATGAAAAGCATTTACATTTCGTCATCAACGAAATTGATGTAACAAACCAAATAGGAGCTAAACACAACCGTTAAATCAATTCAACGTCAGCGCCCCCAAAATTTCTTCCGACATAAATGGACCTCCAGGGTAGCGTGCGGTATAATCAAGATTGAGCCAAATTTGACCGCGTTCGTCAATGTGATAATGGATTTTTTTGCCTTTACTTTCGTTTTTAAATAGTACTTCTTTAATAAGGTAATTGATGGCTTCTAAATCTTTTTTGTTTCCAATAAGCATTTCAGGGTAAATATGACCACCGGTATGAATAAGCCGTGGAGTCCCGCCAACCGCTCGAATAGAAGCCGCCATCAATATCGCATGATCGTCGCAATCACCCGAAAAATGAAGAACTGATTCGCTTGCTGCTGCAATGTATTCCCTGCCTTTTGGATCGTCCACATAATTCCAATTTTCTTTTATTTTTTTAAAAACAGCAAAACACTGAATGGTATTTCGGTACTCATTATAGCCCTTAATGTCTCTAAAATTCTCGGTTGTGGCCATTACAGCAAAATTTCGAACTTTGGAATTTTGAAAATCAATGGCGTTTAAAATTTTTGATTTATTGGGAAAAGGAAGCAGTTTCGAAATAATTAAATCCTGCGGATTGGCATCATCGAGCATCAGGTACATCATCGAGCGATAATCCTCAATAACTTCGCTAAAACCATAATTTCCAATAGTTGTTCCATACAGTAAAACGAGTAAATACAAACCCATACAAATAATCATAATCGTTTGTAACATTCTCAATACAAGTTGAATAAGAACTAGTAAGAGTATAAATAGTAGGATTCTATCAATTTGTAGTGGCCATTCAGGATCAATTATGTTTTGATGAATGATAATGAAAACGGGAATGGAAATCAAAATGTTAAGTATAAAAATTACAATGTTGTTCCAAGGCTTTTGCAGCTGGAATTTACTTCGAAGAACTTGTAATTTCTGTCTTGTTTCTTGAATCATAAATCAATGGGAAGGCAACTTTTAGCGAATCGCTAGTTGAGCAAAAGTACCTTTTTTATTGATAATGCCGAATTCAAAGAGTTGATTTTGAACATTGTTTAACATTTCCTGATCCATTGATTCCTGAGACCATTCGGTTCTACTAATCCAATGTTCTATATCTTCAATTTTTTGATGAAAACGTTCGGCAATTGTTGCAGTTATTCCAGGAATTTCTTTAAATTTTTTTGTTTTAAAATTGATGATTTGCAGTGTTTTTTGAATTACTTCTGGACTATTTTTAAGTAAATCATCAGTGGCAACAATTACAAAGCTCGGCCACGGTGTCAAACAATCGTCTAATCGTCTAAAAATACCTTGATCAACCAATGGCTTGGTCATGAAACGTTCCCACATAAAATAATCGGCTTTTTCGTTCGTCAATGCTTCAACCGCACCATCGATGGTATTTACTATTTCAAATTTCAAATTTTCAGTGGACCATTTTTGGTTGTGAGCGTTGACATACGCCATCAATTCGGATCCCGAACCTCTGCGGGAAATCGCTCCTCGAGTATCCTTTAAATCAGAAACGGTTTTAAAACTTGAATTTGCACCAACGTGAATTCCCCAAATCAGCGGACTCTTGACATAAATTTGAACAATCTTCGATGGATTTCCAGCCAAAATGTCTTTGATGATCCCTTCGGTTAGTATTACGGCCAAATCGGTTTCGCCGCTGCGAAGCATTTCGCACAATTTACCTGTTCCCTCAGGTACATTTGTCCATTCTAAATCAATGTTGTAATCCGTAAACTCGTTGTTTTCGATGGCTAGTTGCCACGGAAGGTTGAAATGTTCGGGAACTCCTGCTATTTTTATTTTTTTCATGTCATTGCGAGGAATGAAGCAATCTCATTCCGTATTTCATTTTTAAGATTTATTCAGAAAGTTGTAAAAACCATCATTTTTCATTTGCCACCATTTCCAAATCACACCGTCTTTGTCGGGATAATTTTCGATAAAAGTAAATCCAACTTTTTCTAAAACTCGATTGGAAGCGCCATTTTCAGCATGGGTGTAAGCATTCATTTCTTCGATGTTCATTTGGTTAAATCCATATTCCAGCCATGCTTTTGAAGCTTCGGTGGCGTAGCCTTTGTTCCAAAATTTTTGGTTCAATCGATACCCATAGTCATAGAAATTGGTGTTGCCATTCTCGACGTGGTCGTTTACATATTTAATTCCGGTCCATCCAATAAGCGCGTTGGTTTCTTTAAGAATGGTTGAAAAACGACCAATTTTATTAGTCAGATATTGATTATTAACCATTTCAATATAAGCTTCAATTTCTTGAATTTCAGTAAATGGTTGTTGCCAAAGGTATTTATGCACTTCTGGATTTTTGTCCATTTCAAATAAAGCTTCAGCATCTTCAAGACGCATTTTGCGAAGTAATAATCTTGGCGTTTCTATTATTAAATCCATCTTATTAAATGCTTAATACTCCTATTCTTAATAATTTTAAGTAGCTATTTTATTCAAAGTATAAGCAATTAACGCATCAACTGCTTTATAGGGATCTTCGCTAAAAGTGCCGCTCGCGCGATTGGCAATAATTGCATTTAAGGAAAGAGCATTGTGACCGAGTAATGCAGAAAGTCCGTAAATCGCTGCCGTTTCCATTTCGAGATTGGTAATTCTTAGGTTTTCAAAATTAAAATTGTCCATTTTGCTATTCAATTCAGGGTCTTGAATTTCAAGTCGTAAAACCCGTCCTTGTGGACCATAAAACCCCGGTGCAGTAGCGGTAATTCCTTTGAAAATTTCATGACTTTCAATTAACTTTTCTAGTTTTTCGCTGCATGAAATTACATACGGTTTTCCTTTTTTTAGATCCCAGCTGGTTTGTTTTACAAATGCTTCTTCTATTTCGGGATTTGAAATTTCATCCATCACGTAGGAACGTAACATATTGTCCAATCCTAAGCCATATTTAGACATTACTAAACTGTCCACTGGAATGTCTTCTTGCAAAGAACCCGAAGTACCAATTCGGATAATATTCAAAGATGTAAGTGTTTCTTTTGGCTTTCGCGTTTCTAAATTGATGTTGACCAAAGCATCGAGTTCATTCATCACAATATCAATATTGTCCGGTCCAATTCCTGTAGACATTACGGTTATCCGCTTTCCTTTGTAAATTCCCGTTTGTGTTTTAAATTCCCTTTTTTGCGTAGAAAATTCAATTTTTTCGAAAAACTGAGTTATTTTTTCCACACGATTTTGGTCGCCAACAAAAATAATGTCGTTGGCAATGTGTTCTGGTTGCAAATTGAGATGGTAAACGCTACCGTCTGGGTTAAGTATTAATTCGGAAGATTGTATCATTTTGGTCCCCTAATCCCAACATCTCGGGATATTCCTATTAGGGGTCAATAGGCTTTTATAATTTATTTAGTATTTCCCACTTTGGGATCTTGTCCCGCTTTTTCGGGAGCTAGGAGGTCTTATCCTCCTACACGTTTTGTTTTAAATCCTTTTTCTTGCAAAAATTGCATGATTTTGTCGCGGTAATTTCCTTGAATGATGATTTCTCCGTCTTTGTAACTTCCGCCTACGGCAAACTTGTTTTTTATTTCTTTGGCTAAAATTTTAAAATCTTCCTCTTCACCGTCGTAACCCGCAATTATTGTTGTGGGTTTACCTTTTCGCTTTTCAAACTTGCAAATCATAGGTTCTTTTTGAATCCAAAGTGACTTGGGTTCGGCAGAAAATTCTTCGACTTCGTTAGAAGGTTCGTGGTCCGGAAATAGGTTTTTTAATTGGTCTTGTAAATCCATTTGTAATAAGTAATCTATAAAATTATTGTTTTTCTGGAACACAGATTTTAAAAATCAGAGAAATCAGCGAAACATTTATAGTATGCTTTAAATTTTTTCAATTTTAAAAATTTCTCAAATCTGTGTTGCAAAAAAATATTTTGTTTCTTGAAATCATTTGAACTATAAAGTCTATAAAATTATTGTTTTTCTGGAACACAGATTTTAAAAATCAGAGAAATCAGAGAAATCAGAGAAACATTATATTATGTTTTAAATTTTTTCAATTTTAAAAATTTCTCAAATCTGTGTTGCAAAAAATTATTTTGTTTCTTGAAATCATTTGAACTATACAGTCTATAAAATTATTGTTTTTCTGGAACACAGATTTTAAAAATCAGAGAAATCAGCGAAACATTTATAGTATGCTTTAAATTTTTTCAATTTTAAAAATTTCTCAAATCTGTGTTGCAAAAAATTATTTTGTTTCTTGAAATCATTTGAACTATACAGTCTATAAAATTATTGTTTTTCTGGAACACAGATTTTAAAAAT
>NZ_JBIPPD010000237.1:0-4645 GCF_044368625.1 Flavobacterium sp. | reverse complement strand
AACGAGTTTGTTTATAAGCTAAATCGCAGATATTTTGGTGAGAAAATCTTCGATAGACTAGTGATAGCAAGTATTACAGGAGTATGATTAAAAAAGGATATGCATATAATTTAATTTTACATTTTCTAACCTGTACAATTATTTCGAAAAAAGTACCCCACCCGAAATCTTCTGGGATTTTTTGAGCGAATGCAAAGGTTTTGGACAGTAAAAACATAGTAATGTAAATTATGTGATTCATCGTTTTGATTTGATTACAAATGTGGGTTTAAATACGCATTGCGAACGTTAATCGTAGGTTAATGCTGGGTTAATGTGTTATTTATGTGAGAAAAGATGTATTTTTGAAGAGTATTTATAAACTTATGCGACAAAAAATAAACGTATTAATTATCGTTTCTTCGGCTGTTTTGGTCGGGTTGATTGTGATGCAATACTTTTTGGTCAAAACCGCTTACGAATATAAAGTAGAGCAATTTCGACTGGAAGTGAAAGAGAAAATTGCCCAAATCACGAACGATTACAGTGATATTGATTCGACTTTATTTGTCAAAAAAGATTTGTACTATAAGCAAGTTGCTGTGGATTATTTATTGAATCCCGATCGAAAAGAACGCATCAAGCAATCGATTTTGCAAAACAGTTTTAAAAAAGAACTGACTTTAAAACTGCAAAGAGCATTTCAAAAAGAGATTCCGGATTTAGAAATGGATTTTGCAATTGTACTCGACAAATTTGTTTTGTACAACAACACCGAATCCGATACTATTTTTGCCGAAAAACCTTTAATTTCCAATAAATTATACGGTGGTTTGGTTTCGCTAGACGATGCTTTTTTAGTTCGCAATTATGTGGGAACTACAAGTGGAATTTTAAATCCAAACGTTGCTAATTCAACTTATCAATTATTAACCGAAGACACCTTATATGTTTCCATCAAAAACTGGGAAGACATTGTTTTGAAACGAATGACGGGCATTTTCTTATTGGCAGTAGGTTCGATTTTAGTCTTAATTTCGTTATTTATCATCGCGTTGAAATCGTTGATTCAGCAGAAAAAAATCAGCGACATCAAAACCGATTTTATCAATAACATCACACACGAATTGAAAACACCTTTGGCGACTTTAGCAGTTTCTACTAAATTATTGAGTCGACCCCAAATTGCAGCAAATCCAGAACATTTCAACGGATTATTAGAAACCATAAATCGACAAAATAGTCGACTTCAAAACCTAATTGACCAAGTAATGACCAATGCTTTGGGACATAGCGAAATTGATTTGCACAAAGAAAAAACGGCTATGCCCGACTTCTTAAATATGATTATTGCTGATTTCCAAATTGCGTTTCCGAAAGTACATATTCATACCGATTTTGGAACCACGAAAGCAACTTTGCAGTTGGACCGATTTCATCTAACTACGGCAATAACGAATGTTTTGGAAAATGCGGTAAAGTACGGTTGCCAAAACATTACCGTTTCAAGTGTTTTGAAAAACAACGAATTTTGCATCGCGATTCAAGACGACGGCATTGGAATTTCGAAGAAAAACCAAGCTTTATTGTTTGATAAATTCTACAGAGTCGAACAAGGTAATATCCATACCACAAAAGGTTTGGGATTGGGTTTGTATTATGTCGAACAAATAGTAAAAGCCCACAAAGGAAGTATTCAAATCGTGAGTGATTTGGGAAAAGGAGCCACTTTTAACTTGACAATTCCAACTGTTTGAAATGAAGAAAATTCTTTTAGCCGAAGATGATGCTGATTTTGCCCAAGTATTGAAGCACTATTTAGAACTTTTTGACTTTGAAGTACATTGGGCTTCCGATGGTGCAGAAGCTTTTTCTGCTTTTCAAAATGAGGTATTTCAGTTTTGCATTTTGGATGTGATGATGCCCAAAATGGACGGATTTACGCTTGCGGAAAAAATGGTGAATTACAATCCGGAAGTGCCTTTTTTATTTTTAACTGCCAAAAAATTAAAGGAAGACAAAATTCGTGGACTGAAATTGGGTGCTGATGATTACATCGTGAAACCTTTTGAAGCAGACGAGTTAGTTTTGCGGATTCAGAATATTTTGAAACGCAGTGAAAAAACGACCGTTACAAGAACTGAAAGTAGCGATATTCAAATTGGTAAATTTGTTTTTGACACGAAAAGATTGCAATTGAAAGGCGAAAATTCGTTGCAGCAATTGACCGAAAAAGAAGCTTCCCTCCTGCTCTTTTTGTTTGAAAATAAAAATCAATTATTGAAACGCGAACTGATTTTGCAAGCCATTTGGGATACCGATGATTTCTTTTCGGGGAGAAGTATGGATGTTTTTATCAGTCGGTTGCGGAAATATTTTAAAGAGGATGAAAATATTGCCATTGAAAGTAAGCGGAATTTGGGATTGGAGTTTAGAATTTTGAATTATGAGATATGAATTATTAGTGAGGAGTTGGAAGTTGGGAGTTGTAAACTGAAAACTAAATTTCTGCGTGAGGAATGTTTTGCGTTAGGGACAGAAGAGGAGCTCTTTTATTGGTCTCGTCTTTTGGGACGAGACCAATAAAAAGCGGGAACGGATGGCCCGACCCGTAGTTTTTACGGAGGGTAACGCCCAAATTATTTTAAAAAATTGTAATGGAATTTAACTTAAAAAAAGCAGACCTGTAAGCCGGATTCTGTTCACATTGAATTTGACTTCAACGTTACCTTATCATTTATCTAGGCTTGCAATTACTCACAAGCTCCATCTTTCTACCCTTCAACAACGGGCGAGTAACCCTTTTTATCCCGAATACTCGGGAGTTGATATACTTGAAATTTCACCGCATAGAGTTTACCTGGTTTCACTACAGCATTACCTGTACCTGCTTTCTGTTGCACTTGTCCTAATCCCGATCCCGATAGCTATCGGGACGGGACCGACGGATGTTATCCGCTATGCTACTCTGTGGTGTCCGGACTTTCCTCCTCAATAAATTGAGACGATAAGGCGGTCTGCGGTGCGAAATTACAACTAAAAAGCGAAATGTGGCGAAGGTTGAATGTTATAACTCGCAAATTAAATTGTGTAACTGATTTTTATTGTATAAAAAGTACTTTTAAAAAACCTATAAATCAATAAATACAACTATTATGGAACGTCAAATGTATCATTATGCAACGGTTTCGAAAGCGCTAGAAGAATTAGCCGAAAAAGGATATACAGTAGATTACAACTTACAAGAAGATAAAATTATCAATGGCCCACAAGACTTTACCATTGAAGAAATGTACCGATATGAAGGCGAAACCGATCCTGGTGATGAAGCAACTGTTTTTGGCATTCGCTCTTCGACTGGAGAAAAAGGAATTTTTGTTGCCGGAATGAGCGCCTTTGCCGATAACAGTGCGGCAATAGTTTTGAATGAATTGTTTATAAAAGGTAGGCAAGAATATAATGCTGGTGAAGCGTGAAACACGCAAGTTTTGTTTTAAAGAGTACCTGAACTGGTTTGATGATACATCCAATTGCAGGTATTTTGATCAAAAAAACTTTATACTAAAACCAAACCTCGCTTAGAATGTGCTAAACGAGGTTGGTTTTTTAATTATTCTTTGAAAGTTTATCTTTTTGAAAGGGTTGTGCAACGGTTCCGGCTGCTAGCCATTCGGTTTTTTCAATATAATTTATTTTCAAAGGGTTCAACATCTTGCAGTTTTGGTAAAGGTTTAATCAATATTTTCTTTTTAGTATTACTAATTACTTTATCAGTATCATATCTTTCTGCTTTTTCAATTCTAACTCCAGTCGAAAGATTAAAATCTGTTGTTGTCATTACACCTCGACCATCAGAACAAACCTTTGAAAACCCAATTAATTCAAAATTTCCATTTTGAAACCTAAATTTATGTTCAAAGTGTCCTCTTAACAATTCAAAATTAACACTAACTACACCTTTTTTTATTGTGATGTTTAAAAATCCATCACCCGTTTTATATCCAACTCTTCCGTCGGGAAATTGAGCCTCAATGATTTTAGTTGATGAAACAATTAACTCAAAACTTCCATTTGGTTTGGCAAAAAATATTTCTAATTTATAGGGTGATTTTTCATTTATTGGGTCTTGAGTGACAACAACTTTATCAATAAGATTATCTTTATTTAAATCGCCTTTAACTTCTGTTATTTTAAGATTAAAACTGTCATTTAACTTTCTGTTTTGTGAATATGCATAGATTTGAATTAAAAGCAAACTTGTTAAAAATATTTTCTTCATATTTAAGAAATTTCATTTTTTTTATTCGTTCCGCCAAACTGATGGCTAACGCCAGCCTACCGAGAAAAATCGGTACAAGTTGTGAGAAAACCTCCGTTTTATTTGATTCAAATATAGAAAAACAGTTGTATAAAAACAACGCATTTTGTGTTTTAAACCTGCAACACATCACCGGAACTCCCCGTAATCAAATTACTTTTTCCAGTTTGGATAGCTTGTTCCGATTTTTATCGGAAATACTATTTCACTCGATAATCCCATCCGATTTATCGATGCTTTTGTATAAAACACGCAAAAACCATCTTGACTTTACTGCAAAAAAAAAGAGGATAATCAATCCTCTTGTAATTTACTCAAACAACTTATCGATAACTCCATAAGTGTTGA
>NZ_JBIPPD010000236.1:0-4648 GCF_044368625.1 Flavobacterium sp. | reverse complement strand
AATCATCTGCCAATCGGCTTTTGCGTTACGCATTTCGTTTTGGAAATCCACGATGGATTGTTTGGAAACGTACGGATCATCGGCACCGTGAAGTACTAGAACTTTCGTATTTATTGGGTTTACAAATCGCGAAACTTCTTTTTCCAAACCTCCGTGAAACGAAACCACACCTTGCACTTTCATTCGAGATCGTGCCACTTCTAAAGCTCCAGTGCCTCCAAAACAGTAGCCGATAACCACAATTTGATTGGGATTCGCACCAAGTTTGATCAATTCTTGCAAGGCCAATTCAATTCGTCTTTGATAATCGAGAAAATTGTTTTTGTAAAAGCCCGCTTGTTTTCCTGCCTCTTGAGTATTTGTGGGATAATTGCCTTCGCCATAAATATCTGCAATAAAAGCAATGTAATTCAAATCCGATAATTGCTGTGCAACTTCTTTTGAATGCGTGTCGATTCCTTTCCAAGCGGGTAAAATTAAAACGCCCGATTTGTTGGTTGTAGCCGTCTTTGCATCAATTCCGAAACCATTTAGTTTTTGGTTTCCATCCGAATAGGATATGGCTTTTAATTGGCCATAAGTCGTTATTGCTAGCAATAAAGTAACTAAAAAAAGCAATCTTGTTTTCATATGATTTTTTTAACTTAGATAAAACAGTCATTTTTTGTCCTCTGTAAATGTATTAAATAAATCAGTTTTTTTAGAGTTAAATACTTTTGTGGTTATTTGAGTTTGGACTTCCCTTTTTGGGTTAAACGCAAGTTGATACGATTCAATCTTTAAAATCCTTGCTTAAATTGCAGCTATAAAAATTAAAAAACGCTAACTTTATCCAAAAAAACGTATGGCTATTCAAAACTATAAAAACCACATCCGCTTTTATCCACCGCATCATTTTGTTTTTTATCCGATTACTTTGGCATTGTTGGCAAGTGCTGTTTATTATGCCATAAATGACGCTCCCAATCAAAAATTGTGGATGTTTATGAGTATTGTGGTTTTTCTAATCATTGTTTTGGCTTTTATGCTTCGCCAACATTATGCCTTGGTTTTACAAGACCGCATCGTTCGTTCGGAGTTGCGTTACCGTTATTTTGTAATTACCAATACACGCTTCGAACCGATGGAACAACTGCTCAACGACGGTCAAATTTTCGCTTTACGTTTCGCTCCCGACGAAGAATTACCAAAGTTGGTGCAAAGAGCGGTTGCCGAAAAAATGTCAGGCAATCAAATTAAAAAAGCCATTGTAAATTGGTTTCCAGACCATCAAAGAGTATAGTTTTATGAAAAATACAATTCCCGAAATTCAAGAATACCTTGAGGCAATTCCGGCAGAAAGACAAGAAGCGTTTCAAAAGTTACGTGAAATTATACAAGACAATACCACGCAACTCTCTGAAGAAATCAGTTACGGGATGATAGGTTATGTGGTGCCAAAGTCGGTTTATCCAGCAGGTTATCATTGTAATCCAAAACTTCCTTTGCCGTTTATTTCCATCGCTTCCCAAAAAAATTCAATCAACTTTTACCACATGGGTTTGTATGCAAGTCCTAATTTATATAACTGGTTTATAGAAGCATACACAAAACAATCTACCCACAAACCTGATATTGGCAAAAGTTGCATCCGTTTCAAAAAATGGAACGAAATTCCCTTTGAACTCCTTACATCACTTTGCCAAAAAATGAATACGCAGCAATGGATAGCACTCTATGAAAAAGAAATTAAAAAGTAGCATTTCTTAAATCACCACTATTCCTTTCTTTGTTCCCTACTTTATCGTTTATAAAAAAACGAGAAGTTATTCTCTCCTGTCAGGGATAAAGAAAAAGTCTTTAGGTTTTTTTTAGCTTTTGAGTTGCATATAAAAACTGATTTCTAAAATTGAAATTATAAAAAAAACCGGAAATGACTCCGGTTTTTTAACTCTTAATTATTTTCTTTTTTAGCTTTATCTCTTTCCTCTAATCTGATTTTTCGTGCAGCTTCACGTTCTTTTTGAGCTTCTTTTCTCGCTTCTAGCATTCCAATACGAATCTCTTTTTGAATCTGCCTGTTGAATTCCTGCATTTCTTTATCAAACTGTTTCATTTCAGTTTCAAATGCTTTCATTTCTTCATCAAACACTTTCATCTCCTTGTCAAATACTTCTGTATCAGGATTCATAGCATCCATTTTTTTACCATATTCTTCCATTTCCTTTTCCCACTTTTTCATTTCAGCAGAATTCATCTTGGTCTCAAACTTCTTCATGTCCTCTTCAAACTTTTTCCATGCTTTTTTGTTGTTTTCTGCTGGTGGAGTGGTTGGAGGTGTTGGTGGAGTTGGAAAAGTCGGTACAGCTGGAGGCAAAGGATAATTAGGTACAGCTGGTGGCATTGGAGGTGTTGGCGGACTTGGAGGTATAATGTCATTATTGGTATAATAAGATGCATAAGCAATATCATCAACTTCCACGGCTTCAACCGCAATATTAGTGTTAGAATTAATATCAACTTGAGTGTCTACTGTTCTATTTGATTCTCCAAAAGTGATAAGTTCCTTTCCTTTTGAGTCGTTATACTTGATTATGGTAAACGCTTTAATAGGATCAGTTCCCGAAACTTGATATGTACCCTTGTTTTCATTGGTTCCTTTTGATTCGATAACCGCTTTAAGAGAAATCATTTCTCCCCCTTTATTTCGTTTTATTTTAGAGAATTTTAGTGTTGCATTGTGCTCATTTTTAAACAATGTTTCTAATTGCTTTAGTTCTGTGTCAGATGTATTTGCTGTAACTTCTTTTCGGATGGTTGTTGAGGTTGAATGTGATATAGCGTTGCTTTTCTTCTCCTGTGCTACCACTTTTGTTTGAAATTGCCACATAAAAATGACTAATACCGGAACTATGATGGCATATTTCCATGAGTTCCACCGATTTGATTGATTTTTGTTTAACATAACGATTCTTTTTTTGATTAATGATTGAAAAAAATGATTACTGATGGCAACACAACTGTCATGTGTTGTTATTTTTAAGAGCGTAAATTGGTAGGCCTTCTTGTCGGATGTATTTTTAAAAGCATCACTATCTGCAATAAACTCTAGGTTTTGCACAATAGCTTTTTTATATAACCAAACAAAGGGATTCCACCAAAAAGCAATACAAAATAAACGTGCGATTAATACGTCTACGGTATGATTTTGAGAACAATGTACTTTCTCGTGTTCTAAAATATTTTCTAATTCAACTTGGTTATACAATTCAGGATTGTAAACAATGTAATTAAAGTAAGAGAATGGTGCGATGTTTTCTTTTACATTCACAAATTTATAATCCTCTTGAGAATGGATTGTTTTGCCTTTTAAAACCTTTTTCAAAGCATAATAATCCAAAGCAAATTTTATTAATAAAGTTAAAATTCCAATTGCATAAATAGTTAAGCCAATCCAGAACCAATCGATTTGAAAACTCTTTTCTGATTCCATCGTTACAATTACTTCTTTAGTTGAATTTATTAAATTATCAGCTAAATCTGGACTTGAATCTTGTTTGTATGCTTGAATATTTTCAACAATTGGAGTAGGTTCAACCCAAATTGTTTTTTTAAAAGTAACCACAGGCAATAAAACTGAAATAACTAACCCAAATAGTAAAAACCATCGGTTACTTTTAAAAAAAGTCTCTTTTCGAAGAAAAAGATAATAGGCAGATAAGAACATCACAATCAATGCTCCAGATTTGATGAAGTATAAGATAATTGTTTCCATAATATTGCTATTTATTTTTTTCAATCATTTCAATGATTTCACGCAATTCTTCTGCCGAAATTTTTTCTTCTTTGGCAAAAAAAGAGACCATATTTTTATACGAACTGTTGAAATAATTTTCAATCGCTGTATTCATAAAAGGTTTTCGATAGGCCTCTTTGGAAATCAAAGGATAATATTGATGTGTGTTTCCAAAAGTGTGGTGCGATACATAGCCTTTTTCTTCTAAATTCCGGACAATGGTGGAGAGGGTATTGTAATGCGGTTTTTCGGTAGTTATGGCAGCGGCAATTTCTTTTACAAACGCCTTTTCAAGCGTCCATAAAATGTGCATGATTTCTTCTTCTTTGTTGGTTAACTTTTGCATAGTGGTAAATTTTGATAAGCAAACTTACAACTATATTTTTAGTTATCAAACTATTTTTATAGTTAAGTAACTATTTTTTTAGTTTTTATTCTCAAAGTTGGGTTAAACTAATGAAAATAAGGAATTTGGGATTTTTTTTAAAAAACACAAAACAGAAGCATTGCAGTTACCGGAGCTTTTCAATTTTCAAAAGTTTAAGTAAATATACGCAAGCGATGGTGGCAATCAGCCCCAAACTTCCCATCACAATCCAGTTGAATTGGTACCCGAAATGAGCAATTAAATCCATACCCGTTTTTGAACTTCCGATATGGGCCAAACTAAAACTCATGGTGAAAAACGCCATGTATCTACCTTCGTGGCCTTTGGGAGCCCTGGATAAAGCAAAGGAATTGGAAAAAGGGAAGATGAAAATTTCGCCAAAAGTCATCAGAATCATACTGATAATCAGTATTCCAGCAAAGGTGTCGTAAAGTAATACGAAAAAGCTAAAAGTCATCATCAACGATCCTGATAGAATCAGTTTG
>NZ_JBIPPD010000056.1:0-16392 GCF_044368625.1 Flavobacterium sp. | reverse complement strand
ATTTAGAAAATATTTCCTCGACACTGATGATTTGTTATCTCAACGGATTTGACGATGCCAAAGAACAGCTGATTGCAGCAAAACCTTTTTTGAAAGCTGCAGAAAATAAAATAGTGTACATCGCTTTTAAGGAAGTGATGCGGATTTTAAGGAAAATGAAATATGATGTTAACTAGAGATACAATTCTAAAAAATAAAAGAACATTAGTTATTGGCGACATTCATGGAGGTTTAAAAGCCTTGAAACAAGTTTTAGAACGCGCTAAGGTAACCCAAAATGATACGTTGATTTTTCTCGGGGATTATGTAGATGGTTGGAGTGAGTCGCCACAAGTATTGGATTTCTTGATGGAACTGCGGGAAACTCATAATTGTATTTTACTTCGTGGCAATCATGACGAATTATTGCAACATTACCTTGAAACAAATTCTTACAATGAAATGTGGAAAATACACGGCGGTGGAGCAACAATTGATGCTTACAAAAAATTGAATGCAGCAAAAAAGATTGAACACATTACATTTTTGAAAACACTAAAAAATTATTATTTGGACGAAAATAACCGCCTTTTTGTGCATGCAGGATTTACAAACTTAAAAGGCGTTGACCACGAATATTTTGCAAAATCTTTGTATTGGGACCGCACGCTTTGGGAAATGGCTTTGTGTTTTGATGAGCAAATTCCTAAAGATTCGCATTTTTATCCACAGCGGTTTTTATTGTACGAAGAAGTTTTTATTGGCCATACGCCTGTAACTCGGATTTGCGAAGAAGTACCGATTCAGAAAGCGAATATTTGGAATGTAGATACCGGTGCTGCTTTTAAAGGACCAATAACCATTATGGACGTGGACAGCAAAGAATTTTGGCAAAGCGACACTGTTTCAGAATTGTATCCTGATGAAACAGGGAGGAATTGAATCCTCCCCCCACTCACCCCAAAGGAGGGGAGTTGCGAACCCTGACCATAGGCGATGAATTGGGCCGTAAACTGCCCTCAATTCTGAAACTTCGGGACGGGATGTAAACTGAAAACTGCGACTGTGACTGAAAACTGTACACTGAGACTATAAACTGCGACTGAAAACTAAAAGCTACTCCTCCAAAGCATTCCATCCTCTCGCTCGCAATTCAATTTTAGTATTGGCACGCGTGATGAGATGAATTCCTTCACTTTCTTGGGTCATGTGACCTATAATTGTAAAATGCGGATTGGCTTTGATTTTATCAAAATCTTCCATTTTTATCGTAAAAAGCAGTTCATAATCTTCGCCACCGTTTATTGCTACGGTTGTGGAATCGATATTAAATTCTTCGCACACACTTATCAACTGTGGGTCGATGGGCAACTTTTCTTCATATAAATTACAGCCTACTTTCGAACTTTTACACAAATGAATAATTTCTGACGAAAGTCCGTCGGAAATATCAATCATCGAAGTTGGTTTTAATTCTAAAGCGTGAAATAAGGTTCGAACATCGGTTCGCGCTTCTGGTTTTAGTTGGCGTTCTACCAAATATGCATACAAATCCAAATCCGGCTGCGAATTGGGATTTACTAAAAACACTTGTTTTTCGCGTTCCAACACCTGCAAACCCATATAAGCCGAACCTACATCGCCTGTAACCACTAACAAGTCGGTTTCTCCTGCCCCATTTCTGTAAACTATATCTTCTGCGTTTGCTTCGCCAATTGCCGTAATACTGATAATCAATCCTTTTTGGGAAGAAGTCGTGTCGCCACCGATAACGTCGACTTTGTACTGATTGGCCGCCAAAGTTATTCCTTCAAACAATTCCTCCATTGCTTCCAGCGGAAACCGGTTTGAAACTGCAACAGAAACTGTGATTTGTGTAGGCTTTGCATTCATCGCACAAATATCCGAGAGATTGACCACCACCGCTTTGTAACCCAAATGTTTCAAAGGCATATAGGCCAAATCAAAATGTACGCCTTCAATCAATAAATCGGTTGAAACCACTACTTTTTTATCCTTGAAATCCAAAACAGCGGCATCGTCTCCAATTCCTTTTAAAGTTGAGGTTTGTGTAATTTGAAAGTTTTGGGTCAAATGCTCAATTAAACCGAATTCACCAAGTTGTCCGAGACTGGTACGTTGCTGATTTTTATCTTCAATCATTATATTGTGGGATTTTTAGAAATGCAAAGATACAAAGATGAAAAGTTAAGTTGCTATCATTTAGCAAATCAAAAATTCTTAATTACTTTTTCTTCGGTTGTCAAAATAATATAGTTGTATTCGGGATGTTTTTTCATCAACTTCAGTCCTTTTTTTAAACCCAAAACCATTACTGAAGTACTAAAACCATTACACATTTCGGCATTTTCGCCTATAATAGTAACGCTGGTTAAACCCGTTGATGGAATTCCTGTTTTAGGATTGATAATGTGAGAATAGCGTTTGCCTTTGAATTCCACATATTTTTCATAATTCCCCGAAGTTGTAACAGCTTTATTTGTTGAAAATTCTAGAATTTCGATGGTTTCTCCGGTTTCAAAAGGATTATTGACCCCAATTTTCCAAGGCTTTCCATTAAGTTGAGTTCCCCAAGTTGCAATATCACCCGCTGCATTTATAATTCCGCCTTTTATGCCAAGTGATTGCATCAACTGACGTCCTTTATCGGCCGCATATCCTTTTCCGATAGAGCCAAATCCGATTTTCATACCTTTTTTAGAAAGAAAAATAGTTGAATTAACTGAATCCAGAATGATGTTTTTATAATTGACTTTTTCAATAGACTTTCGAATATTTTTTCGAGCAGGCAATTGTTCCATTGAACCGTCAAACTTCCAAATTTTGTCCATCGCCACGATGCTGATGTCAAAAGCACCTTTGGTAATTTTCGAGAAATAAATGGCTTTTTTAGTAATCTCAAATACTTCTTTATCGACTTTTACAGGCTTAATTCCAGCGTTTTGGTTTATTTGCGAAATTGGAGTCTCAGGCCGCCATTCCGAAATTAAATTTTCGATGCGTTCAATTTCTGCAACTACTTTTTGAATGTTTTGATGCGCTGAGACGGAATCTTTATCAACAAGTGTGATTTGGAAAACACTTCCCATTAAATTGACCGTTTTGGTTTCTTGCACTTGAGCAAAGGCACCAATGGGGAAGAAAAGCAAACAAAACAAAAGAAAATGCAGTTTTTTCATGGCAATGAAATTTAATAACAATCGGCTAAAATTTGACCATTTGTTTTGAAGTTTTCGAAGCTTTCGCCGTTATTTTCGCAAATAGAATTTAAAACCGCTTCCACATCTTTTTGCATTTTTAATGCCCCACAAATCATTATAATTCCCTTATTTCTTAATAATTCGAGAAAAAAATCTTGGTCTCGAATAATCAAATCCATTACATATTGAGCATTTTCTTGTCGTGAAAAAGCCAGTTCAAAGGATTTTAGTTTTCCGTTATCCAGATGTTTTTTAGTAATTTCCGAATAGCGTTTTGTAAGTTCGTTTTCTTTTCGAAAGCCACAATACAAATGCGTTTCTACTTTGCTTTTATTTTCGTCAATCATTCCTAAAAAAGGTGCAATTCCAGTTCCGTTAGAAATAAGGGCGACTTTCGAAGCTTTTTTCGGAAAATGAAAATGTGTATTTTTAATCAATCGTGCTTTAATTTCAGCTCCCTTTTTTAAACGATATAAAAATTCGGAACCCAAACCATTGGGATGTAAACGCACAATTAATTGTATCGAATTATTGACTTTTCCGATGGAATAAAAGCGTTCTACGGCATCATTTTTTGGATAAATCGCTAATAAATCGCCTGATTTAAATTTTGTCAATGCCGAAGGTTTCAAATTAATTCGAAAAGTAGTTACCTCCTCCGAAGTGATTTCTGCTCTATCAACTAGCTTGAATTTTTTTAATTTTGGCAACTTCTGGCTGTACAACGAAGGAGCTGTTGCAATTGCCAATATATTTAAATTTGCCCAATCGGCAACCCATTTTGTAAATTCTTCGGTTGATTTATCGTTTACAGTATAAAGCTTTAATGATTGTACTGCCCAAATTTGTTTAGACAATAATTCGTTCACTTGTTTGGCATATTCACAAAAATCAGGATAGGATTTTGAACCAAAACCTACTACTGAATACTTTATTTTTTGACTTTGTGGAAATTGATTTACTAATTTTTCAAATTTAGAAGCGTTGGCTGGTGCTTCGCCCAAACCGTAAGTGGAAGTAAAAACAACCAACTGTTTTGCACTTGGAAACTCCGCAAAATTGTTCATCTCTGTTAAATATGACTTTTTTCCATTGGCTTGCAATTGAATGTGTATTTGATTGGCAAAACCTAAAGTTGTCCCATTTTCCGAACCTACTAAAAGGATGAATTCGCATTCGTTGGCTTTAAATTTATTTTTGATTTTGGTTTTCGTTCGCTTTAAAGTAATGGCAAAACCAGAATAAATGGACAGTAAAATCGCTAGCGAAGCCATTGCTAGTATAATTGCCCAAACAAAATTAATTTGACCCATGTGTAAATCAAAACTTAACTTCTCGACTATTTGTGTAAACGGATATTTTGTTTCCTTTACAATTTGTCCGTTAAACTGGTTTACTGTTAACTCTTTGTCTTTTAATTTTAAAATAAAAAACTCATCCGGATCGTCTTCTATAAAGGGAAATTCGATTTTAGAAACCTCAGCCAATTTAATTTCTTTGAAAACAGAAAAATCTGATAAAGGAAGTTTTTTTAAGTTCGTGTTTTCAGTATAAACTGTTTGCCTTGTTTTTTCTTTTGGAATAATTTCAAAGCGAAGTAAAAACAAATAGGTTCCTGTTAAGGCGATAATTAAAACTGGAACCAACATTATTTTTCCGATAACGACGTGTACATATTGCGAAAGTGAATCGGAATTTACTTTGGAAAAAAAATGTAGAATTCCCTTTTGACGTTTTATTAATAGAATTGTTCCTGTAATAGCAATCAGAAAAAAAAGAAAAGAGGCAATACCCACTATACATCGGCCTGTTTCATGCAAAAACAAAGAGCGATGAAGAGCAATATTCCATTTGATGAATTCGCTTTTCTCGATGGCTTTGCCTCGAATTTCTCCCGAATTTGGATTGATGTAGCCTTTAATTTCATTTCCTTCACTGTCAAAAGCTTCAACTGAAACAAATTGATTGTGATCTACCGAAACCGTAGAAATTTCGGCATATTTTTTTCGCAATTCGGGCAAGAATTGATCTAGCGAAATGTGGTTAAAATTGTCCACCTTAAAAGCATTTGCTTTTTCGCTTGCGGTATCAATAGCGAGTACCGCTCCTGTTAAAGAAGCAACAATCAATACAAGCGAAGCCGTAACAGCCAAAGCTAAATGGGCATATCTCCAGAGGGACAAAGTCATATTGGGTTACTGAATTTTATTGAGTTTTACGTATCGTATGTAGCCTTTTCCCTCGGTTTTTGTAGTAATTCCGTCGGTGGTTAAAGAAATTTCAACATCTTGAATGTGGTTTTTACCATCTTCCACAGCGGTTTCAAACCGTAATTTATACCCTTTATTCAACTTGGACTCGTCAATTGAAAATGTGGTAACACTTCGGTCTCCGGCAGCTACAGAAGCTCCAGTAATTCCGTTGAGGTTTTCTTTCTTTTTTGCCAATTTTGAATTCCATTCCTTAAATCCATTATACCATTGCTTGTCAGGCCCCATTATGTAAAGGGTTTTTTCGTAATTTCCTTTAGCATCGATTAAGGAAACTACAACATAGGCTTCTAGTCCATCATAATTAGACATTTGAAGCATGCACTTGTATTTGGCACTTTGAGCAGTAACTTGAAGATTGATTACCAGTCCAAAGAATCCCAACAATATTAATTTTACACTACTTTTCATACTACTTTTATTTAATAAAAAAGTGATTTTAAAAATCCTTATTTCGTTTTATTTTAAAAAATCCAGAGCAACTTTATTTGCGATTAAAAGTTCATTTTCAGTTGCCAAATCGTAAGCGGTTTCGTCAAACTCTGTTTTGAGGTCTTTATTGGCTCCAATTGAAAGTAAATATTTCAAAATTGTATCGTCTTTTGCCGTTAAAGCCGCTTTTTGCAAAGCCGTCATTCCTTCGCTATTTTTAGCATTTACATCCACTTTTAGACTTTCTAACTTGGTAAAAAGGTTCAAATCATTTTTGACAACGGCTAAATGATACAGGGTATTTCCGTCTTTTTGAGGTGTTGCAAAATCAAAACCTGCTTTTTGTAAGAGATCAAATTTATTTTGAGATTCGTCTTTTTGACCTTCTCGCAATGGTTTGTAGGATTGCATCCAATAATAACCCAAATTATTGCCGTTTTTGTCTACCAAATTGGTTTTTGCACCATTGGTAAGTAAGAAATCTACCATCTCTGACGAACCGTTTTCTAGGGCAAAAGTTAATGCAGAAAGTCCTTTTGAATTGGTTGCATTTAGGTCTTTTACTTTCGAAAAAAATGTTTTCAGGTCATCAACATTTCCTCTTACAGCATTCATTAAAACCGAATTTCCTTCTTTATCTTGGTGGTTTACATCTACGTTTTTTGATAAAAAATAAGCGATAATTTCGTTCTGTTTTTGTTTTTTGACTAAGTTGTGCAACACATTTTCGCCGTTATCACCCACCGAATTTGGGTTGATTTTTAAATCCTCAACTAAATATTTGTACGTTTCTAAAGTTGCCGAAGAAGACCTTGTTCCTTGCGAAGCATTAATCAAAGCCCTTCCATCAAATTTAATTCCTTTTTCTTTAAGCTTTTGCAAAAGTGGAATGTCGCCCGATTTTGCAGCATAATTAAAAGCCGTATTTCCTAAATCGTCTGTGTCCGTTAAAGAAAGTCCCTTTGTTGAAAGAAATGCCGCTAACTTCAACTCTTTATCATTTGGAATTCCAAGAAGCAGCAAATTGGCTCCATTCTTAAATTTTTGTTTGGGATCCGTTCCTGCTTGAAAAAAGAGTTCGTAAACTTGAGGGTTAGCCATACCGTTTGAGGCTGCAAATACAATTGGTGTGGCTCCTTTGTCATCCGTTAGATCAATATTTGCGCCATTTTCGAGTAAAAATTTTACGATTTCGACATTTCCCCTATTTGCAGCCCAATGCAAATAGATTCTTCCGTCGTGCGTCAATTTATTTACCCCATTTCCCTCTTGTTGCACCAGAAATTTGATAACTTGTTCCGAAGCATCATTATTAATGGCCATAGTAACGGGATCGAAATTGCCTTTATTGGCTTCGGAAGGACTGTTTCCTTTTTTGATTTCAGCTTGAACGGTGCTTATGTCTGGATTTTTTTTCCAAAAATCAGTTTGTAATAATGAGTTTTGAGCATTTGAAAAGCTTGCCGTTAGCAAAATTGCGATGAACAAAATTTTTTTCATATCCTTATTATTTTGAGAGGTATAATTTCTCTTATTATTTTTGAAAATTCCGTGGAGCGAAAGTACTACACGGAATTTACTATAGTTTAAACTTTATCAAAAAATTTAGAACGCTCCAGAAAAATGATTTCCTGGTTTGTTAATCAATTTAGCCCCTTCGGTTACGTTACCTGTTTGACTGTTAATAATGTAAATTCTACCGTCTTTTCCAACAGGAGCTAGGGTTACATAAATATCAAATCCATCAATTACAAAACCTTGGTATTGGAATAAATATAAATCAACATCATAAGGTACACTTACTTGTTGTGCGGTTTTAGTATTCAAATCAATAAGTGCCAAAAAACTCTGCGATTGATTTGAAATTGAAGAAACTGCAGCTCCTTCATGTGTGTAAGCTACAATCGCTTTTCCGTTTCCGGCGTATTTCCAGCTTTCGATATAAGAACCTGAAATTCCTAAAGCGTCGTCCAAACTAAATACGTATGAATTATCGTATTGGTTGTTTTGATTGATCCGTAAGATATGCGAACCGTTTGCATCTCTTTGAGTAGCTTGATAAATATTTCCATCGTCTCCCACAAATGCATTAAAACTTCTGTATCCGCTTGTGTCGCCAAAACCTACTGTTGAAGTAATTACAACAGGATTTTCTAAAGAAGGATAATCGACAACCACCGATTTCGAACCCAAACGTGTAAATTCTGTTTGGTTTAAACCCGTTGCAGGATTTGTTTTTCGCATCCAAGTACCAATGATTAATTTGTTACCGGCTTTGTTTAAAACTGGAGCGTCCAATCTGAAAATATGATGCCCTTGAATTTCTTCGGCATCCGTCAGCGGAATTTCATAGGATTTTGCTTGTGAAATAAGTGAATTTACTAAATCAAGAGAAATAACATTGGCCGTTCCTCTGGTTCTCACATAAGTTGTGCCATTAGCAACAACGGTTGGCGTGGTTACATTTACAGCAATTCCGGTTTTATCGCCGTCAAATAATTTGGCCCATCTTGGCGAAGTTCCAGCATATTGAGAAATATTGACCAAAGCGCCTGTTTGCGCAAAATTTTGTCCACCGCCCACAATATATTTTGAATATTCGCCACCGTTTGCACCGCCATAGGCGATATTGAAAAGTGTACTTCCATCTTGAGAAGATTGTAATCTCGCCGTTCTGTTAGAGGGAACAACAAATCCATTTTCGAAAACATCAAAGGATTTACTAGGATCTTTAGCATTTTCTTTACTAATTGAATATACAATAGTTCCGCCATTACCGTCACCAGGCGTTGCATCTGTTACACCCATAACAGCACCAGCGACAGTAATCCATCGTCCTTCGGTTATTGGCGGTTCAGTGGTTGCTCCTGTTTTATCATCGTCACTGCAACTTACTGAAAAAATAAGTGTACTGAATAATGCAGCTGATGTTGCGAATTTAAAAACTGTTTTTCTCATATATAAAAATATTAAAAATTATTGATTACGTAATTGAATTTGAAGTAGAAAGCCCTACCCGGCTTTTGAACCGCCATATTGTCGAAGGCTTGTTCATTAAAAATATTCTTAGCATCGAAACTTATGACATACTTTTTGCTTGGAAAAACATAGCTTGCGCCAAAATCATGCAGCAATTGTTGCGGTATATCGAAAAAATCAGTTCCTGAAGTATTACTGTATAATTTTCGGATGTAGCTGAATGTTTCCACGAACATGAAATTATAATACAGGTTCAGCTGCGAATTTTGACTGACCAAATTTTTTATCGAATATTGAACGCTTGCATTTGTAGTTAAAAAAGGTTCATTGGGAATGTCGTATTCAATGCCGAAAACGTCTTTGGTAGTGAGGTCAAACTTAGAAGCGTTGACGATGATGTTTAAATTTTTCTTGAAGGTATAATTCAGTTCCACATCAAATCCTTTTGAATTTGTATTTCCTTGGTTTACAAATGGTAAAGTTTGCACATTGGAATTTAAACTGGTTTGGACGGGCACGCCAATTCTATCGGTAACGTCTCTAATAAAACCGTTCACGGAAAGAGCTACATCGTGATTTTTAAAATTGAGATTTCCAATTCGCGTTCCAAGGTTAAAATTGTTACTGATTTCAGGTCTAATGTTCGGGTTTTCAGCAATATTATCGCCAACGTCACCAAAAACTTCATTTTCATTAGGCAAACGAACACTTTTTTCAGCTGATGCTAAAAGCGCCATATTTTTAGTTATTGAATAAGAAATTGCCATTCCATAACCTTCCGCATTAACATTAGTAGTTACAATATCTTCCACTCGAGTTGCTACACCTTCAATAGTTTCGACAATGGGATTCATTCGTTCGATATATTGTTGATAGTATTTACCGAAAACCGTTGTTTTTAATCTATTTTCGAAAGCTGTAAATTCATAACTCAAAGACAAAATATTTTTTCTTAAATCTCTAGTGCCAAAAAACTTTCGTTCAAGAACCGACTTTAACTCATCATCATCGCTTCGGTCCACAACAGAGAATAAATGGTTCAAAAGCACTTTGTGCTTATCATTAATTTCATAAGACATTCCTGTTCTAATAGATGCTACTTTTCTGTTGATATTTGCAATTGTGGGCGCTCCCTGTTGAGCTCCTTGCGGTCGAAGAATAGGATTTCCATTTAAATCCAAACTTTTTTCACCAAACCAATTGTAATTGTGTTTTACCGTATCGTTTATTGTTCTGTGTCTTTGTCCATAAATTCCGTGAACGCTTACATCCAAACCTTTGGCAAAAAATTGTTTTTTATTGTAGGTCAGGTTGAGCAAATTTGCATCTGATTCTAAAAATCTGCCTTTGTAAGGAACAGTCATGAAAGTTCCATGTTGCACTTGTTTATAGGAATCTGAACTGTTTATTCCTATGAAAAAATTATCTGCCCATTTTACATCTGTAAAACCTACTTCTGCAACCCCTCCAATAGACCGAAACATATCGTTGAATCGTCTGGCGCGAACAAATTGCTGCTGACCGTTTGGCAAAATATTGTACACATTTTTGCCCCAAACTTCATAACCATTGTCCGTATAATTCAAAAATCCAGAGGCTTTTAAAGTGAATCCTGATTTATCCATTCGGTACAAACCGCTAAAATTGGTTTGAGCCGTATTGAACGAACCGTAAGAAGCTGCCACATTAAAATTATTTCGAAACGAATTTTTTAAAACAATATTGATGGCTCCACCAAGAGAATCATCTGATAAATGACCAGGCACAACGCCTTTGTAGACTTCAATTCGTTCAATCATTGCAGGTGGAATACTGTTTAAATCGAATGACGAACCGTAAGTTGAAATGGGAATTCCGTCAATAAAAATCCGTACAGCATTGCCCGACAAGCCGTTAATATTGTATTGTACTTCCGAACCTAAACCCCCATTTTGACGAATTCTTACACCAGCTGTGCGATTTAAAAGTTCGTTGGTTTGTAAATTTCGAAGGGCTGCGGTTTTGGTATCAATTACATTTACAGCAAAACCTTTGTTTTCGATTTTTTGTTTTTCTGAAATGGTCGTTACAACTACTTCATCTAACTCTTCTGATTGTTTTGTATTTAAAGAAATTGTTATTTCAAGATTAGGACAATTTAAATTTATATTTTGGGTTGCTGATTGAGCTTCCATCGAATTGGTTTGCAAAACATATTGTCCATAAGGAATATTGTTTATCGTAAATGCTCCTTTTTCATTGCTAATTGCCGATTTTTGACTCCCGTGAATAACAACTAAAACCCCAGTTGCAGGTTCATTATTTTCGAAAACTAATGTTCCGGAAATTGTACCGTTTTGAGCCCAAACTGAAAATCCAAATAAAATAAAAAAGAGAAAACAAACCGTCTTAAACATAATGATTATAAATAGCTGCAGCAAATTTAAGTTTATTTAGACTATTTCCAAATAATAAAAGCTTAAAAAGGGGGATTTATAGAAATGAGAAACGCTAGTAGAATAAATTGTGTTTTGCTATAAAATTTTTGCATTTTAAAATAAAATACATACTCAAACTGTTAAATCTTAGTTATTCATTATGTTTGATTACAGCTGTTAACCTAAGATCTTTTTAATTTTGAAGCATTATTATGCTCAATTCTTGATCTTTTAAAAAGTAATTCTCTTTAAAATGTAACAATGCAAACAATTGCGCTACTTATCAAAAACAGTACAACAAAAGAATCAACAAAACCAATAAACATCTAGATATGAAATCGCCATTAACAACCCGTTTGCGCAAGCAAACGCCAATAAATTAAAGCGAAACCATATATAACCGCTAACAAATCAAATTTTACATATATGAAACTAAAAATAACTAATTTAAGTAAGACCTATAAAAACGGTGTTAAAGCATTGGACAATCTAAATTTAGAAATTGGAACAGGAATGTTTGGATTATTAGGTCCCAACGGTGCTGGAAAATCTTCTTTGATGCGAACTATTGCTACCTTACAAAAGCCTGATTCAGGAAGTATTGAATTTGATGGCATCAACATTTTAGAAGACAATATGTCTTTGCGAAAAATTTTAGGGTATTTACCACAGGAATTTGGCGTATATCCTAATATGTCGGCTGAAAAATTATTGGATTATTTTTCGAAGTTAAAAGGCATTTCTTCTGCTTCAGATCGAAAGAAAATCATCAAAGAAGTATTGGAAGTAACAAATCTTTGGGATGTTCGTCATAAAAGTGTTTCGGGATATTCAGGCGGAATGAAACAGCGATTTGGGATTGCGCAACTGCTTTTGAATAATCCAAAATTAATTATCGTTGATGAACCAACTGCTGGATTAGACCCTGCTGAACGTCACCGGTTTTTGAATGTTTTGCGTGAAATTGGCACCAATCATACCGTTATTTTTTCCACCCATATTGTGGATGATGTAAAAGAATTGTGTCACGAATTGGCCATCTTGAATGGCGGACAAATTTTATACCGAGGCACTCCCGATGCTGCTGAAAAAGAATTGGAAGGCAAACTTTGGATGCGAATTGTAGAACGGGAAGATTTTGAAAGTTTTAGCTTAAAGTACAATATAATTTCATCAAATTACAATCAAGATAATACCTTGAATATTCGGGTGTATAGCGATTTTCAACCGGATGAAACTTTTGTAGCTGCTAAACCAGGACTTGAAGATGTATATTTTGTAGCACTCAAAAAAGAACTCGTATAATGTTAAGCACCATATTTTCATTCGAATTTAAAAGATGGTTCAGGAACGTATCTTTTTACCTGTACTTTGCTTTGTTCTTTGTAGTTTCCTTTTTATTAATGGCTTCTGCAACGGGATATTTTGACTTTTTAGGAACTACAACAGCTTCTAACACGATAATGAATTCGCCGATTGCTATTAATGCAATTATGAATGGCTTATCGCAATTGGTTTATTTTATTATTCCAACAGTTATTGGCGCCACGGTTTATCGGGATTTTAAATACAACACCCACACGATTTTATATTCGTATCCGTTTAACAAATTTGATTATTTGGTTGGAAAGTTTTTAAGTGGATTTTTAATAACCATCATCATCACTTTTGCCATCGGATTGGGTTTTTTAATCGCCACGGTTTTACCTTTTGCCAATGAAAGTTTGTTAGGACCTATAAGTCTTTGGGCGTATTTTCAAGCGTATTTCATCTTTGTGATTCCGAATATTTTCTTCATAGGAACCATTATTTTCGTGTTGGTTACCCTCACTCGAAATGTGTATATCGGATTTATTTTTGTGGTTGTATTGTTTATTCTTCAGGCGTTGTTGGGCAATATTACCAACGATATGGAAAATAAATATTCTGCTGCTTTAATTGAACCTTATGGCGATGAAGCGCTGCGTTACGTGACGAAATATTGGACGATTGAAGAACAAAATGTAAGAGACATTCCGATGGATGAAGTCATAGTTTACAACCGTCTTATTTGGATGGGCGTTTCGTTATTATTCTTTACCCTCTTGTATTTCACGTTTTCTTTTTCACATTCACCAATTACTTTAGGCAGAAAAAAGAAAGCCGAACGAATCGTAAAAAACAATTTTGGCAGCATTATCCGAATCAATTTACCCAAAGTTTCTTTCGATTATTCGTTTTTGCAAAACCTAAAAACAGCTTGGAGTATTTCTAGTTTTGAATTTAGATTGATTACAAAAAATTGGATTTTCATAACCATCGCTTCTATTTTGGTACTTTTCGTATTGATTTCTGGGGCAACTTTAGGACAAGAATTATTTGGTACTCGAACGTATCCAGTAACTTGGAAGGTGTTAGATTTACTTGGCGGTACTTTTAATTTCTTTATCCGAATCTTAATTTTCTTGTTTTCTGGTTATTTGATTCAATTGGCGGTAAATAGCCGAATGAATGGATTGGTAGATGCTACACCCATCCCGAATTGGACTTTGCTATTATCCAAGTTTTTAGCCCTTTTCAGAATGACACTCGTGATTTTGTTTTTAGGAATGATTTCTTGTATGTTGATTCAAGTGTATTACGGCTATTACAATTTCGAAATCTTGCATTATGTTACCGAACTTTTTGGTTTCAACTTAATTGGTAGTATTATCTTAATTGGTTTCTCATTGTTCATTCAATCTTTTTTCAAGAATTATTTAGTGGGATTCTTTGTGATATTAGTACTCCTTTTGGCGCTTCCATCGGTTTCTGCTTTAGGAATCGAACATCCCATTTTTAGTTTCAATTCAGGGCGAGGTTATGATTATTCCGATATGAACGGTTATGGTTCTGTTAGAGCATTTTTTATTTACAAAGTTTATTGGTTGTTGCTAATTGGTTTTCTCTACGGAATTACACTTTTGTTTTTCAGAAGAGGCATTTTGTCGAGTGTTAAAGAGCGGCTTCAAATTGCGGGAAGAAGAATGAAACCAGCGATTTTAATTCCCTCTCTTATCGCTTTAGCCGCTTTTATAGGATTAGGAACAGCTATTTACCGACACGATACGGTAGACGAACCGTATTATTCAAGTCAAGAATTAGAATTACAACAAGTTGATTTCGAAAAGAAATACAAAAAGTTTGAAAAACATCCGCAACCACGAATTGTAGATGTAAAAGTGAACATGAACATATTTCCAAAAGAGCGGAATTATCAGGCGAAAGTCAAATACATCATGGTCAACAAATCGGATAAGACCATCGATTCTATCTTTGTCAATTATTATGATAACTTAAAATCGATTGGGTTTGATGCTAAAAACAAACTCGTTTCTAAAGATACTTTGTACCGATTTGACATTTATAAGTTAGAAAAATCATTGGCTCCTGGGGATACATTATTAGTGAATTTTGAAGTAAAGAATCGGGCAAATACTTTTTTAGAAGACCGTTCACAAGTAATTGAAAACGGAACTTTCATTAACAATGGTATGTTTCCATCGTTTGGATATTCAGCTTCGGGAGAAATTGCCGATAATGACGTTCGTAAAAAGTACAAACTACCTGCCAAAGAACGAATGGCAGCTACAAATGATTCTATCGCAAGAAAAAACACGTACATTTCCGACAATGCCGATTGGATTACATTTGAAACTACGGTAAGTACTTCGGAGGACCAAATTGCCATTGCTCCAGGTTATCTTCAAAAAGAATGGGTTGAAAACGGAAGAAAGTATTTCCATTATAAAATGGATCAGAAAATGCTGAACTTTTACGCCTTTAACTCCGGCCGATACGAAGTGAAAAAAGACAAATGGAACGATGTGAATTTAGAAATTTACTACCACAAAGGCCATGAATACAATCTTGATAGAATGATGGACGCTATGAAACGTTCGTTGAAATATTATTCAGAAAATTTCAGTCCGTACCAACACAAACAAGCTCGAATTATTGAGTTTCCAAAAACAATGGGAACCTTTGCTCAATCGTTTGCCAATACGATTCCGTTTTCTGAAGCGATTGGTTTTATTGCCGATGTAGATGAAGAAGACCCGAATGCTGTGGATTATCCATTTTCAGTAATTTCACATGAAATTGCGCATCAATGGTGGGCCCATCAAGTAATTGGAGCCAATGTAAAAGGGGCGACTTTGATGTCAGAATCGCTCTCGGAGTACAGTTCGCTTAAAGTTTTGGAAGAAAAATACGGCAAAGCTCAAATGCGTCGTTTCTTGAAAGATGCTTTGGACAACTACTTGCAAGGACGAACTTTTGAACGGAAAAACGAAAACCCGTTGATGTTTAATGAAAACCAACAGTACATTCATTACAACAAAGGTTCGCTAGTGTTGTACGCCATGAGTGATTACTTAGGCGAAAAGAATTTCAACAACATCTTGAAAGGCTATGTAAAAGAAGTGGCGTTTCAGGAAGCACCTTACACGAATTCGATAGAATTTGTAAACCACATCAAACGTGGAACTCCAGAACAATACCAGTATTTGATCAAAGACATGTTCGAAACCATTACTTTGTACGATAATAAAGTAGAAAAAGTAACGTCAAAGAAATTACCGAATGGCAAATACCAAGTGGACATTACGTTCTTGGTTTCCAAATACCGGTCATCAGATAAAGGAAAGAAAATATTTAAAGATGAAAAGGGCAAAACGTTGACTTTCAAAGCGAAATCGCCAATAGAATCCTATCCGTTAAATGACTATATTGAAGTAGGTGTTTTTGGTGTTAAAACCAAAAAAGGCGATTATGAACTGGAAAACGAATTGTACAATAAGAAATATAAAATTGACAAAATCAACAATAAAGTTTCGATAATTGTAAACGAAAAACCAATAGAAGTAGGCGTTGATCCTTACAATAAATTGATTGACACGAATTCTGAAGACAACCGGCAGAAGTTGTAAATCGTATCACTTAAATTTATTGAGTTATTAAGTTAAATTCCGTATATTAGTTCCTTTAAATACTGAATTATGGATAATTTTAAAGGTCAAAATATACTCAATCTAGTAAAAGAATTCCCAAATGATGATTCTTGTAAAGCATATT